>DATAMY010000078.1:0-49934 GCA_036266535.1 Usitatibacter sp. | reverse complement strand
GCGAATCATCCACAGAGGCTGTGGATAACCCTGTGGACCGAGTTTCGGCACCGTCGCCAAGTGGCCTTGCGGAAAGGCTTTTCTTTTTTCCGCTCAAATTTTGAGCGGCAGGTGATTCAGCATCGGGATCAAGGACTTATGAATTGTTCCCCTCTGGTGAACGGGCTGCACGCGAGCCACGCCCCGGAAAGCCCCCTCCGCCAGAGGGGCGGTGGATAGTCGCCCGGGGCCTACGCCCCGGAGAATCGCGCTTTCCCGAAGTCCTACGCGCGATTTCCTTTTGTCCTACGACCCGTTTTCGTATCGTCCTACGTAACGCTTTCTCCCTCTCCGACCCCCATGAGCCTCGAGCTTCCCGGCATCGCCCCCGTCCTCACGGTCTCCGAGCTGAACCACCGCGTCCGTGCGCTGCTGGAGAACCAGTTCGAGATGCTGTGGGTGTCCGGCGAGCTTTCGAACGTCAAGCGGGCGGCTTCCGGGCATTGGTACTTCTGCCTCAAGGATCCGTCCGCGCAGATCGAATGCGCCATGTTCCGGGCGCGCGCGCAATTCCTGGACTTCAAGCCGGAGGAGGGCCTCCGGGTCGAGGTGCTCGCGCGCGTCACGCTCTACGAGGCGCGCGGCAACTACCAGCTCGCGGTCGAGGAGATCCGCAAGGCCGGCCTGGGCGCGCTCTACGAAGCCTTCGAGAAGCTGAAGGCGAAGCTCGACGCCGAGGGACTCTTCGAGCCGGCGAGGAAGCGCTCGCTTCCGCGCTTCCCCCGGCGGATCGGCATCGTGACCTCGCCCGCGGCGGCGGCGCTGCGGGACGTGCTCACCACGCTCGCTCGCCGCGCGCCGATGGTGCCCGTCGTGATCTATCCCGCGCAGGTCCAGGGCGAAGGGGCGGGCGCCCAGGTGGCGCGCGCCATCGCGGCGGCCAACGCGCGCGCGGAATGCGACGTGCTGATCGTCTGCCGGGGCGGCGGGAGCCTCGAGGACCTGTGGGCCTTCAACGAGGAGGTCGTGGCGCGCGCGATCTTCGCCTCGCGGCTTCCCGTCGTGAGCGGCGTGGGGCACGAGACCGATTTCTCCATCGCCGATTTCGTGGCGGACCTGCGCGCGCCCACGCCCACGGCGGCGGCGGTGGCGGCGAGCCCGGATCGCGCGGCGTTGCAGCAGCACCTGGCCGCCGAGCGCCGGCGCCTCGCCCGGGACCTGCGCCGGATCGTCGAGAACGGAAGCCAGCGCCTGGACGGCGCCGCGCGGCGGCTCCTCACGCCGGCGCAGCGCATCGCGCACGACCGCGAGCGCCTCGCGCAGCATGCGAGGCGGCTCGAGCGCGCGCTGCCGGACCTCGCCGCGGCGCGGCGCGAGATCGCCCGGGCCGCGCGGCGGCTCGCGGGCGGCGCATCGCGGGCGGCGTCCGAGCGCTCGCGCCACCTTGCGGCCCTCGGCGCTTCGCTGGGGCACCTCGACCCCACGCAGGTCCTCGCGCGCGGCTACAGCATCGTCCGCGACGCGGCCGGGCACGTGCGCCGCTCGAGCGCGGGGCTCGCCGCGGGCGACGTCCTCGACGTGACGTTCTCGGAGGGCGGCGCGCAGACGGCCGTCACGAAGGCGCGGCCGGGAAAATAGCCGCGCGCGAAGCGCGGTATATTGGCCGCGAGGCCGGCGCTCCGCCGGCTTTCCATCCCCGGGAGGACGCCATGGCGAAAAAGGGCAAGAAGAAGGGCGGCGACGAGCACGTCGTCTACAAGTTCGTCGAGATCGTGGGCACGAGCAAGACGTCGTGGGCGGACGCGGCGAAGAACGGGGTGATGGTCGCCTCGCGCACGCTGCGGGACCTGCGCGTGGCCGAGGTCGACAAGCTCGACATGAAGATCGAGGGCGGCCAGCTCATCTACCGCGCGAAGCTCAACGTGAGCTTCAAGTATCACGGCAACGACTAGGCGGGGTCAGGCTCCGAGGAAGCGCGCGACGCGCTCCGTCGCCGCGCGATCGAGGTCCGGGCTGAGCGCGTCGTAGCGCTCGACGCCCGCCATCGCGCGGAGCCACGTGAGCTGGCGCTTCGCGAGCTGGCGCGTGGCCGCGATCCCGCGCGCCTCGAGCGTCGCAGGCGGCGCGTGGCCCTCGAGCGTGTCCCACGCCTGCCGATAACCCACCGACCGCATCGAGGGAAGGCTCGCGTCCAGCCGGTATCGGGTCCGCAGCGCCTCCAGCTCTTCCACCAGGCCCGCCGCGAGCATGGCGCGGAAGCGCGCGGCGATGCGCGCGTGGAGGACCGCGCGCTCCGCGGGCTCGAGCGCGATCGCGAGCGATTCGAAGGCCGGCGGCTCCGCGGGCGCGTCGCCATGGTGCTCCGAGAGCGCGCGGCCGGTGTGCCGGTGGACCTCGAGCGCGCGCTGGATCCGCTGCGCGTCGGTGGGCTCGATCCGCGCGGCGCTGGCAGGATCCACGGTCGCGAGCTCCGCATGGAGCGCGGGCCACCCGCGAGCCGCGGCTTCCCGCTCGATCCCGGCGCGGATCTCCGGCTGCGCGGAAGGCAGGTCCGCGAGCCCGCCCGCGAGCGCGCGGTAGTAGAGCATCGTTCCGCCCGCGAGGATGGGAACGCGGCCGCGCGCGTGGATCGCCGCCACGAGGCGCAGGGCGTCGGCGCGGAAGCGCCCCGCCGAATAGGCCTCGGTGGGATCCAGGATGTCGATCAGGTGATGCGGCACGCGGCCGAGCGCCTCGCGATCCGGCTTCGCGGTGCCTACGTCCATGCCGCGGTAGACCTGCACGGAGTCGACGCTCACGATCTCCGCCGGAAAGCGCGCGGCGAGCGCGAGCGCCACGGCCGTCTTCCCGCTCGCCGTGGGCCCCAGGACGAAGACCGCCTTCACCGCCCCCGCATGAAGAGCCGGTCGAGGTCCGCCATCGCGAACTGGAACCATGTGGGACGCCCGTGGTTGCAGCTTCCCGCGCGCTCCGTGGCCTCCATCTGCCGCAGGAGCGCGTTCATCTCCGGGATCGTGAGGCTGCGGTTCGCGCGCACCGCGCCGTGGCAGGCGAGCGTCGAGAGGAGCTCGTTCCGGCGCTCCACCAAGACGCGGCTCGCGCCGAACTCGCGCATCTCGCCCAGCACGGAGCGCAGGAGTCCCGCGGCATCGAGGTCGGCGAGGAGCGAGGGCACCGCCCGGACCACGAGCTCGCGCGGCCCGCCCGCGGCGACGTCGAAGCCCAGGCTTTCCAGCTCGGCGCGGCCGTCGGCGGCGGCCTCGACTTCCTCCGGCGTCGCCGTCATCGCGATCGGCACCAGGAGCGGCTGGGACGGGAGCGCGGCCGCGTCGAGCGCCGCCTTGAGGCCTTCATAGACGATGCGCTCGTGCGCGGCGTGCATGTCGACCACCACGAGCCCCGCGGAGTTCTGCGCGAGGATGTAGACGCCGTGGAGCTGCGCCAGCGCATAGCCCAGCGCGGGCGGCGCCTCGGGCGCACTCGTCGCGAGCCGCCGCTCGTCCGCCACCGCCGCGGCGAAGAGCGTCTCGTACGCCGCGGTGGGCTGCGCCATGGAGAAGCTCGACTGGCTCGCGAAAATCGGGGACAGACCACTATTTCCGAGCGGGGAGTCCGCTCCCGCGGCCAGCGGAAATGGTGGTCTGTCCCCGGTTTTCGCCCGTTCCCCGTTTTCCAGCGGCGCGGCCAGGGCGCGCGAGAGCGCGTGGAAGACGAACTGGTGGACCGCGCTCGATTCGCGGAAGCGCACCTCGCTCTTCGCGGGATGCACGTTCACGTCGACGAGCGCGGGGTCGATCTCGAGGAAGAGCACGTACGCGGGATGCCGGTCGTGGTGGAGCACGTCCGCGTAGGCCTCGCGGATCGCGTGCGCCGCCACCTTGTCGCGCACGAACCGGCCGTTCACGAAGAGGTACTGCGCCTCGCGGTTCGGGCGCGTGAACCCGGGGGCGGCGGCGAGGCCGTCGACCCGCAGCCGCGCCGATTCCGAGCGCACCTCCACGGCGCAGGCCGCGAAGTCCTCGCCCAGGATCCGCGCGGCGCGCCGGCGCGCGTCCTCCGGCGGGAAATGGGCGTTCTTCCGGCCGTTGTGCGCGAGCGAGAAGGCGACGCCGGGACGCGAGAGGGCGATCCGCGAGAACGCCTCGTCGCAGCGCCCGAATTCGGTCGCCTCGCTCTTCAGGAACTTGCGGCGCGCCGGCGTGTTGAAGTAGAGGTCCTCGACCTCGACCGTCGTCCCGGAGGTGAGCGCTGCCGGCTCGGGCACGGACATCACGCCCGCCTCGCAGGCGATCCGCCACGCATGGCGCTCGCCGGGCCGGCGGCTCACGATCGAAAGCCTCGCGACAGCCCCGATGGACGCGAGCGCCTCGCCGCGAAAGCCCAGCGTCGCCGCGCGCTCGAGGTCCTCCAGCGTCGCGATCTTGCTGGTCGCGAAGCGGGCGACCGCGAGGGGGAGGTCTTCGGGCTCGATGCCCGCCCCGTCGTCCGCCACCCGCAGGCGCCGGACGCCGCCTTCGGCCAGGTCCACCGCGATCGAAAGTGCGCCCGCGTCGAGGCTGTTCTCGAGGAGCTCCTTCAGGGCGGAGGCGGGCCGCTCGACCACTTCGCCGGCGGCGATCTGGTTCACCAGGAGCTCGGGAAGGTTGCGGATCTGGGCCACGGTCAATGTTACACTGGCCCCGCCACAGGCTACCGCCCTGACGAGGACGGAATGACACCCCCGCATACGCCCGCGGCGCGCGCATCGGAGGACGATGGCGCGGCCGCGGATTCCCCCCTGCACGCGGAGCAGGTCCGGCTGCTATTCCGGTTCTCCCTCGTGGGGTACCTCGCGACCCTGCTCGTGATCTTCATCCTGGGGGCGATCTTGTGGGAGGACCTCGCCCGCCCCGCGCTCTTCCTGTGGTTCGTCGCGATCGCACTCGTCGCGGTGGGGCGCTACCTCCTCTACAAGGCGTTCATCCGGGAGCCTCGTCCCGCCACGGAGATGGCCTCGTGGGAGCGGCGGTTCCTCCTGGGCACGGCGCTGGCGGCGCTCTGCTGGATGGCGATCGGCACGGTCCTCCTGCCCGATTCCGCGCGGATGGTGCAGCGCCTGTCGGTCGTGATGCTGGTGATGCTCCTCATGACCGGCGCGGTCGCCTACTACGCGCCCCACCGCTACGCGTACAAGATCACCGCCTTCTTCGGCCTGGTCCCGCTCGCGGTCACGCTCGTGCGCTCGGGCGAGCGCAACCAGATGTTCATCTCCGGGGTGATCCTCGTCCTCGCGATGGTGCTGCCTTACGTCCACGCGCGCGTGCACCGGGCGCTCGTGGAGTCGTTGAGCATCCGCCGCGCGCGGGAGTCCCTCACGACCGAGCTCGAGGGCGAGCGGCAACGCCTGGAGCGCGTGAACGCGTCGCTCGTCGAGGAGCACGCGGAGCGCCTGAAGGCGCAGCAGGGCGAGCTCGTCGCCGCGCAGAAGCTGCGCATGCACTTCGAGAGCACGCCGCTCGCGGTGGTCGAGTGGGACCGGCGCGGGCACGCGATGGCGTGGAACCCGGCCGCCGAGGCGATCTTCGGCTACCCCTCCTACGAGATGCTGGGGAAGCCCATCGCGTCCCTCCTCGCCGCGCAGGCGGACCGCGCGGAGATGGAATCGATGTGCCGCGAGCTCCTCGAGTCCGGCGAGGGCAACAAGACCACGCTCGTGAACATCGCGCGGAACGGCCGAACCATCCATTGCGAGTGGTACAACACGCCGCTCGTGGACGCCGCGGGCACCGTGACCGGCTTCGCCTCGCTCGTGCAGGACATCACCGAAAGGCTCAACACCGAGCGCACGATCCACTACATGGCGCACCACGACGCGCTCACGGGGCTCCCCAACCGGCGCCTCATGCAGGACCGCCTGA
The DNA here is from genome assembly GCA_036266535.1 of Usitatibacter sp. Lineage (GTDB taxonomy): Bacteria > Pseudomonadota > Gammaproteobacteria > Burkholderiales > Usitatibacteraceae > Usitatibacter. The sequence goes on along the minus strand of DATAMY010000078.1, from coordinate 44,058 downwards.
ACCAGGCCATCATGGCGGCGCGCCGCAAGCAGCGCCACGTCGCGGTGCTCTTCCTCGACCTCGACCGCTTCAAGGTCGTGAACGACACGCTGGGCCACGACACGGGCGACTTCATCCTGAAGGACGTCGCGCGCCGCCTCATCACGTGCGTCCGCGAGGTGGACACGGTCTCGCGCGAGGGCGGCGACGAGTTCGTGCTGATCCTCCCGGACCTGGAGCGCCCGGAGAACGCGCGCGTCGTGGCGGACAAGATCCTCCAGGAGCTCGCGCGCCCGGTGGAGATCGGCGGGCACGAGATCCACGTCACGCCCTCGATCGGCATCAGCCACTACCCGAACGACGCGACGGACGTGCACCAGCTCCTGAAGCACGCGGACAATGCGATGTACCAGGCGAAGGACGCGGGCCGTAACACCGTGCGCTTCTTCACCAACGACCTCAACTTCCTCCTCTCGAAGCGCCTGGAGATCGAGAGCCGGCTCCGGAAGGCGATCGACAACGAGGAGTTCTTCCTGCGCTACCAGCCGCAGGTGGACATCGCCACGGGGCGCATCAGCGGGATGGAGGCGCTGGTGCGCTGGAACGACCCGCAGAAGGGCGAGATCTATCCCAAGGACTTCGTGTTCGTGGCCGAGGAGCTGGGCCTCATCGTCCCCATCGGCGAGTGGGTCTTCCGCACCGCGTGCCGGCAGCTGAAGAGCTGGGCGGACGAGGGCCTGCCGCCCATCTCCATCTCGATCAACATCTCGCCGCGCCAGTTCATGTCGCGCCGCCTCGTGCACACGCTCCTCTCGATCGTGCGCGAGACCGGCGCGGACCCGCGCCACATCGAGCTCGAGATCACCGAGACGATGATCATGCGCAACGTCGAGCAGTCGATCGAGACGCTCGCGCAGCTTCGCGCCGTGGGGATGCAGGTCGCGGTGGACGATTTCGGCGTGGGCTACTCGTCCCTGGGCCAGCTCACGCGGCTCCCCGCCTCGAGCATGAAGATCGACCGCTCGTTCATCATGAACGTGCCGCACGACGTCTCGAGCAGCCTCATCACGGAGGCGATCATCGCGATGGCGAAGCGGCTGAAGCTGCGCGTGATCGCGGAGGGCGTGGAGACGCGCCAGCAGCTGGAGTTCCTGCGCATCAACAATTGCGAGGCCTTCCAGGGCTACCTCTTCTCGCGGCCCGTCACGGCGCTCGAGGCGACCGCGATGCTGCGCGCCCAGTCGAACGCGCTGGAGCCGCAGGCGGCCGCGGCGAGCTAGCGCGTCTAGCGGATCGCGACGCGCGAGCGCGCGAGCGGCGGGTTCTGCGAGAGGTAGCGCTTGATGCCGCCCAGGATCGCGCCCGCGATCCGGTCCTGGTACGCCGAGTCCTTGAGCCGCTTCTCCTCCTCCGGATTGGAGATGAACGCCGTCTCCACGAGGATCGAGGGCACGTCCGGCGCCTTCAGCACCGCGAAGCCCGCCTGCTCCACCTGCTCCTTGTGGAGCGAGTTCACGTCGCCCAGCTCGGTGAGCACCGCCTTCCCGAGCTTCAGCGAATCGTTGATCGTGGCGGTGAGCGAGAGGTCGAGGAGGGTGCGCGCGAGGACGGGATCCTTCACGCCCAGGTTCACGCCGCCGATGAGGTCGGACTGGTTCTCGCGCTGCGCGAGGAGGCGCGCCGCGGTCGAGGTGGCGCCGCGCTCGGAAAGCGCGAAGACGGACGAGCCGCGCGCGTCCGGGCGCACCCAGGCGTCCGCGTGGATCGAGACGAAGAGGTCGGCGCGCACGCGCCGCGACTTGGCGACCCGATCGCCCAGCGGGATGAAATAGTCGCCGTCGCGCACCATCACCGCGCGCATGTTCGGCTCCTGGTCGATGCGGGCCTTGAGCCTTCGCGCGATCGCGAGCGTCACGTTCTTCTCGCGGGTGCCGCCCTTGCCGCGCGCGCCCGGGTCCTCGCCGCCGTGGCCCGCGTCGATCGCGACGATCACGAGGCGGTCGACCTTCGGCGCCGGGCCGGCCGCGGCCGCGAGTTTTTCCGGCACGCGCTTCTCCGCCGAGGCCTTGTCCGGCGTGAGCTTCACCACGGGGAGCGGCGGGGCCGCCGCCATCGGCTCCGGCGCGGACTCGAGCACCGGCGCCTGCGCCATCTCGCGGATGGGATCGCCCTTGGGAGCCACCAGCGCCAGCAGCGGGTCCGCCGGCTTCTCGGGATAGAGGTCCAGCACCAGCCGGTGCTTGTACTCGCCGGCGGGCGCCAGCGGGAACACCGACGGCTTCACCGCCGTGCGCAGATCGAACACCACGCGCACGACGTTCGGCCGGTTCACGCCCACCCGCACGGCCTTGATGTACGGATCGTCGTTCCCGACCTTGTCCGGGAGCGCCTTCAGCTCCGGCCCCAGGTCCACGCCCTCGAGGTCGACCACGAGCCGCTGCGGGTCGTCCACGAAGAAGAAGTGATGGCGCAGCGGATGCGCGCTCTCGAGCGTCACGCGCGTGTATTCCTGCGCGGGCCACACGCGCGAGGCGAGGATCGCCTCCGCGGAGAACGCGGGATAGGCCGCGAGGAGGACCGCGGCGATCAGCAGGTACTTGAGGAACCCGAAGGCGGGGCCCGCAAGCGATCCGAGAGGATCGCCAGGCATTTCTGCCCGGCGAGCGAGCTCGAGGTGAAGCTCGCGTTGCGCCCGGAGCCGCCTGGCGTGAGCGTGATTTCCAGGTCCGCGGGCGGCACCGATCCCGCGGCTTTCTCCGGCCACTCGATCAGGCTCACGTTCCGCCCGTTGAAGCTCTCCCGAAAGCCGGCGTCTATCCATTCCCTCGGGTCTTGGAATCTATAAAAATCAAAGTGATGCAAGTGTAACCTCGAAAGCTCGTAAAGTTCAACCAGTGTGTACGTGGGGCTGCGGACCCGTCCGGCGTGCCCGAGGCCCCGCAGGATGCCCCGCGCGAGCGTGGTCTTGCCCGCACCGAGCTCGCCGCGCAGGTAGATCACGAGCCCCGGCTCGATGGAATGCGCGAGCGCCTCGCCGAGGGCGAGCGTCGCCGCCTCGTCGGGAAGGAACGTATTCGGCGCTACCATCGAAGGATGCACATCGCGGCGGAAGAACTCACGATCGAGGAGCGCGTGAAGCGCTGGGGCCGCGAGCTGGGCTTCGACGCGATCGCGATCGCGGGGACCGATCTCGCCGAGGAGGAGGCGCGTCTCCTCGAATGGCTGGGCCGCGGGTGGCACGGCTCGATGGATTATATGGCACGCCACGGCGAGCGCCGGGCGCGGCCCGCGGAGCTGGTGCCCGGGACGGTGTCGATCATCACGGCGCGCCTCGCGTATTCGCCGCCGGCGGCGCGCGATTCGTGGGACGTCCTCGAGGAGGGCGAGAGCGCTTTCGTGTCGCGCTACGCGTTGGGGCGCGACTACCACAAGGTGCTCCGCGCGAAGCTGCAGGCGCTCGCGGAGCGCATGACGGCGGAGCTGGGTCCCTTCGCCTATCGCGTGTTCACGGACAGCGCGCCGGTGATGGAGGTCGCGCTCGCCGCGCGCGCGGGCCTGGGGTGGCGCGGCAAGCACACGCTCCTCCTCTCGCGCGACGCGGGATCGCTCTTCTTCCTGGGCGAGCTCTTCGTGGCGCTGGACCTGCGGCGCGATCCGAGCGTCACGGCGCATTGCGGAACGTGCGAGCGCTGCATCCGCATCTGTCCCACGCAGGCGATCGTCGCACCGTACCAGCTCGACGCGCGCCGCTGCATCTCGTACCTCACGATCGAGCACCACGGATCGATCCCGGAGGAGCTGCGGCCGGCGCTGGGAAACCGCATCTACGGCTGCGACGATTGCCAGCTCGTGTGCCCCTGGAACAAGTACGCGCAGACGGCGTCGCTCCCGGACTTCCAGGTGCGCAACGCCCTGGACGACGCGCGGCTCGCCGACCTCTTCGCGTGGAGCGAGGAGGAGTTCGATCGCCGCTTCGAGGGCTCGGCCATCCGGCGGATCGGCCACGAGCGGTGGCTCCGGAATCTCGCGGTGGCGCTGGGGAACGCGCCCACGACCCCGGAAGTGGTCGCGGCGCTGCGCTCGCGGGCCGGGGACCCCTCGACGCTCGTGCGCGAGCATGTACGATGGGCGCTCTCGCGGCACGAGGCCTAGCCGCGCCCCCGCCTTCCACCGAAACCGATGAACGTCGCCTCACCCGCCATCCCGCGCGGCGTCTGGATCCTCGGATTCGTGAGCCTGCTGATGGACGTCTCCTCGGAGATGATCCACGGCCTCCTGCCCGTCTATCTCACGGTGGGACTCGGCGCGAGCGCGCTCGCGCTGGGCCTGATCGAGGGCGTGGCGGAATCGACCGCGCTCATCGTGAAGGTCTTCTCCGGCACGCTCTCCGACCGGTGGCGGAAGCGCCAGGGCATCGCCGCCGCGGGCTACGGGCTCGCCGCGTTCTCGAAGCCGCTCTTCGCGTTGGCGACCGGACCCTGGCTCGTCTTCGGTGCGCGCTTCCTCGACCGCGTCGGCAAGGGCATCCGCGGCGCGCCGCGCGATGCGCTGATCGCCGACCTCGCGCCCGCGGAGATCCGGGGCGCGGCGTTCGGGCTGCGGCAGACGCTCGACACCGTCGGCGCCTTCGCGGGCCCGCTCCTCGCGATCGCGCTCATGCTCGCGTGGCACGACGACTTCAAAGCCGTCTTCTGGGTCGCCGTGGTTCCCGCGATCGCCTCTTTCCTCCTCATCGCGTTCGGCGTTCGCGAGCCCGCGCAACCGCAAGGGGCCGGGACGCCCGCCGCGCCGCGCGTGCGATTCGACCGCGCGACGATGCGCGCGCTCGGGCGCGCTTTCTGGGGCGTGGCCGCCGCCGGTGCCGCGTTGACGCTCGCCCGCTTCAGCGAGGCGTTCCTCGTGCTCCGCGCCTCCGACCTGCATCTCGCCGCGGCCTATGCGCCGGCGGTGCTCGTCGCGATGAACGTGGTCTATTCCGCGGTCGCCTATCCCGTGGGGCGGCTCGCCGACCGGGTGGCGCCCCGCGTCCTCCTCTTCTGGGGCGTGGCCTTCCTCGTCGCGGCGGACGTCGTGCTCGCGTTTTCGGCGAGCCTTGCCGCCGCGGGAATCGGCATCGCGCTCTGGGGATTGCACATGGGCTTCACGCAGGGCGTCCTCGCGGCGATGGTCGCGCACACCGCGCCGCCGGCGCTCCGCGGGACCGCGTTCGGCATGTTCAACCTCGCGAGCGGAATCGCGATGCTCGTCTCGAGCGCGCTCGCGGGAGCGCTCTGGACATGGTTCGGGCCGGCGGCGACGTTCGGCGCCGGCGCGTTCTTCGCGCTCGCGTGCGGGGCCATCACGCGCCTCGCCGTGCGCGGAACGTGATGCCCGCCGCGACGTCGAAAGGCCATTCCCTTCATCCTTCGGGAAGATCCATGACCTCACGCTTCCTCGCCACCCTCCTCCTCGCCGCCTGCGCCACGGGCGTCCATGCCCGGGTCGCGCTCGATCGCATCCAGCTTCCGCAAGGCTTCGAGATCTCCATCTTCGCCGAGGGCGTGAAGGGCGCGCGCTCGATGGCGCTGGGCGACAAGGGCACGCTCTTCGTGGGCTCGATGGAGGGAAGCGTCTACGCGATCGCGAACGACGGGAAGAAGGCGACGCGGGTCGAGACGATCGCCTCCGGCCTCAACATGCCGAACGGCGTCGCGGTGCGGGACGGCGCGCTCTTCGTGGCGGAAGTGGACCGCATCTCGCGCTACGACGCGATCGAGTCGCACCTCCCGCGCCCGCCGAAGCCCGCGCTCGTCTACGACCGCTATCCCCGCGATCGGGCCCACGGGTGGAAGTTCATCCGCTTCGGCCCGGACGGCTGGCTCTACGTGCCCGTGGGCGCGCCCTGCAACATCTGCGATCCGGCGGCGCCCTACGCCTCCATCACGCGCCTGAAGCCCGACGGCTCCGCGATGGAGGTCTTCGCGCGCGGCATCCGGAACAGCGTCGGCTTCGACTGGGATCCGCGCACGAAGGAGCTCTGGTTCACGGACAACGGGCGCGACATGATGGGCGACGACATGCCTTCGGACGAGCTGGACCATGCGCCGAAGGCCGGCATGCACTTCGGGTACCCGTACTGCCACCAGGGCGACACGCCCGATCCGGATTTCGCGAAGGGGCATGCATGCTCCGAGTTCACGCCGCCCGCGGCGAAGCTGGGCGCCCACGTGGCCTCCCTCGGCATGCGGTTCTACACCGGCTCGATGTTCCCCGCGGAATACCGCGACCGGATCTTCATCGCGGAGCACGGCTCGTGGAACCGCTCGAAGAAGAGCGGCTACCGCGTCGTCACCGTGCGGGTGGAGGACGGGAAGGCCGTCGACATGAAGCCGTTCGCGGAGGGCTTCCTCGACGTCGCGAGCGATTCGGCCTGGGGCCGCCCCGTGGACGTGCTCGTGATGCCGGACGGCGCTCTCCTCGTCTCCGACGACCACGCGAACGCGATCTACCGCATCAGCTACCGCAAATGAACCGGGGATTCCGGGGCCTTTCCGCACGCGAGGCCGGCGACCACGACGTCCTCGATGCCGACGCCGACCGACTTGAAGACGACGATATCGCCCGGTGAAGTGCGCGCCCGCGCCTGGCCGGCGAGCACTTCGCCCAACTCGACGATGCGAAGCCGGGCGCGCAGCGGCGGGGCGAGGCGGATCAGGTCCCCGGCCTCGGCGAGCGCCTGGGGCTTCCACTCCACGATGACGCTCGCCGCACGCGCGAACGCGGTGTCGTCGAGCTCGCGCGTGTCGGGCCGGCTCGATCCGACGGCGGCAACGAAGGTCCCCGGGGCGAGCCACGCGCCGTCGAAGAGCGGCTCCGTCGAGCGCGTCGCCGTCACCACGACCTGCGCGGCAGCGAGCGCCTCGCGTGCCTGCGCGAGCTCCGGCCGCCCCAGCATCCGCAGGTGCGCGCCGGGATAAGCCTGGGTGAAGGCCTCGGCGTGGGCCTTCGCCTGCACGCCGGTGCCGAAGACGACGATCGATGAAACGTCGCCGAGCCGCGCCGCGCGCGCCGCCACGAGCGACACTGCGGCCGTGCGGCGGCGCGTGACCGCATTCGCCTCGAGCGTCGCGATGGGACGCCCGTCGGCCGTCGAGAAGAGGACGATCACGAAGTCGAAACGCCCGGCGATCGTGGTGTAGACCTTCGCGCCGGCGACGCCCTGCGAGGGCACGACACCGCCGAGGGTGGAGAGCTTCACGCCGCCGGCCTCGGTGCGCATGCGCGGCTGCTGCGCGGCGCGGCCCAGCGCGAGATCGACGAATGCGGCCCTCAACGCGGCCTCGATGTCGGCGCCAGCGAGCGCGCGCTCGACGTCGTCGTCGGTCAGGTGGCGCATCAGTGCACCGCCTGCTGGATGAGCAGCACGATCGCGGAGGCCGCGGAGACGGCGAGCACGAGCCGCTTCACGCTGCGCGCGTTCACGCGGCGCACGAGCGGCATCGAGAGCATGAAGCCCGCGGCGATCGGAACGAGCAATAGCAGGCCGAGCTGCAGATCGTGCAGCCCGAAGCGTCCGGCCCACGCCAGAACCACGAGCGAGACGACCGTTCCCGCGACCAGGAACGCGGCGAGCGTCGCGCGCAGCACGGCCGGCTCGCTGTCCTGCAGCACGATGCCCATCGGCGGGGCCCCGACCGAGGTGATCGTCCCCATCACGCCGGAGGTGAAGCCGGCGATCGCGAGCGAGAACGGGGTTGCCCGCACGCGCAATCCGAACGCGCTCAGGGCGACGGCGGCGAGGATCAGCACCGCGAAGCACACCGCGAAAACCGAGCGTGGCGCGAGGCCGATGATGAGCCCGGCGACGATCGAGCCGGGGATGCGTCCCCCGACCGCGATCGCGGCGCCGCGCACGTCGACGCTGCGGCGTTCGCGCAGCACGATCAGCAGCGATACCACGCCGCCGCCCAGGATCATGGGGCCGGGCACGAGGTCGGGGCGCAGCAGCGCGACGATCGGCGCGGCGAACATCGCGTACCCGATGCCGCCGGTCGCCTGGATGAGCGCGCCCGCCATGACGGCGAGCGCGCTCATCCCGAGTGCGGTATCGAACGTCACTCGATGGAGATGCGCTGCTTCTCGATCACCTTGTTCCACTTGTCGCGGTTATCGCGCAGCCATTGCGCCGACTGCTTCTCGTCGAAGCCGGTGACCGCGTAATCCCACTTCTGGTCCTTCTCCATGACGTCCGGTGCCGCGAGCGCCTTCTGCATCTCGCGATTGAGGAGGCGCACGATCTGCGCAGGCGTCCCGGCCGGGGCCATCAGTGCATAGGCGAACGAGACGTCGAAGCCCGGATAGCCGCTCTCCGCGATCGTCGGAATGTCCGGCGCCAGCGCCGAGCGATTGGCGCTCGAGACGGCGAGGCCGCGCAGGCGATTGTCCTTCACGTAAGGCAGCACGCCGCTCGTCACCGCGAAGAGCACGTCGACGCGGCCGGCGAGCGCATCGATCACGGACTGGCCCGTGCCTTTGTAGGGCACGTGCGTCATCTCGAGCCCCGCGGTCGAGGCGAAATAGGCCGCCACGAGGTGGCTGGGCGAGCCGTTGCCGCCCGACGCATAGGTGAGCGGCTTCTGCTTCGCGAGCGCCACGAGCTCGGCGACCGTCTTGGCCGGGACGCCCGGAGGGACGGTGAGCATCTGGCCGTAGGTCACCGGCACGGAGATCGCGGCGAAATCCCGATCCGGGTTGAACGGCAGGCGCGACTTGTAGAGGCCCGGGTTCACCGTGAAGGTGGTATCGATGGCGAAGAGCAGCGTGTAGCCGTCGGCGGGCGCGTTCTTCACGTAGTCCGCGGCGATGTTGCCGCCGGCACCGGCCCTGTTCTCCACCACGAACGGCTGCTTGAGCGATTCCTGCATCTTCTGGACGACGACGCGCGCGAAGGCGTCGAGCGGGCCGGGCACGGTGCTCACGACGACGATCACGGGCTTGGTGGGATAGGATCCCTGCGCGAGCACGAGCGCGGGCAACACGGCTGCCAGGACGGCGATGATGCGGGCGACTTTCTTCACGGCTCCTCCGATGCGCGGCACGAGGCCGCGGTTGTTGGACTTCGTTGGGTGCGCCTTCAGGGCTTCGACGGCGCGCGCGCGAGCACCAGCCCTTCCCGGTCGATCGCCGGGGCCGCGGGCTGGCGGACCTTCTCCTCCCAGGACACGCTCACGTCACCGTTCACGAAGGTCTGGCAGGCCATGCGGTAGCCTTTCGCCAGGTCCTCCTCGGTGAGGTGGTTGCGCTCCTTCGGCTTCACGGCATCGGTGTTCTCGATGCCCTTCTCGATGAGGCAGCGGCAGGTGCCGCAGAGGCCGCCGCCGCACTTGAATGGGATGCCGCCCTTCTCGCGCAACGAGGTGCGCAGCAGGTTGCTGTTCGCCGGCGCCTGGACCACCTTGTTGCCGCTCGTGACGAAGGTGATCCGGGGCACGGTCACTGGGCCTTCACGGGGCGCAGCACGAAGTCGCTTCCACCGGACCGCGCGAGCTCGTCGAGCTCGCGGCGCGCGCGCTCGACGGTCTCGAATTTCTCGAGGAACTTGGAGGGCACGTAGTTCACGACGGGCGGCGGCGTCTCGTCCACGATGCGGATGCGCGTGGGGGCCGCGAGACGCGCGATCACGAAGCCCGCGCGCTTGCGGCCGAAGCACAGGTAGTCGTACGCCTCGAGCGGCTCCAGGCCCTCGGTGATCTCGGTGCGGAACTGCCCCGGCCTGCTGGCGAGGATCACGTAGCTCACTGTAGGTCCGCCGATTCCCCGGGCGGCTTGATGGTCGCCGCCCACACCTCGTCGGAGTCCTGGCAGAGCGCCACGTCCTGGTGGATCCAGAGCTGGCAGACGAGCCGGTAGCCGCGCTCGAGGTTCGCTCCGAGGATCTTGCGCTCCTTCCAGTTGGGCGGGGGCAGGTGCTCGGCCCCCTCCACGATGCGCGAGGCGCACTTCGAGCACTTGCCCATGCCGCAGCCGTAGCGCAGGTGCGGATACGGGAACTGGCGGATGCCCGCGCGCACGACGAGGTTGGTGTTCTCCTTCACCTCGCCCTCGTGGACCACGCCCAGCTTCTCGAAACGCACCTTCGGCATCCGTCTTGCTCAGGCGGCGACGGCTTCGCTCTCGAGGCCCAGCTCCGCGAGCGACAGGTCGCGCTCGACGTAGTCGCGATAGAGCGCCGTGGTGTAGAGGAGCCGCATCTGGGCGCCGACCTCGCAGATGCGCAGGCACTTCTGCTGCATCTCGGCCGTGGTCGCATGCTCGAGCACGATCTGGTAGCCGCGCTCGCCGTGGATCTCGTCCGAGACGATGTGCAGGTCGAAGAACTCGACCTCCTCGTCGGTGAACTTGTACTTGTCGCGCAGCGTGGGCGTCTGCTTGCGGTAGATCGACGGCACCTGCGACTCGAGGCCGACCACGAGGCCGGCCACTGCGACCACGGGGTCCTCGCGCATCGCGATCGCATAGCACCAGCTCTGCAGGCCGCGCGTGGTGGGCGACATGTTTTCGGGATTCTCGATGCGCGCGCGCGTCGTGCCGCACGCCTCGCCGAAGCGGATCAGGAGGTCCGTGTGCCGGTCGCCGCCGATCTCCTCCTCGTACATGTTGGCGAGCAGGAAGTCCTTCGCCTCGGTCATCGTGTCCGGCGTGCGGCCGTAGATGTAGGCGAGGTAGTCGGCGAAGGGCCCGACGTAGTGGTAGTGGTTCTCCGCCCAGCGCGCGAGGTGGGCGCGCGTGAGCTTGCCGCTCGCCCAGGCGATGCTGAAGGGCGATTTGTTGGCGCTCTTTCCCTGGATCGCCTGCTCCAGCGCGGTACGAAAATCGTCTCGGTTCATGAGCTCGGCCATGGCGAATCCCTCCTCGGGCGGGAAAGGTGGATACTGTATCCACTTTTCATCGGCGCTACAATAGCGGCATGGCGAACCGAATCCGCAGCCCCCGAAGCGCCGCGAAGCTGGGCGCGCGCCACTCGCCGCTCGCCCAGCTGGTCGCGGGCGAGATCCGCGAGCGAATCCTCGCCGGTCGTTTCACCCCGGGCGAGCGCTTGGCCGAGGTGCCGCTATCGGAGGAGCTGGGCGTCTCGCGCATGCCCGTGCGTGAGGCATTGCGTCTGCTCTGCGCCGAGGGAATCGTGAATCTCGAGCCGCGCCGCGGCGCGTCGGTCGCCTCCTACAGCCCGGAGCAGGTGCAGGAGCTGGTCGAGGTGCGCGCGACGCTCGAGGGGCTCAACGCGCGTCTCGCCGCGCGCCGCCACGACCCCGCCCAGATCGCCAAGCTCGAGAAGATCGTGGCCGACGGCAGCCGCATCAACGAGCGCACCGAGCTCGCCGTGATCCAGGCCAACAACGCCCGCTTCCACGAGGCGCTCGAGGAGGTCGCGGCGAACACCGTGCTCTCGGGCATGGTCCGCTCGTTGCGCGACCGCACCGCGATCATCTTCGCGCGCCAGAGCCGCGCACGCACGCGCGAGAACTGGCGCGAGCACGAGGCGATCCTGCGGGCGGTGATCGCCGGGGACGCGGAGCTCGCGGGCATCCTCGCGACCCGCCATGTGCACAACGCCGCCCGCATGCCGGAGCTGGGCGAGGTACCGGCCGGTGTGGCCACGCCCGAGGTGAACGCGCCCCGCAAGCGCGCGGCCTGAAGCGCTAGGAGAGCGCCGTAGCGGGCGTTTCGTGGCGCTGGAAGCTGAAGCCCTCGGCGTACAGGCGCGCCGGCTCGGCGCCGCGTGCGAGGAAGAGCGCCTTCGCATCGTGGATCATGTTGGGCGATCCGCACAGGTAGATCGCGTATTCGGAGAAGTCCGCCACGTCCTCGGCTACGGCTTGCTGCACGTGGCCTCGGCGCCCGCGCCACGACACGTCGGCGCGCGAGAGCACCGGCACGTAAGCAAACTCGAAGAGCTTCTCGCCCCACGCCGGAATCTCGTCGTGCAGGTAGAGCTCTCCGGCCGTGCGCATGCCCCAGTAGAGCGCCACGGGCGGGCAGTCCCGATCGTCCATCAGCGCCTGCGCGATCGCCTTGATGGGCGAGATGCCGGTGCCGGTCGCGACCAGCAGGAGCGGGCGCTCGTCCTCGGGGTGATAGTGGAAGGTGCCGAGCGGGATCTCGACATCGAGCATGTCGCCCGCCTGGAGCTGCGCGAGCAGGCCCTGGGTGAAGCGGCCGCCGGCGACGCGGCGGATGTGCAGGTCGATCGCGTTGCCCTGCGGCGGGGACGCCATGGAAAAGGTGCGATGCGTGCCGTCCTCGAGGAAGATGTTCACGTGCTGGCCCGGGCGGTACTCGAGCCGCTCGAGGTCGGGCAGGACCAGCTGCACCTGCACGATGTCCGCGGCGAGCGGCACCACGTCGACCACGAGCGCGCCCTGGCGTGTGGGCGGCGTATAGGCCGCGCGCTCGTAGCGCAGGACGAGGTCGGTCTCGGCGCGCGCCTGGCAGGCGAGCGCGAAGCCGCACGCGGCCTCGGCTTCGGAGAGCGCCGACGGCCACGACGCATAGGAGACGGAACCCTCGGCGAGCCTCACCCGGCATGTGCCGCAACTGCCGGCGCGGCACTCGTGCGGCAGCTCGATGCCCTGGCGCGCGGCCGCATCGAGCACGATCTCACCCGGCTCCACGGCAAAGGTGCCTCCGTCCTCGATCGCGACCGTGCGGCTCACTTCTTGATGTCCGCCTGCACGAGCACGTCGAGGCCCTGCGCGGAGAGCAGGTCCTTCAGCGCCTGCAGCGCCGCGAGGCCGCACTTCGTGTCCTCCCCGCCGTTGCCGCCCGAAAGTCCCACGCCGCCCACGACCTCGCCCGCCACGACGATCGGGTAGCCGCCCACGAAGACCGCGAAGCGGCCCTCGAACGAAAGCTGGATACCGAACGCCTCGTTGCCGGGGAGCGCCGGGCCGTTCGGCGGGGCGTTGAAGAGGTGCGTCGAGCGCTTGTGGCCCGCGGCGGTGAACGCCTTGTTCCACGCGATCTGCGGGCCCGTGATGCGCGCTCCGTCCATGCGCTCGAGCACGAGGGGATGGCCCCCCTCGTCGGCGATGCAGACCGTCTCGAGCACGCCGATCTCGGCGGCCTTCGCGAGCGCCGCGCGCGCCATCACGAGCGCCTCTTCGAGCTGCAGCCTGCGGATCGTCTTCACGCCTTTTCCTCCCGGGTGGCGGCTCAGCAGCCGCGGTAGATGGTCTTCACCTGGGTGAAGAATTCGAGGCCCGCGCGGCCCGACTCGCGGAAGGTCGAGGTGCTCGAGCGCTTCACGCCGCCGAACGGCGCGTTCACGAGGTTGCCCGTGGTCGTGCGGTTGATCTTCACCGAGCCCGCGTCGATGTCGCGCGCGAAGTCGTGCATGTAGCGCGGGTTGCGCGTGGCGATCGCGGCCGCGAGGCCGTACTGCGTGTCGTTCGCCTGCGCGATCGCGTCCGCATAGCTCTTCACCTCGATCACCGCGAGCACCGGCCCGAAGATCTCCTCCTGGGCAATGCGCATGCCGTTGGCCACGTCGCCGAAGACGGCCGGGCTCACGTAGTAGCCGTGCTCGAAGCCGTCGCCCGCCAGGCGCTCGCCGCCGCAGAGGAGCCTCGCCTCGCGCTTGCCGATCTCGATGTAACGCAGCACGCTCTCCAGCTGCTTGCGCGTGGCGAGCGGGCCCACGTCCACGCCGGACGCGAGGGGGCTGCCGATCTTCATCGCCTTCACGCGCGCCACGAGCTTCTGCGTGAACGCCTCACGCACGCCCGCCATGACGAGAATGCGGCTCGTGCCCGTGCACGCCTGGCCGGTGAGCGAGAGGCCGCCCTTCACGGCGAGATCGACCGCGGCATCGAGGTCCGCGTCTTCCATCACGATGAGCGGGTTCTTTCCGCCGAGCTCCATCTGCGTGCGGGTCGTGAGAGCCACGCTGCGGTGGATCTGCTCGCCGGCGCCCGTGGAGCCGGTAAAAGTGACGGCACGCACGCGCGGATCGGTCGTGATGGTCGGCCCCACGTCGGCCGCCGCGCCGGTGATGAAGTTCAGCACACCGGCCGGCAAGCCTGCGTCGATGAGGGATTGCGCGAGCCGAAGGCCCGAGAGGGGCGCATCCGAGGAGGGCTTGAAGATGACCGTGTTGCCCGTCGCGAGCGCGGGGGCGATCTTGCGCGCCGGGATCGACACCGGGAAATTCCACGGCGTGATCGCGGTCACGACGCCGAGCGGCTCACGCTGGCTGTAGACGATCATGTCGGCGTCGTCCTGCGGATAGGTCTCGCCACCGAACGTCTGTGCCTCCACGGCGTAGAAGCGCAGCGTCTGCGCCGAGCGCAGGAACTCGTCCCTGGCGAGCCCGACCTGCTTGCCCTCCTCGCGCGTGAGCTCCCGCGCGAAGCGCTCGGCGTTCTGCTCGAGGCAGTCGGCGGCCGCGGCGAGGATCTTCGCGCGCTTGCCGATGGGGGTCTTGCGCCAGCCCTCGAAGGCGGCGGCGGCGGCATCGACCGCATCCTTGGCGTCCTCCGCGTTGGAGGCGGCGAAGCGACCCACGACCTCGCGTGCATCGTGCGGATTCACGTCGTCGAACGTCTTGCCGCTGCGCGCACGGCGCCACTCGCCCCCGATGCGGTTGCGGAATTCCTCGACGGTGCTCGCGGGCGGGGCAAGCGTGCTGTCGGTCATGGCGGCGTCCCGGGCAAAACGCCAATTGTATACATTATGCCGCGGCCGCCACAAAAGCGCGGCGAGGCGGGGAGCGAAACCGAGGGGTCTCAGCGCGTCCAGGGCGGTGCCGAGGCGGGGTCGATGCCGTAGCGCTTCGCGGCTTCCGCCGCGCGGGCGTCGCCCAGCGCCCAGAGCGCGGCGAGCACGATCGAATGTCGGTCCACCTCGAAGAAGCGCCGCAGGTTCGCGCGCGTGTCGCTCCGTCCGAAGCCATCGGTGCCCAGCGCCACGTACGGATCGCGGATCCAGGGGCGGATGAGGTCCGCGACCGCGCTCACGTAGTCGCAGGCCGCGACCACCGGGGCGCCGGATTGCGGAAGCTGGGATTCGATCCAGGATCCGGAGGCCTTGGCTGGATTCCCGCCTACGCGGGAATGACGGCTGGCGGCCATCGCCTCGCGCCGGAGCTCCGTGAAGCTCGTGACCGAATACACGTCCGCCGGAATCGACCAGTCGTCCTCCAGCAATTCCGCCGCCGCGAGCGCTTCCTGGAGGATGGTCCCGGCGCCGAGGAGCCGGACCATTCGATCCTTGGCTTCGCGTCGATCCTTGGCTTCGCGTGCCTTCGGACCCGTCCGCACGCGATGCATGCCGCGCAGGATCCCCTCCGTCGCGCCCTCCGGCATCGAGGGCTGCGCGTAGCTCTCGTTCATGAGCGTCACGTAGTAGAAGACGTCCTCCTGCGCGCCGAGCATGCGCCGCATGCCGTCCTCGAGGATCACCGCGAGCTCGTAGGCGAGCGCGGGGTCGTAGGCCCGGCAGTTGGGAATGGTGGACGCGATGAGGTGGCTCGTCCCGTCCTCGTGCTGCAGGCCCTCGCCGGAGAGCGTCGTCCGCCCGGCCGTGGCTCCGAAGAGGAAGCCGCGCGAGCGCGAATCGGCGGCGGCCCAGATCTCGTCGCCCACGCGCTGGAACCCGAACATCGAGTAGTAGATGTACATCGGGAGCATCGCCACGCCGTGCGCGGAGTAGCTGGTCGCCGCCGCGACCCACGAGGCGATGGCGCCCGCCTCGTTGATGCCTTCCTCGAGGATCTGGCCGTCGGCCGCTTCCTTGTAGTACGAGAGCTGGTGCTGGTCCTCCGGCTGGTAGAGCTGGCCGATGGGCGAGTAGATGCCGATCTGCCGGAAGAGGTCCGCCATGCCGAACGTGCGCGCCTCGTCCGCGATGATGGGCACGATCCGCTTTCCGAGCGTGGCGTCCTTGAGGAGCGCGCCCGCCATCCGCACGAACGCGACCGTGGTGGACATCTCCTTCCCCGCCGCCTCGAGCGCGAACTTCGCGAACGCCCCGGCTTCCGGCGTGGCGAGCGGCTCCGCGCGGGTCGAGCGGACGGGAAGATACCCGCCCAGCTTCTCGCGCCGCGCATGGAGGTACGTCATCTCCGGCGATTCACGCGGCGGCCGCACGAACTCGCACGCCTCGCACTGCGCATCGGCGATCGGGAGCGCGAACCGGTCGCGGAAGGCGAGGAGCTCGCCGCTGTCGAGCTTCTTCTGCTGGTGCGTCGTCATCCGGCCCTGGCCGGCGGTGCCCATGCCGTAGCCCTTCTTGGTCTTCGCGAGGATGACCGTGGGCTGCCCTTCGTGGCGCGCGGCGTGCCAGTACGCCGAGAAGATCTTGACCGGGTCGTGGCCCCCGCGGCGCAGGCGGTCGATGTCCTCGTCCGAGAGGTGCGCCACGAGCTCCCGCAGCTCCGGGTACTTGTTGAAGAAGTGCTCGCGGTTGAAGGCGCCGCTCGTCGCCGCGTAGGTCTGGAAGTCGCCGTCCACCGTCTCGAGGAAGCGCTTCTCCAGCCACTGGTGCACGTCGCGCGCGAAAAGCGGGTCCCAGTCGCTCGACCAGAGGAGCTTCACCACGTTCCAGCCGGCGCCCGCGAAGAGCCCCTCCAGCTCCTGCACGATGGAGCCGTTTCCGCGCACGGGCCCGTCGAGGCGCTGCAGGTTGCAGTTCACGACGAGGACGAGGTTGTCGAGCTTCTCGCGCGCGGCGATCGAGAGGCCGGCGAGCGACTCGGGCTCGTCCATCTCCCCGTCGCCCACGAAGCACCAGACCTTGCGTCCGGCGGTCTGCACGAGCCCGCGATGCTCGAGGTAGCGCATGAAGCGCGCCTGGTAGATCGCGAAGAGCGGGCCCAGGCCCATGGAGCCCGTCGGCGCCTGCCAGAAGGTCGGCATGAGCCACGGATGCGGATAGGACGAAAGGCCCTTTCCTCCCGTCTCGCGCCGGTAGTGGTCGAGCTGCTCCTCCGTGAGCCGCCCCTCGAGATAGGCGCGCGCGTAGACGCCGGGCGCGGAGTGCGGCTGGAAGTAGACCAGGTCCCCGCGCTCGCCGCCGCGGAAGAAATGGTTGAATCCCACCTCGAAGAGGTCCGCCGCCGAGGCGTAGCTCGCGATGTGGCCGCCCAGCTCGCCGCTCGCGCGATTCGCCCGCACGACCATCGCGAGCGCATTCCAGCGCACGAGCGCCGAGATCCGCGACTCGATCTCGAGGTTTCCCTGGTAGGGCGGCTGCTCGGCCAGGCCGATCGTGTTGACGTACGGGGTCGCCAGCACCTGGGGAAGCGGGACGCGGCGCGTGCGGGCGTGCTGGAGGAGCCGGCGCAGGAGGAAGGTCGCCCGTTCGGCGCCTTCCGATTCGATCAGGGCGTCCAGCGCCTCGACCCACTCCCGCGTCTCGATCGGGTCGGCATCGGGGTCGTGGGGGTCGCCGACGGGGCGCGGAATGGAGGGGTCCATGGCGGGGTCAGGCTCAAAAACAAACCTGACCCCATTTTCTCACTACTTGGCGAGCCCTTCCGCCTTCAGGGCCTCCCGCACGGCCGGGCGCGACGCGATCCCGTCGCGGTAGGCCTTGAGGACCGGCCAGTCCTCGAGCTTCATGCCGACGAAGTTGGTCCAGCCGAGGACCGTGAAGAGGTAGCCGTCCGCCACCGTGAAGCGGTCGCCCAGCAGGTACTGCTTGCCCGTGAGCTGCTTCGTGAGCCAGTCGAAGCGGTTGGCGAGGTATTTCCGCGCGATGGGCTTGTAGTCCTCCGGCGTGTCCGGCCGGAAGAGCGGGGAGAAGCCCTTGTGGATCTCGGACGTGACGAAGTTCAGCCACTCCTGCAGCCGCGCGCGCTCGATCGTCCCGGCCTTGGGCGCCAGGCCCGAATCGGGCTTCCTGTCCGCGAGGTATTGCACGATCGCGGGGCCTTCGGTCAACCGCGTGCCGTCGTCCAGCTCCAGCACCGGCACGTAGCCCTTGCCGTTCACGCCGTAGAAATCGCCGCCGCCGTCGAAGGTGTGCGTCTTGGTGTCGACCTTCACCAGGTCGAAGGGAAGGCCCAGCTCGCGAAGCGCGATATGGGGTGACAGGGAGCAGGCTCCCGGGGAGTAGTAGAGCTTCATCGGTCCATCTCCAGGCGATGCGGTTGTGGGAGTGCGGAAGATATTGCGAACGGTATACGTTGTAAAGTAGGATATCCAAAGTACGTCAGGTTCCAAAAGGATACCATGAAGCGCTTCGACGCCTTTTCCGCGCAGTGCCCCGCCCGCGAGATCCTCGCGAGCATCGCCAACAAGTGGACCGTGCTCGTCCTGGGCGTCCTCACCGAGGACACCACCCGCTTCAACGAGCTCCGCCGCCGCGTGCAGGGCGTGACCCAGAAGGCGCTCACGCAGACGCTGCGCGACCTCGAGCGCCTGGGCCTGGTCTCCCGGCGCATCTACGCGGAGGTTCCACCGCGGGTGGAGTACACGCTCACGCCGCTCGGGGAGTCGCTCGTGAAGGTGCTGGACAGCATCCGCGAGTGGACGGAGCGGCACGCGCCGGACGTGATGCAGGCGCAGCAGCGCTTCGAGCGGCAGCAGGCCGCCCGCGCGGCGCGGGCCTGAGGCGCCGCACCGGTCACGAAACGGTCATCCGCGCTCCCTACAGTCGTGGAATTCCACGACG
Source organism: Usitatibacter sp. (assembly GCA_036266535.1). GTDB lineage: Bacteria > Pseudomonadota > Gammaproteobacteria > Burkholderiales > Usitatibacteraceae > Usitatibacter. The sequence goes on along the minus strand of DATAMY010000078.1, from coordinate 25,428 downwards.
AGAACAGGGAGTCAGCATGCGCATTTCAAGGGCGCTCGCCGCCGCGGCCCTCGCCGGAACCGCCGCTCTTTCCTCCGCCTTCGCCGCCGAGATCACCGGCGCGGGAGCCACCTTCCCCTATCCGATCTATGCGAAATGGGCGGACGCCTACCGCAAGGAAACCGGCACCGGCTTGAACTACCAGTCGATCGGGAGCGGCGGCGGCATCAAGCAGATCACCGCGAAGACCGTGGACTTCGGCGCCTCGGACATGCCGTTGAAGCCCGAGGACCTCGAGAAGAACGGCCTCGTCCAGTTCCCGACCGTGATCGGCGGCGACGTGCCGGTGGTGAACCTGAAGGGCATCGCGCCGGGCCAGTTGAGGCTCTCCGGCGAGGCGCTGGCGGGCATCTTCCTCGGGAAGATCGCGAAGTGGAACGACCCCGCGATCGCGAGCATGAACCCGGGCGTGCCGCTTCCCGACATGGCGATCAGCGTCGTCCACCGCTCGGACGGATCGGGCACGACCTTCATCTGGACGAACTATCTCTCGAAGGTGAGCCCGGAGTGGAAGTCGAAGGTGGGCGAAGGGACGTCGGTCAACTGGCCGGCCGGCGTGGGCGGCAAGGGGAACGAGGGCGTCGCCTCCTACGTGCAGCGCATCCAGGGCTCCATCGGCTACGTGGAATACGCGTACGTGCTGCAGAACAAGATGGCGTACGCGAAGGTCGAGAACCGCGACGGCCGGTTCGTCGACCCCAGCGCGAAGGGCTTCCAGGCGGCGGCCGCCGGGGCGGATTGGGCGGCGGCACCCGGCATGTATCTCATCCTCACCGACGCCCCGGGCCCGGAAGCGTGGCCGATCGCGGGCGCCACGTTCATCCTGATGCACCGGGTCCAGGAAAAGCCGCAGGTCGCGAAGGAGGTGCTCCGGTTCTTCGACTGGGCGTACGCGAAGGGCGACAGGATGGCCGAGGCGCTCGACTACGTCCCGCTCCCGGACAAGGTCGTGAAGCTGATCGAGGCCAACTGGAGGGAGCGCATCCGGGACGGAGCCGGCAAGCCGGTGTTGTAGCATCTCGCGTGCCCCGCAACAACGCGCTCATGGATGCGCTCTTCCGGAACCTCACGCGATTCTTCGCGTTCGCGGTCCTGGCGCTCCTGGGCGCGATCCTCGTCTCGCTCCTGGCCGGGAGCCTCCCCGCGATCCACCGCTTCGGCGTGCAGTTCCTCTCGAGCGCGACCTGGGATCCGGTGCGGGAGGATTTCGGGGCGTGGGTCCCGATCTACGGGACGCTCGTGACTTCCGCCATCGCGCTCGCCATCGCCATCCCCGCGAGCTTCGGCATCTCCGTCTTCCTGACCGAGCTCTCGCCCGTGTGGCTGCGCCGTCCGCTCGGGACGGCGATCGAGCTCCTCGCGGCGATCCCCAGCATCATCTACGGGATGTGGGGACTCTTCGTCTTCGCGCCGCTCTTCCAGGAATACGCGCAGCCCTTCCTCGCCTCCACCCTCGGCAACGTGCCCTGGCTGGGCGTGCTCTTCTCCGGCCCGCCCATGGGCATCGGCATGCTCACCGCCGGCATCATCCTCGCGGTCATGGTGATCCCGTTCATCACCGCGGTAATGCGCGACGTCTTCGACGTCGTGCCGGCGATGCTCAAGGAATCCGCGTACGGGCTGGGCTCGACCACGTGGGAGGTGGTCTCGCGCGTGGTGCTGCCCTACACGAAGGTGGGCGTCATCGGCGGCATCATGCTGGGGCTCGGGCGCGCGCTGGGCGAGACCATGGCGGTCACGTTCGTGATCGGGAACGCGCACGATTTCAGCGCCTCGCTCTTCATGCCCGGGAATTCCATCGCTTCCGCGCTCGCGAACGAGTTCAACGAAGCGGTGGGCGATCTCTACACCTCGGCCCTGGTCGAGCTGGGCCTGATCCTCTTCCTCATCACGACGATCGTGCTCGCGTGCTCGAAGCTCCTCCTCATGCGGCTCGCGCGCCACGAAGGGGCCGCGGCGTAGCCATGGCGATCGCCTCCACGGACAACCCCACGTACCGGCGCCGCCGCCGGACGAACGCCGCCATGATGGCGCTCTCGACGCTCGCGCTCGCGTTCGGCCTCTTCTGGCTCGTGTGGATCCTGGGCGTGCTCCTCTACGAGGGCGCGGGGGCGCTCGGTCCCTCGCTCTTCCTCCAGATGACGCCCCCGCCCGGAGCGGACGGCGGCCTCGCCAATGCGCTCTTCGGAAGCCTCCTCATGGCCGGGGCGGGGACGCTCATCGGCACGCCGGTCGGCATCCTCGCGGGCACGTATCTCGCGGAGTACGGGAAGCGCGGCTGGCTCGCGCCCACCACGCGCTTCGTGAACGACGTGCTCCTCTCCGCGCCCTCGATCGTGATCGGGCTCTTCGTCTACTCGGTCTACGTCGCGCGCGCGAAGCACTTCTCCGGATGGGCCGGCGCCTTCGCGCTCGCCATCATCGTGGTGCCGGTCGTGGTCCGCACGACCGACGACATGCTGAAGCTCGTGCCCAATAGCCTGCGCGAGGCGGCGATGGCGCTGGGCTGCCCCAGCTGGAAGATGGTGACGATGGTTTCCTACCGGGCGGCGCGCGCGGGGATCCTCACCGGCGTCCTCCTCGCCGTGGCTCGCATCGCCGGCGAGACCGCGCCGCTCCTCTTCACCGCGTTGAGCAACCAGTTCTGGTCCGCGGACCTCAACCGCCCGATGGCGAACCTGCCGGCCGTGATCTTCCAGTTCGCGATGAGCCCCTACGACGACTGGCACCGGCTCGCCTGGGGCGGGGCTGCCGTCATCACGCTCTTCGTCCTCGCGCTCAACATCGCCGCGCGCATCGTCTTCCGGCGAAAATAGGCTCCGTGAACGCCGTCGCCCAGCCCGCCGCAGAGCCGAAGACCGCGCCCAAGATCACGGTGCGGAACCTCGATTTCTACTACGGCGCCTTCCATGCCCTCAAGCGGGTCGGGCTCGAGATCCCGGAAAAGCGGGTGACCGCCTTCATCGGGCCCTCCGGCTGCGGCAAATCCACGCTCCTTCGCACCTTCAACCGGATGTTCGCGCTCTACCCGGACCAGCGGGCGACGGGCGAGATCATGCTGGACGGGGAGAACATCCTCGCATCGAAGACCGACGTCTCGATCCTGCGCGCCAAGGTGGGGATGGTGTTCCAGAAGCCCACGCCCTTCCCGATGTCGATCTACGACAACATCGCCTTCGGCGTGCGCCTCTTCGACGATCTCTCGCGCGCCCGGATGGACGAGCGCGTCGAATGGGCGCTCACCAAGGCCGCGCTCTGGAAGGAGGTGAAGGACAAGATCCACCAGAGCGGCTTGAGCCTGTCCGGCGGCCAGCAGCAGCGCCTGTGCATCGCACGCGCCGTGGCGGTGCGTCCCGAGGTGCTCCTCCTGGACGAGCCGTGCAGCGCGTTGGATCCCATCTCCACGGCCAAGATCGAGGAGCTCATCACGGAGCTGAAGGACGACTACACCGTGGTGATCGTGACGCACAACATGCAGCAGGCGGCTCGGGTCTCCGACTTCACCGCGTACATGTACCTGGGGGAATTGATCGAGTTCGGCGACACGGACCAGGTCTTCCTCAAGCCCGCGAAGCAGGCGACCGAGGACTACATCACCGGACGCTTCGGCTAGCCGTCCTTCAGCGGCGCACGCCCCGCCAGTAGCTCGCCGACGCGGCGATGCCCAGCGCGGCCAGCACGCCGATCGAGGCGTCGCGGCCGAGGCCCACCGCGAGGAGCGCCGAATAGGACGCGGGCGCCAACGCCTTGGCGTAGGACGCGAAGCGCGAGAGGTGCCCGAGGAGGCCGCCCAGGCCCTGCCGGCCGAAGAGCTCCGCGGGCGCCGTGCCGCGCACCACCGTGAGGAGGCCGTTGCCGCAGCCGTACGCGACCACGAAGAGGACCGCCGCCACTCCGAAGCCGCGCACGCCGAGGAGCGTCACCACCGCGGCCATCATGAGACCGAACGAGACGAACCCCACCGCCACCGCGCGCACGCGCCTCGCGAACGTCATCTCGACGATCCGCCCGGCGACCTGCATCGGCCCCACGAGCATCGAGAGCGCGACCGCCTGCGCGGCGGTGAGCCCGGCCGCGGTGAGGAGCCCGATCATGTGCACGGCGACGACGCCGAAGATGAACGTGGCGAGCGCGAAGCTCGCGTTGATCCACTTGAGGCGCGGATCGCGCCGCGCGGGCGACTCCACCACCGGCTCGTGCGGCGCGCGGTCCAGGCGCGCGCCGATCCGCGGCACGAACACGAGGTGGATCGGCAGGCACAGGAGCGCGTTCATCGCGGCGTAGATGCCGAAGGTCGCGCGCCAGCCCCAGGCATCCATCAGGAGCTGCGAGAGCGGCCAGAAGACCGTGCTCGCGAAGCCGCCGTAGAGCGTCAACGCGGTGACGGCGCGCCGGTAGCGCTCGCCCGCGTGCTGGGAGAGGGTCGCGAACGCGGGATCGTAGAGGCAGGCCGCCATCGCCGCGCCCGCGACGAGCCAGCCCAACACCATCACCGGCGCGTTCGGCGCGAGCGCGAGGATCGCCATTGCCATCGCGCCCAGGATCGACCCGCCGGAGAGCACCAGCCGCCCGCCGCGCGCATCGACGAGGCGCCCCGCCGCGGGCGCCCACCAGCCGGACACCAGCAATCCCGCGGTGAACGCGCCGAAGAGGAAGAGCGGGGTGACGCCGAGGTCGCGCTCCATCGCGGGGCCGAGCACGCCGATCGCGTAGAAGAGCGTGCCCCAGGAGATGATCTGCGCGATCCCGAGGGTGGAGACGAGGAGCGCGATGGGCGGCGCGGCCGCGCCGGACGCGGAGGCGGCGGCCGTGGTCTTCACGCCCCGAGGATGGGCGAAAGCCGTCCTCGAGTCAACGCCGGGCTAGATCTCGACCTGCGTTCCCAGCTCGACCACGCGGTTGGTGGGCACGTTGAGGTATTCGGTGATGCTCCCCGCGTTCCGGGCGAGGGCCGCGAAGAGGCGATCGCGCCAGAGTGCCATCCCGCCCGCGCCGCCCACGGGCACGATCGTCTCGCGGGACAGGAAGTACGAGACGTCCATCGGATCGAACGCGAGCCCGTGCGGCGCGCAGAGCTCGAGCGCCAGGCCCACGTCCGGCCGGTCCATGAAGCCGTAGCGCGCGCGCACGCGCCAGCAGTCGTTCCCGAGCGCCTCGCAGGACACGCGCTCCTCCGGCGCGACCCAGGGCACGTCCGCGAAGTCGACCGTGAGGAAGACGTTTCGCGCGTGCAGCACCTTGTAGTGCTTGAGGCTGTGCATGAGCGCATGCGGGGTCGCGTCCGGCGCGGAGGTGAGGAAGACGCCCGTCCCTTGCACGCGCTGCGGCGGCGAGACGAAGAGCGATTGCAGGAACGAGGTGAGCGGCCATGCGGCGCTGCGCAGCCGCTCGAGGAGGAGCGAGCGTCCGCGCTTCCACGTGACCATGACCGTGAAGACGACCGCACCGAGGAGGAGCGGGAACCAGCCGCCCTCGAGCACCTTGTGCATGGCCGCGCCGAAGAACGCCAGGTCCACGAGCATGAAGAAGCCGGTCACGGCGAGGCAGGCCCAGAGCGGATAGCCCCAACGGTCGCGGATCACGAAGTAGGTGAGGAAGCTCGTGACGAGCATGGTGCCCATCACCGCCACGCCGTACGCGGAGGCGAGCCGCGTCGAGGAGCCGAAGCCGATCACGGCGAGCGACACCACCACGAGGAGCGTCCAGTTCACGGCGGGCACGTAGATCTGGCCCATCGTGGTCTCGGAGGTGTGGCGGACGGCCATGCGCGGGAGGTATCCCAGCTGGATCGCCTGCTGCGTCATCGAGTACGCCCCGGAGATGGTCGCCTGCGATGCGATCACCGTCGCGGCGGTGGCGAGCGCGATCATCGGGTAGAGCGCCCACCCCGGAAAAGCGAGGTAGAAGGGGTTGTCGAGCGCCTTGGGATCCACGAGGAGGAGCGCGCCCTGCCCGAAGTAGTTGAGGACCAACGCGGGCGCCACCAGCCCGAACCACGCGACCCGGATCGCGCGCTTCCCGAAGTGGCCCATGTCCGCGTAGAGCGCTTCCGCCCCCGTGAAGGCGAGGAGCACCGACCCCAGCACAATGAAGGATGCGAAGCCGTGGCCGGTCACGAAGCCGAAGGCGTGGCGCGGATCGAGCGCGGCGAGGATGGCGGGCGCCTTGGCGATGTTCCAGGCGCCGGCCGCGCCGATCGCGAGGAACCACAGCGCGCAGACCGGCCCGAAGAGAAGTCCCACCAACCCCGTGCCGTGCTTCTGGATGAGGAAGAGGGCCACGAGGATCCCCGCGGCGAGCGGAACGATGTAGGGATGGAAGGCCGTCGTCGCGACCTCGAGCCCTTCGACCGCGGAGAGCACCGAGATCGCGGGCGTGAGCACGGCGTCGCCGTAGAAGAGCGCCGCGCCGAAGACGCCGCTCATGACGATCGCCGCCATCAGCCGCGGGCCGGCCTTGGCCGACGAGGTCGCGAGCGCGAGGAGCGCCATGATCCCGCCCTCGCCGCGGTTGTCCGCGCGGAGCACCAGCGTCACGTACTTGAGGGATACGACGACCATCAGCGCCCAGAAGATCGCGGACGCCCCGCCCAGGATCGTGTCGGCGGTGAGCGGGATTCCGTGCTCCGGGTTGAATGTTTCCTTCACGGCGTAGAGCGGGCTCGTGCCGATGTCGCCGTAGACGACGCCCAGCGCGAGGAGCGTGAGCGCCGGCGTGCCTTGCCGGCGAATGGGCTCGCCGTCGCGAAGGATCAGCGGCTCGGTGGCGGGAGAAAGGGCGACCATGGCGGCGAAGCATAGTCCCGCCGCGGCGAAGCGGCTCGCCCGAGGCCCCATTCTTTACGGGATTTTTACGCCGCGCCGGTCTAAAGTGGGCGCGTGGACAGGGCGAGACCATGGTTCGGCTATGCGTGCGCCGCCGCGGCGGCCGCCGCGTGCACGCTTGCCGGCGTCGCCATGCGGCCGCGATTCGACCCGGTGAACATCGCCATGCTCTACGTCCTCGCGGTGGTGGTGGTGGCCCTGCGCTTCACCCGCGGCCCCGCGATCGCCACGGCCATCCTCTCGGTCCTCGCCTTCGATTTCGAGTTCGTGCCGCCCGTGGGCACCTTCTCCGTGGAAGACGCGCAATACCTCTTCACCTTCGCCATCATGCTCGCGGTGGCGCTCGCGATCTCGCGCCTCACCGAGGATGTCCGGCGGCGCGCGCGGGACCAGGCGCGCCTGGGCGTCGAGGCGGAGACGGAACGCATCCGCGCCACGCTCCTCGCCTCGATCTCGCACGACCTGCGGACACCGCTCGCGGTGATGGCCGGCGCTTCGTCGGGCCTCGCCGAAAGCGGCGAGCGGCTGAAGCCGGAGGAGCGGACCGCGCTCGCGCGGAGCGTCTTCGAGCAGGCGCGGAAGATGTCGGAGCACGTCTCGAAGGTGCTCGACATGACACGCCTCGAGAACGGGGCCATCGCGCCGGATCGCGATTGGACCTCGGTGGGCGAGATCGCGGGCTCGGTCCTGCGCTCCCTCGCGGAGCCGCTCGCGAAGCATCGCGTGATGGTCGAGGTGCCGGACGACCTGCCGCTCGTGCGCGTGGACGCGGCGCTCGTCGAGCAGGCGCTCGCGAACCTCCTCGAGAACGCGGCGCGCCACACCGCGCCGGGCACCGTGGTGCGGCTTCGCGCCCAGCGCCCGGACCGCGACGTCGTGGTCTCCGTCGAGAACTTCGGGGCGGACCTGCCGGAGGCGGATCTCGAGCGCGTCTTCGCGAAGTTCGAGCGCGGCACGATGGAGTCGGCCGGCGGGATGGGGCTGGGGCTCGCGATCTGCCGCGCGATCGTGCGGCTGCACGGCGGGCGCGCCTGGGCCGAGCGCATCGCGGGCGGCGGCATCGCGTTCCGCTTCTCGCTTCCCGTCGAGGATGCGCCCGCGATGCCGCCCGAGCCGGCCCTTCGATGAGATGACCGCCGCGCGCCCGACGTTGCTCGTGGTGGAGGACGAGCCGGAGATCCGCCGCTTCCTCAAGGCGACCCTCGAGGCCGAAGGCTATCGCATCGTCGAGTCGCCCACCGGCCGGCGGGGTGCCATCGACGCGGCCACGCACAAGCCGGACATGGCGCTCGTGGACCTGGGGCTTCCCGACTTCGACGGCATCGAGGTGATCCGGCGCATCCGGGAGTGGTCCGGGATGCCGATCGTGGTGCTCTCGGCGCGCGTGCACGAGCGCTCGAAGATCGCCGCCCTGGACGCTGGCGCCGACGACTACGTGACGAAGCCCTTCGCGATCGGCGAGCTCCTGGCGCGCATCCGCGCGGCGCTCCGCCATGCCGTGCGCGCCGCGTCGGGGGAGCGCACCCTCGCCTTCGCCGACGTCGCGATCGATCTCGAGGCGCGCACCGCCACGCGAAGCGGCGCGGAAGTGCATCTCACGCCGATCGAGTTCCGCCTCCTCGCGGCGTTGGCCCGCAATGCCGGACGGGTGGTCACGCAGCGCCAGCTGCTGGAGGAGGTGTGGGGGCCCACGCATCGCGAGGACACGCATTACCTGCGGATCTACATGAAGCAGCTGCGCGACAAGCTGGAGGAGGATCCGCTGCGCCCGCGGCACCTCCTCACCGAGACGGGCGTGGGCTACCGGCTAGCGGTCGAGGACTGATCGCACGCGCGCGCCGGTGAAGCGCGCGGTGAATCGGCTTCCCTTTCCGGGCGTGCTCGCGACGTCCAACGCCGCGCCGTGGCGCGCGAGCGCGTGCTTCACGATGGCGAGCCCGAGGCCCGTGCCGCCTGTCTCGCGCGAGCGTCCGCGGTCGACGCGGTAGAAGCGCTCGGTGAGGCGCGGCACGTGCTCGGGCGCGATGCCGATGCCCGTGTCCTCCACCTCGAACGCGGCCCCCTCCTCCGTGCGACGCCACCCGAGGCGGATGTTGCCGCCTTCGGGCGTGTAGCGGATCGCGTTGGTCACCAGATTCCCGAACGCGCTCGAGAGCTCCTTCTCGCTCCCGAGAAGATCCACGTCCGTTTCCGTATCGATGTCGATTTGGTGCCGGCCGCCGGAGAGCGCGCGCGCCTCGGCGCCCAGCCGCTCGATCAACTTCGCCATCTCGACGGGGTGCTCGAGCGGCGGCGGCGGCGAGGACTCGAGGGAGGAAAGCGTGAGGAGGTCCTCCACCAGCCGTTCCATGCGGCGCGCCTGATCGGCCATGAGGTCGATGTACCGGCGGGCGGCCGCGGGATCCGGCTCGTCGCGCACGGTCTCGAGGAAGCCGCCGATCACGGTGAGCGGCGTTCGCAGCTCGTGCGAGACGTTCGCCACGAACTCCCGGCGCACCTCGTCCATCTTCCGGAACTGCGTGATGTCGCGCGAGAGGACGAGCCGCTGGTCGTCCCCGTACGCGATGAGCTGCAACGAGAGCGCCCGGTCCGAGTGCGGCGCCTGCACTTGGATGGGACGCGTGTAGTCGCGCGCCTCGACGTACTCGAGGAACGCGGGAATCCGCACGAGATGCGTGATCGAGGTGCCGACGTCGCGCGCCGGATCGATCTCGAGGTGGAGGCTCGCGTTGTCGTTGCACCACGCGATGCGGTCGCCGTCGAGGATCACGACGCCGTCCGGAAGCGCACGCGCCGCCTCGCGCCAACGGGCGACCGCTTGCGTGAGCTCCGCCTCGCGGCGCGCGGCCTCGCGGCGCGAGCGCACGAGGGCCGCATGGAGCGCGTCCCAGCCCCCGCGCGCGCGGGGCGGCTCCGGCGTGTCGCCGTGCTCGAGCCATGCCCGAAGGCGCGAGCGCTCGCGTACGTGCCAGGCGGCGAGCACGAGCATCGACAGGGCGAATGCGATCCAGCCGTCTTCTTCGCCGGCGAAGACGCCGATCGCTAGGCAGGCGAGCGCGGCGGCCGCGACGGGCAGCATCGGCGCCTTCAGCGCTTCGGGAGGAAGCGGTACCCCGCCCCGCGGACCGTCTCGACCAGGGTTTCGTGATTCGAGGGCGAGAGGGCGTCGCGCAGGCGCCGGATGTGTACGTCGACCGTGCGGTCCTCGATGAACACGTGGTCTCCCCACACCTGGTCCAGGATCTGCGCGCGAGTGTACACGCGGCCGGCGTGGGTCATGAAGAAGTGGAGGAGATCGAACTCCGTGGGGCTCAGGCGCAGAGCCTTGCCGTGCCCCTCGACGCTCCGGGTGGCCGGATTGAGCGTCAATCCCTCGATCTCGACGGCATCCCGCGAAAGCTCCGGCGCGCGCCTTCGCAGCACCGCCTGGATTCGCGCCTCGAGCTCGCGCGGCGAGAAGGGCTTGGTGATGTAGTCGTCGCAGCCGGCTTCCAGGCCCGCGACCTTGTCGTCCTCGCCCGCGCGGGCCGTGAGCATGATGATCGGCACCTCGCGCGTGCGCGGGTCGCCGCGGAGCCTCCGCGTGATCGCGGGTCCGGGGGAATCCGGCAGCATCCAGTCGAGGAGGATCACGTCCGGAAGCGCCTCGGCCACCGCCCGGTACGCTTCTTCCGCGTTCGCCGCGCGTTTCACGGCGTGGCCGTGGCGGGTAAGGCTCACCGCGAGGAGCTCCTGGATGGACGGCTCGTCCTCGACCACGAGGACCGAGGCCGTCATCGCCCGAGCGCCTCCCGCTCTACTTCCGCGAGCGGCGTATGGCGGACGTCGCGCCCCTTGGCGACGTAGATCACCTGCTCGGCGATGTTCTTCGCGTGGTCGCCGATCCGCTCGAAGGCCTTAGCGACCCACACGATGTTGAGCGAGGTCGAGATCGTCCGCGGATCTTCCATCATGAACGTGATGAGCTGGCGGATGATCGCGCCGAACTCCGCGTCGATGGCGGCGTCCTCGCGGATCAGGCGCGCGGCGGCCACGGCGTCCAGGCGCGCAAAGGCGTCGAGCGCCTTCCGGAGCATCCCGATCGCGACGTCCGAGAGGTGGTGGATGGTCGCCAGCCGCGTGTCCGCGGGCTTCCCGGCGCCGTGGATCTCGCGCGCCATGCGGGCGACCTTGGCGGCCTCGTCGCCGATCCGCTCGAGGTCCGTCACCGTCTTGGAGACCGCGAGGATCAGCCGCAAATCCGAGGCCGCGGGCTGGCGGCGCACGATCACGTGGCCCAGGTCGTCGTCGATCGCGACCTCGAGCTCGTTCACCTTCGCGTCCGCGGCGATCACGCGCTCGATCATCGCCGCGTCCCCGCCGAGGAAGCCCTCCATCGCGTCGCGGATCTGCGCCTCGACGAGCCCGCCCATCTGCATCATCCGCGAGCGGATGGCTTCCAGGTCCTGGTCGTATTGCTTGGCGGTGTGCTCGCTCATGGGGTGCTCTCCCCGAAGGCTATCGCGCTAGTGTGACCGTTCCGTGACGGTGCTGGTGAAAGGCAATGGAACCACAGATGAACACAGATGAACACGGATCGTTCTTCGAAAAGAGGAACTGCGTGACCATGGCCACGCTGGAGAAGCCATTCATGACCCATCTGTGTTCATCTGTGTTCATCTGTGGTTCCCTCACCTCTTCGCCGAATCGACCGCGGCCGCTCGGATCTTGTCGAGCGTGGTGTTGGGCGTGATCGCCTGCGGATCGATCCGCACCTCGATCACCGCGGGCTTCCCGGAGGCGAGCGCGCGCTCCATCGCCGGCGCGAACTGCGCCGTGTCCTCGACGATCTCGCCCACCGCGCCGAAGGAGCGGGCGAACGCGGCGAAGTGCGGGTTCTGGAGCTGGGTCCCGATCACGCGCCCGGGATAGTGCTTCTCCTGGTGCATGCGGATCGTCCCGTACATGCCGTTGTTCACGACGATCACGACGATCGCGGCGCCGTACTGCACGGCGGTCGCGAGCTCCTGGCCGCACATGAGGAAGTCGCCGTCGCCCGCGAAGCAGACCACGGTGCGCTCCGGGTGCACCATCTTCGCCGCGATCGCCGCGGGCACGCCGTAGCCCATCGCACCCGACGTCGGCGCGAGCTGCGTGCGGAAGCCCGTGTAGCGGTGGAAGCGGTTGAGCCACGTCGCGAAGTTGCCCGCGCCGTTGCAGAAGATCGTGTCCTCCGGGCAATGCTGGTTCAGCCAGTCCACGATCTCCCACATCTGCACGCGCCCGGGGATCTCGCGGCGCGAGCTCCAGGCGACGTAGTCCGCGCGCGCCTCCGCGACCGAGGCCTTCCACGGCGGGTTCTTCTGCGTCGCGGCGAGGCCCGCCACCGCGGCGGCGAAGGGCGCCATCGCCGAGACGATACCGAGCTCCGGCTGGTAGACGCGCCCGATCTCCTCCGCGCTCGGGTGCACGTGCACGAGCTTCTGCCTCGGAATAGGCGCGTCGAGGAGCGTATAGCCGCTCGTCGTCATCTCGCCCAGCCGCGCGCCCACGACAAGAAGCAGATCGGCCATCTTCACGCGCTCCGCGAGCACGGGATTGATGCCGATGCCGACGTCGCCCACGTAGTGGTCGTTGCGGTTGTCGAAGAGGTCCTGGAAGCGGAAGGCGCAGCCGCAGGGAAGGCCGTTCGCCTCGACGAAGCGGCGCAGGTCGTCGCACGCGGCTCGCGTCCAGCCGGTGCCGCCGAGGACCATGAACGGACGTTGCGCGGCCGCGAGGAGGCGCTGGAGCTCGAGGAGGTCCTGGGCGCCGGGCTGCGGCTCCGCGGGCGTGTAGGCGCGGGCGTCCGGCGCGGCGGACATCTCCACCAGCATGTCCTCCGGCAACGCCACCACGACCGGCCCGCGACGGCCCGAGGTCGCGACCTGGAACGCGCGGGCGACGAGCTCCGGGATGCGATCCACGTCGTCGATCCGCACCGCCCACTTCGCGAGCGGGGCGAACATCGCGGCGAAGTCGACTTCCTGGAACGCCTCGCGATGGCGGAAGCGGCTTCCGACGTCGCCCACGAAGAGGATCATCGGCGTCGAGTCCTGGAACGCGGTGTGCACGCCGATGGACGCGTGGGTCGCGCCCGGTCCCCGCGTGACGAAAGCCACGCCGGGACGATTGGTGAGCTTGCCGTACGCCTCCGCCATGTTGGCCGCCGCGGCCTCGTGGCGGCAGACCACGAGCGCGATCTTGTCGCGCACGTCGTAGAAGCCGTCCAGCGCCGCGAGGAAGCTCTCGCCGGGCACCGTGAAGGCGCGGTCCACGCCATGGAGCACGAGCTGCTCGACGAGCAGCCGCCCGCCCGCTCTCTCATTCATCTTTCTTCTCCCTGGGGGGGTGCGACGAAGATCTGGCGGACGGCATAGCCGCGGCCGCGGAGGAGCTCGACCAGCCCGCGCGGCCCGCAGAGGTGCAGCGCGCCCACGGCGATGAAGCGGCGGCGGTCCGGGCCGTCGAGCCACGCGGCGATCTTCGCGACCATCGCCGGATGGCGCGACCAGACGAACTTCTCCTCGAACTCGGCCGCGCCCTTCACCTTCTCGTTGTAGCGGCGCGCGACCTCGAGCATCTCGTTGGGATCGCCCACCTGCCACGCATGCACCATGCCTTCGAACTGCTCGTCCGCGAGCCCGGTCTCGAGCGCGGTGAGCGTCCCCTCGAAGAGGTCGCGGTTCTGGGCCTCGGTGAGCGAATCCATGAGCGCGAACTGCTGGTCCACCCCTTCCAGCTCCACCACGGGCTTCAGCTCCGACTTCGCGCGCCGGATGAGGTAGCCGTCGACGCCCAGCTGCGGCGAGTATCCCAGCCGGGACCACTCGGCGAAGACGAGGAGCGAGGCCGCCATGAAGGGCTTCATCCGCGCGACCTCCGCTTCCGGGAGCCGGTAATGCGGGAGGATCTTCACGAAGCGCTCGTAATCCGCCTTCGGCACGTGGTTGCGAAGCGAGTCCGGGGGCGCGTAAGCCATCGACGAGGCGGATTTCGCCATCGATTTCTCGTCCGTGACGTCCGCCTCCACGGCGAGCTCGTTGGAATCCCCGAACGCCTGGTCCACCGCGGGCGGGAGCGGATACCACGACGGCTTCCCCGCGTGGATCGTCCCGAAGAGATAGACGCGGCTCGTGGGCGAGGAGACCTGCCACAGGAAATTCTGCGCGGCGGCGGGCAGGCAGGCGAACGCCGCGCAGGCGATCGCGAGGAGCGCCGCGGCACGAGCGTGGGGCCGCCTCACGGCGCGTTCGGGCGCCATTGGCTCTTCACCGCGCGGAAGGCGTCCATCGGGATCGCCTCGTAGCGCACCTCCAGGATCTCGACCTCCTCGTCGCCGCCGGGCGTGCGGACGCGGACCGTGTCGCCCTCCCGCGCCTTGATGAGCGCCCGCGCGATGGGCGAGATCCAGCTCACGTAGTGGCGCGCGGGATCGGTCTCGTCGATGCCCACGATGCGCACGGTCCGCTCGCCGCCCGCGGCGGGCGCATAGGTCACCGTCGCCCCGAAGAAGACCTGGTCCGTCTCCTCGCGCGTGGCGGGATCCACGACCTCGGCCACCTCGAGGCGCTTGGTGAGGTAGCGGATGCGCCGGTCGATCTCGCGCAGCCGCTTCTTGCCGTACTGGTAGTCGGCGTTCTCCGAGCGATCGCCGTTCCGCGCGGCCCACGAAACGACCTGCGTCACTTCCGGCCGTTCCGTGTTCACGAGCCAGGTGAGCTCGTCGCGCATCCGCCGCCAGCCGGCGGGCGTGAGGTAGTTCTTGGACCCCGCGGGAACCGGGTTCGGATCGTCGCCGTCCGGCTCGTCGTCCGGGAGCGCGTCGCCGTCCTCGCGGGTGAAGGCCTTGCTCATCTCATTCCCTCCACGAAGGCGCGGATCCCGCCGAGCAGCATCTCCACCGCGATCGCCGTGAGGATCAAGCCCATCAACCGCGCCATCGCCTGCATTCCGCGATCGCCCATCCAGCGCTGGAGCCGCTCGCCGGCGAGGAGCACCGTCGTCGTGACGCCCATCGCGACCACCAGCGCCGCGGCGAGCATCCCGAGCTCGCGGGGCTCGCGGGAGGCGAGGAGCATCACGGTCGCGAGCGCGGAGGGGCCCGCGATGAGCGGGATCGCGAGCGGGACGATGAGCGGCTCGCCGCGGCCCTGCTGCAGGCCGAAGGCGCCCTCCGGATGGGCGAACACCATGCGGATCGCGATCATGAAAAGGATAACACCGCCAGCGATGGACAACGACGTCTCCGAAAGGTGCATCACGGCGAGGATCTCGGGCCCGAACGCCATGAATGCGGCGAGCACCATGAAGGCGATGCCGCACTCGCGCACGACGACGTTCCGGCGGCGCGCGAGCGGCACGTCCGCGAGCATCGCGTTCACGAGCGGCACGTTGCCGAACGGATCGACCACCAGCAGGAGCAGGATGACCGCGGAGAGGAATTGGGCCGGCATGGAGGCGATATGATATTCGCTTCCATGCGCCAGGTAGCCTTCCTCTGCCTCCTCGCCGGGGGCTGCGCGATCGCCTTCGCGCCGATCCTCGTGCGGCTCTCGGACACGGGACCCGTCGCGAGCGCGTTCTGGAGGACGGCGCTCGCGGCGCCGCTCCTCTGGGCATGGCTCGCGCGGCCCTCCTCGGGCGACGCCGCACCGGTCGCGATCTCGCGCCGCGCGCTCGTGGCGGCCGGCCTCTTCTTCGCCGCGGACCTGGGCGTCTGGCACTGGTCGATCGTGTACACGTCGGTCGCCAACTCGACGCTCCTCGCGAACCTGGCCCCCATCTTCGTGACGCTCGCGGGCTGGCTCTTCTGGCGGCGCTCCGTGACGGGCACGTTCCTCGCGGGCATGGTGCTGGCACTCGGGGGCATGTTCATCCTCGTGGGGCCGAACTTCTCCACCGGCGGCACGCGGCTCCTGGGCGATGCGCTGGGCGCGTTGACCGCCGTCTTCTACGCGGGATACATGCTCGCCATCAAGAGCGCGCGGGACGCGCGCGCGTCGACCGTGCGGCTCATGGCATGGAGCACGACCATCACGGCGATCGCGTTGCTGCCCGTGGCGTACTTCTCGCCGCAGCCGATGCTGCCGTCATCCGCGGGCGGCTGGTGGGTGCTGGTCGCGCTGGCGGTCGTGACGCAGATCCTGGGACAGGGGTTGATCGCGTACGCCTTCGCGCATCTGCCGGCGTCGCTTTCCTCCGTCTCGCTCCTGATACAGCCGGTGATGGCGACGCTCTTCGCGTGGGTGCTCTTCAGCGAGCCGGTCGGGCCCGCCCAGTACCTGGGCGGCGCGGTCGTGCTCGCCGGAATCTGGCTCTCGAAGCGCGGAAGCCCCGAATAGGGCCTTTCGAAGCCGGGGGAGCCCGGAATGGGCTCCCCCGCACCGCGAGGCTGGCTTTACTTCGGCTGGTGCTCGCGCGCTTCGTCGCGAGCCTCTTCGTTGGCCTTCGCGGACTTCTTCGTCGCCTTGTAGTTCGCGCGCGCTTCCTTCTTGCAGTCGCGCTTGGCGTCGCCTTCCATCGTCTTGCAGTCCGCCTTGGCGGCCGTGTAGTCGGCTTTCGCCTGGGCCTTGTCCGCCTTGAGGTCCGCGCGCTCGGGCTGCGCCGCCATCGCGGAAAGGCTCGCGCCGCAAAGCACCGCCGCCGCCATGCCGATGATTCGTTTCATGGTTCGCTCCTGTTGAAGTTGGGTACACGGTTTGGAGGCCGCGTCCGGCCTTCCGTTCCCCCCGGCGTCCGCCGCATGGCGCAGGAGCGCGCCTACGCGGACTTTCCCCTCGGCTACCTCGCGCGCGGCGACGAGGGCGCCACGACCTGGTAGAAGACCTCGTCGCGCTTGATCATGCCGAGCTCTAAGCGCGCGCGCTCCTCGATCGCGTCCGTGCCCTCCTTCAGGTCCCGGACCTCGGCGTCCATCGCGTCGTTGCGCGCCTTGAGCTTCGCGGTGGCCGCGCGCTGCTCCACGAGCCCGCGGTCGAGCTCGCGCACCCTGAGCCACCCGCCCTTCCCCACCCAGAGCGGGTACTGGAGCCCCACCACCAGCGTCGCGAGGGCGATGGCAAGCGGTTTCATGACGTCTCGCTGGATTCCGGCCTTCGCGGGAATGACCAGCTATCGGATCTGGTAGAACGCATCGCGCCCCGCATAGCTCGCACCTTCGCCCAGCTCCTCCTCGATCCTGAGGAGCTGGTTGTACTTGGCCATCCGGTCCGACCGCGAGAGGGAGCCCGTCTTGATCTGCATCGCGTTCGTGCCCACGGCGATGTCCGCGATGGTCGAATCCTCCGTCTCGCCGGAGCGGTGCGAGATCACGGCCGTGTAGCCCGCGCTCTTCGCCATCTCGATCGCCTCGAAGGTCTCCGTGAGCGTCCCGATCTGGTTGATCTTGATGAGGATGGAGTTCGCCACGCCGCGCTGGATGCCCTCCGCGAGGATGCGCGTGTTGGTGACGAAGATGTCGTCGCCCACGAGCTGGACCTTGTCGCCCAGGCGGTCGGTCAAGAGCTCCCAGCCGTCCCAGTCGCCCTCCGCCATGCCGTCCTCGACGGAGATGATGGGGTACTTGTCGCACCACGTCGAGAGGAGGTCCACGAACTGCTGGGGCGTGTACGAGAGCTTCTCGGACTCGAAGCGGTACTTCCCGTCGCGGAAGAACTCGCTCGCGGCGCAGTCCAGGCCCACCAGCACGTCCGACCCCGCGAGGTAGCCCGCCTCCTCGATCGCGCGGAGGATCCACTGGATCGCGGCCTCGTTGTTGGCGAGGCTGGGCGCGAAGCCGCCCTCGTCGCCCACCGTGGTCGACATGCCTTCCTTGTCGAGCATCTTCTTCAGCGTCTGGAAGATCTCCACGCCGCAGCGCAGCGCATCGCGGAACGTGGGCAGCCCCGCGGGGATGATCATGAACTCCTGGATGTCCAGCGAGTTGTTGGCGTGCGCGCCGCCGTTCACGACGTTCATCATCGGGACCGGCATGCGCTTCCTGCCGCTGCCGCCGAAGTAGCGGTAGAGCGAGAGCCCGGATTCCTCGGCCGCGGCCTTCGCGCAGGCGACGGAGACGGCGAGGATGGCGTTGGCGCCCAGGCGCGACTTGTTGTCCGTGCCGTCCAGGTCGATCAGCACCTGGTCGAGGTGCGCCTGCTCGGAGACGTCGAGGCCGAGGATCGCCTCGCAGATCTCGGTGTTCACGTGCTCGACCGCCTTCTGCACGCCCTTGCCGAAGAAGCGCTGGGCATCGCCGTCGCGCAGCTCGATCGCCTCGCGCGAGCCCGTCGACGCGCCCGAGGGCACGGCCGCCCGCCCCATCGCGCCGGATTCCACGAGGACGTCCGCCTCGACGGTGGGATTGCCGCGCGAATCGAGGATCTCGCGGGCGACGACTTCGACGATGGCGGTCATGCGGTATTCCTCGATTCGTTCGTGAAACGCGCGATTCTACATACGGCGCCGCGGAGCTAGATCCTGCCGGCAAGCACCTCGGCGAGCTTCTTCGCCGGGTCGAGCTCGCGCTCCGCGGGCTTCCCGCCGCCCACCGAGACGGTGAGCCACGCGCGGCCCTTCCGCACGTGCATCTGGCCGGTCTTCCCGCTCCAGAATGCCTCGACCCCCGGGAGGAGCATGGGTTTGGTCTGGTACTGGAGCCGCGCGTCCTCGAATGCGCCGCGCGCCTCCGGCTCCGTGCGGGCGAACCGGAACTGCACGCTCGCCGCGACGGGGTGGCCTTCCCTGGTGCCGGTATAGGTGCAGCTCGTGACGACCCGCGGCCGGCGCGCCCTGGGATTCACGGGCTCCGGCTGGGCCGCCGTGCCCAGCGCCTTCTCCGCATCCGCCTGCGTGAAGATCGCGCACGCGTCGAAGGGCTCTTCCTGCGGGGCCGCGGCCGCCGTCAGCGCGGCGGCGGCGATCGCCGCGCACGCGAGGACTTCGAGGGTCCGCATCGTCCACCTCCCGGTTTCGGTGTGCGCCGTGGAATTCTTGTCACGCGCATCATAACCGACCCGGGCTCGCGGCCGAAGCCGTTCCTCAGGGCGTGGCCACGTCCCGGACGCCCCCGAACTGGCCGTCGTAGGTGCAGAACTGGTCGTTGCCGCGGAACTTGCCCGTGAAGCCGTTGGTGTTGGCTTCGATGGACGAGAGCGTGAAGGCGCCCGCGTTCGACGCGGCGCCCGCCACCGTGCAGCTCCAGTTTCCGGTGATCGAGCCCAGCTTCCCCGCCTGGGTGTAGGGACCGCTGAAGGTGCACTGCGAGTCCTGGTTCTGGCCGTTCACGAACTTCACGTTCATCGACGCCTGGCCGCCGGCGTGCTGCACGGTGAGCGTCTGGAAGATGAGGATGGGGCCGTTGGGCACGCCGCCGCCGCAATTGGTGCCGCTCGCCGTGAGCCCGCCCAGGTAATTCCCGGAGAGGACGTTGTCGCGCCACGTCTGGCGCGTGATCCGCTTGGTGACGGCGACGCCGTTGATCGTGTACTGCAGCGTGCCGGTGGTGGTCGAATCGAACGTGAAGGTGACCGTGCCCACGACGGTCTTGGTGACCGCGTTCGTGTCGAAGCTGGTGGCGGTGAACGAGGGGCCCGTGGTCTGGAAGAGCTGGCCCGTGAAGACGTTCTGGCTTCCCGCGGGCGAGGGCTCCACGTCCGGCGCCACGAACCAGCGCGGCGCCGTGTCCGTGCCGTAGATGAACATCGTCACGAACATGGTGTTGAACTGCTGGATCACGTTCACGCCCCAGCCGGACTCGTTCGCGTTGAACCAGAGGTCGGTGAAGTCCGTGGAATACGTGGTTGCGCGGGCGGGCGTTGCCACGCAGAGGACGGCGGCGGCGGCGAGGGAGGCGAAAAGCGCCGTGGCGGCGCGGCGGAGGAATGGCATGGCGGGACCCCGCGCGGCGGAAGAGCCGCGCTCGATCAGGCAGGGACTGTGCCAGCGGCAAAGAGTTCCGCGCGCGGCGGGCGATGTCTTCATCCGGCGACGCGCGGCCTCCAGGGAGGCGCGACCCCCGCCCCTTTCGTGCGAAAATCCGCGCCGCTCCCCGACCTTTCCGAAAGACTTGCCATGCGCAACGCCGCCCGCTTCCTCCCGCTCGCGCTCGCCTTCCTCGGCGCCGGAATCGCCGCCCCCGCGCTCGCCCAGTCCGGGGGGTGGTACGCCGGGCTCGCCGGAGGCCAATCGCGCACCGACCGCGACATCGTGCGCACGCGCGAGGAGACGCTCCTCTCCGCGCCCGTGGTGCAGAGCGACTTCGACGCGACGGGCGACGCCTGGAAGGCCTTCGCCGGCTACCGCTTCACGCCGTACGTGGCCGTCGAGGCCGCCTATGCGGATCTCGGCCGGGACCGGATGTCGAGCTTCATCCCCGGGAACGTCTCGCAGCTTCCGGCCGCCTTCACGATCGACCGCCGCGTCGAGGCCTACGGCGCGGACGTCGTGGGCACCCTCCCGATCGGCCCCCGCTTCGCGCTCCTCGCCCGGGCGGGCGCCTACCGCGCGCACGTCCGCTCGGACGTCGTGCTCGATGGCAACATCGTCTTCGCCGACGACGCCACGGCCCGCGCGCGGCGCATCACCGACAACCGCACCATCGCCCACTACGGCGTGGGCGGGGAGTGGCGCTTCGCACGGCGGATGGCCCTGCGGCTGGAATGGGAGCGCTTCGCGGATGCGGGAAGCCCCTTCGCCGTGGGCCAGAGCGGCAGGACCGGCCGGGCGGACACCGATGCCGTGACGCTGGGCGTGGTCTTCGACCTGCGCTAGCGGAGCAACCCCTTCAGGGCGTCGATCGCGCCGCCGACGCCGCCCTTGCGCAGCAGGTCGAGGCTCCCCAGCAGGCGCTGGGCGATCCGCGCCTGGAGCTCTCCCGCCACGACGTTCCCGACCTCGCTCGCGGTGAGCCCGCCTTCGCGCTCGCCGACGTTGCGCAGGTGGATGTCCGGGAGGCTGAACTCGATGCCCTGCCCGCGCAGCCCCGGGTTCGTCATCGTGACGTGCCCGCCCTCGATCGCGAGATGGTCGATCACGAACTTCCGCTTGCCGTGCTTCGCCTTGGCGGGGCGGGACTGGGACGAGCCGCCGGACTGGTCGATGTAGCGGCGGATGTTCTTCTGGATCGCCTCGAGGTTGGTGCCGCGGTCGCTCCGCTCGTAGGCGATCGCGGGGGCGGCCACGGTGAGCTCGCGGATGTGCACGACCGCCGCGGTGGCCGTCGCGGGATCGAGCGCCACGCGGATCTCCCCCACCCGCGCGGCGTAAGGCGCATCGAAGCCGGCGGGATTCCCGATGTCCAGGCCGCGCAGCGCGCCGCGCCCGTCCGTGGCCGAGATGTCGATGCCGCGCACCTTCACCGAAACCCCCATCACCTCGGGGGCGTAGTGCTCGATCGCGACCCGCACGATGAGGTCGAGCGAATGGAACGCCCAGTACGCCGCCCCCGCAAGGACGGCGAGGACGACGACCGCGATGATGGCGAGCTTCTTCATGCGTTTCTCCCTCTGCGCATAAATCGCCCCAACGAGTTGGGGACCCCCGGGGAGAGGGTCGTCTCAGCCTCCGATCGCGGCGAGCACTGCCCGCAGCGCCTGGGCCTCGCCGCCCACGGGACGGCCGGGGCGGCTCGCGTCGTTCCACGCGTACACGTCGAAGTGCGCCCACGCGATCTCGTCCGGCACGAAATAGTCGAGGAAGAGCGCGGCCACGATCGCCCCCGCGAAGCCGCCCTTGCCCGAATTGCTGAAGTCCGCGACGTCGCTCGAGAAGAGGCGCCGGTAGTTGCGCCAGAGCGGCAGGCGCCAGACCGGGTCCTCGAGCGCCTGCGCGGCCGCGGAGATGCGCGTCGCGAGCGACTCGTCGTTGCAGAAGAGCGCGGGGAGCTCCGGGCCCAGCGCCACGCGCGCGGCGCCGGTGAGCGTCGCGAAATCGACGATCGTCTCCGGCTTCGACTCCGCGGCGTAGGCGAGCGCGTCCGAGAGGATCACGCGGCCCTCCGCATCCGTGTTCCCGACTTCGACGTTCAGGCCCTTGCGCGTGCGCACCACGTCGCCCGGGCGATACGCATTGCCCGCGATCGCGTTCTCGACCGCCGGCACGAGCACGTGGAGGTTCACCGGGAGCTTCCGCTGCATGACGAGGCGCGCCAGCGCGAGCGCATGGGCCGCGCCGCCCATGTCCTTCTTCATGAGGCGCATGCCGTCCGCGCCCTTGATGTCGAGCCCGCCGCTGTCGAAGCACACGCCCTTGCCGACGATCGCGATGCGCGGGTGCCTGGCGCTGCCCCACCGGATCTCGAGGAGCCGGGGCTCGCGCGTCGCCGCCCGGCCGACCGCGTGGATCGCGGGGAAGTTCTGCGCGAGGAGCTCGTCCCCGATCCATTCGTCGAACTCGCCGCCGAAGAGCTCCGCCTGCTCGCGCGCGACGTCCGAGAGCTCCTGCGGGCCCATGTCCTCCGAGGGCGTGTTCACGAGGTCGCGCACGAGGCGCACGGCCTGCGCCATCCCGAGCGCTTCCGCGACGCGCCGCGAGTCCTCCACCTGCAGGTCCGCGGGCTTCCGGCGCGCCTTGCGATAGCGCGCGAATTCGTAGCCTCCGAGGTCCCACGCGAACGCCGCGTTCTCGGGGGCGATGGTGACCGAGCCCTTGGCGAGCGCATAGCGGCCCCGGGGAAGCTTCATCGGGAGGAACGCGAGCGCCCACGGGTCCGCCGCGTCGCGCACGCCCGCGAGCACCCGTCCGATGGCGCCCTTCCCGTCCGGAAGCGACACGAAAGTGTCCGGCGCGCCATCGAAGCCGGAGGCCTCGGCCCAGCGTCGCTCGGCGGGGGAGAGCGAATCGAGGAGCTTCGGCGCGCGCTTCACGTCCGTCGCGACGATGGGGACCGCCTTGCCGAACGCCTTCTTGTCCGTGATGACCGTCATTCCGGTTCCTACTTTGAAAGAACCATTTTATCGCTTCGCGTCTCGACTTTGCCTTCGGCCCGACGAAGGCGGGAACGCAGATGAACGCAGATGAAACGCAGATGAACGCGAAAAAGCACGAGAACAAAGCGCGGTATCGAATAGAACGCCGGAGCAGCCTGCTCGAGCACAGGATTCGCTCCTCGTTGCCCTTTCCATTTCATCTGCGTTCATCTGCGCTTCATCTGCGTTCATCTGCGTTCAAAGCCTTTGACCCACCATCGCCCCGCCGTGTGGCCGGATACCAGGCGAGACCCACGGCCGCGAGGGACCAGACGATCACGGCGCCGCTCGGGAGATCGTACGCCGTCGACAGCACGAGGCCGACAAGATACCCCGCGATCCCGATCGCCCAGGCGGTCGCGAGGCGCAGCCGCGCCATCCGCCGCGTGGCGAGCGGCGGGACGATGAGCGTCGCGAAGACGAGGTAGAGGCCCACGAGCTGCACGGAAATCGTCACCGTGAGCGCGAAGAGCACGTAGAACCCCACGCGCCCGATCCGCTCGCGGAAGCCGAACCATGCGGCGAGGACGAGCGCATAGACCACCGCGGACCAGGCGAGCCGGTGGAGGTCCGCCCAGAGAATCTGCCCCACGAGGAGGTCGCGCAGATGCTCGCTCCCGTGCGGGTTGCTCGCGAGGAGGAGGAGGCTCGCGGTCGCGCCCAGCACGAAGACCACGCCGATGACCGCCTCCTGCACGTCCGGCCAGACGCGCTCCGTCCAGGTGAGGAGGAGCGCCCCGCCCAGCGCCGCGGCGAAGGCGGCGACCTGCACCGCGATGCCCTGCGCCTCGAAGCCCACGCGGTCGGCGAGGATCACGCCGCAGCCCGCGATCTGCGCGATGGCCAGGTCGATGAAGACGATCCCGCGCGCGAGCACCTGCGCCCCGAGCGGGACGTGCGTGGCCGTCACGAGGAGCCCCGCCACGAAGGCCGGGAGCAGGATCGAGAGATCGAGCGCGGTGAGCGTCATGCCGCGCCCTTCAGCAGGCGCCGGATCGTATCCTCGTAGAAGGAGAAGAGGTCCTTCGCGCCTTCCGTGCCGCCCACCGTGAACGGCAGCTCGACCACGTGGATCTGCGAGCGCTGGGCGAGCCATTGCGAGGCCTGGTCGCTCTGGTAAGCCGCGCGCAGCACCATCTTCGCGGGCTCGCGCTCAAGGATCCCGAGCACTTCCGCGAGGTGCGACGTCGTGGGCTCCATGCCCGGCTTGGGCTCGAGCGCGGCGACTTCCTGCAGGCCCAGCCACGCCTCGAGGTAGGTGAAGCCCTTGTGCTGCACGACCACGCGCACGCCCCTCAAGGGCGCCGCTTCCTGCGTCCACTTCGCGAGCGCGGCGTTCCAGCGATTGGAGAAATCCTGGTAGCGCTGCTGGTAGTACGCCGCGTTGCCGGAATCGAGCTGCGCGAGGCGCTGCGCGAGTGCCGCGGCCACGCGCGCGATGTTCCGCGGGTCGCCCTGGATGTGCGGGTCTCCTTGCGGGTGGACGTCGCCCTCCGCGCGATCGAGCCGCGTGGGTTTCCCGAGCATCGGCACGACGCTCGCCGCCTCGAAGTAGCCGGGGCTCCCCGGCTGGACCTTGGCGTTTCCCGCCTGCTGCAGCACGAGCGGGAGCCAGCCCACCTCGAGCTCGGCGCCGGTCGCGACCACGAGATCCGCGCTCCGGGCGCGGGCGATGAGGCTGGGCTTCGCCTGCACGTGGTGCGGATCCTGGAGCGGGCTCGTGGCGGTGTAGACGCGGACCTTGTCGCCGCCCAGCTCCTGGGAGAGCGCCGCCCACTCGGGAACGGTCGCGAAGACGTTGAACGCCGCGTGGGCCGCCCCGCCCGCGGCGACGAGCCACGCGCAGAGCATCCATCGGAAAAGGGATCTCATGACGGCTCCTAGAAGATGTGCGCGCCATGCGCGCCGATGCTGAGGATGTACTGGAGGAACCACTCGTTGTCCGTGAAGCCGGGCGCGAGCTTGGCCTGCCCGAACTGCAGGCGCAGGCGGCTGAACTCCGACGGGCTCCAGTCGACCATCGCGGTGGAACGCTCCGGATGGAAGCCGGGCGTCGCGAGGAACGCGGCGTTGGTGCCGAAATCGACGGTCCCGGGGGCGAGGCGATCGTAGCGCAGGCCCGCGCGCCAGAGCGGCATGAACTGGTAGATCGCCTGCACGTAGCCGCCGCTTTGCCGCGATGCGTACCGCGAGACGTTCGCCGCATTCGGATTCGCGACGGGTGCGAAACCGAGATCGCCTTCCTCGTGCCGCCACAGGTATTCCGCCTGGAGCTTGAAGTTCCGGTAGTGCGGATCGCCGTGCGGCGCCCATTTCCAGACGAAGCTCGCGTTCCAGAGGCGGCTCGTGCCCGTGAAGGCAAGCGCGGCATCCTCGCCCAGCGCGTCGGGCGCCACGTCGGTGCGCGATTGCGATCCGGTGCGCAGGTACCCCAATCCGGCTTGCCAGCTGTGGCTGTCGCCCACGTCGCCGCCCACGCGGGCGAAGAGGACGCCCGAGCCCGCGCCGTTCTTGGGCCGTGCCGTCCCCGGGAAATTCTCGCCGCTGCCGAGCTCGGCGCCCAGCTGCACGAATTGCTCGGTAGGCGCGACCCACGAGAG
>DATAMY010000077.1:0-23483 GCA_036266535.1 Usitatibacter sp. | reverse complement strand
CCTTCGAGGGAAAATCGATCAGGGTCGCGGTGATCGGCCTGGGCGCGGGATCCCTCGCGGTGTACGCCGACGCCGACGACACCTACCGCTTCTACGACATCGATCCCGCGGTCGTGAAGGTCGCGCGGACCTGGTTCACGTATCTCGCGGACAGCCCCGGGAAGATGGAGGTCGTGCTGGGAGACGCGCGCCTCTCCCTCGAGCGCGAGGCGCCTCGGGGCTACGACGTGATCGCCGTGGACGCCTTCTCGGGCGACTCGATCCCGGTCCACCTCATCACGCTGGAGGCGGTGGGCGAATACCTGCGGCACCTGAAGCCGGGCGGCGTGATCGCGTTCCACGTCTCCAACCGCTTCCTGGACCTGAAGCCGATCCTCCTCGCCATCGCCGGGAAGCGCGGGCTCGAGTACGCGTACCTCCATGAGCCGGGCGAGGGCGGCGCCACCACGAGCGACTGGGTGCTCCTCACGCGGGACCTCAAGTTCCTCCTGCAGCCGTCGATCGAGGAGATCACGGAGCCGGTGCTCCCGGAACCCGAATGGAGCCTATGGACCGACGACTTCAATAATTTGTGGCAAGTCCTGAGGAAGTAGCGTCACCCGGTCCCGAGAGCTTCGGCGACGCGGCTCGCGATCATCGAGCTCACCCGCTCGTTCGATTCGACGGTGACGCCCGCGATATGCGGCGTGAGGATCAATCGGGGCGCGCCGGCGAGCGGGGAGCCGGCGGCGAGCGGCTCGGCATCGAAGACATCCAGCGCGGCGCCGCCCAGCCGTCCTTCCCTTAACGCCGCCGCCACGGCCGCCTCGTCGACGATCCCGCCCCGGGCCGTGTTCACCAGGATCGCCCCCGGCTTCATGCGCGCGAGGCGCTCGGCGCCGATGAGGCCGCGGGTCGCGGGGATGAGCGGCACGTGGAGCGAGACCACGTCGCTTCGCGCGAGGAGCGCGTCCAGCTCGAGGCGCTCCGCTCGCGCCTCGGCCCACGCGGGATCGCCGGCGGGAACCCGGGGATCGTGCGCGAGGATGCGCATGCCCAGCGCCGCCGCCTTCGCCGCCGTGGCGCGGCCGATGCTGCCGAAGCCCACGATGCCCATCGACTGCCCGGCCGCCTCGCGGCCTTCGGAGAGCGCGGCGCGGGGCCAGCGGCCGGCGGCCACCTCGGCGCTCGCGTGATAGGCGCCGCGAAGGAGCACGAGCGCCGCCGCCACGACGTATTCGGCCACGGCCTGCGCGTTGGCGCCGGTCGCGGGAATGACGCGGATGCCGCGCGCCTCGCACGCCGGAACGTCGATGTTGTCGAGCCCCACGCCCAGGCGGCCCACCACCGAGAGCCGCGCCGCCGCGGCGAGGAGCCCTCCCCGCACCTGCGTTCGGTTCCGGACGATCCAGGCGTGGGCCTCGGCGAGCGCCGAGGCCAGCGCGGCCGCATCGTCCACGAGCTTCGGGCGGTAGTCGACTTCGAAACGCCCGCGCAGCGCCGCCACGGCGGGCGCGTCCATGAACTCGCTGATGACGATTCGCTTCATCGATTCCCCGGGTGTGGGCGCGCAGTGTAGCGGCCGGCTCAGCGGCGCGCCAGGTGGGCCGTGATCTCCTCGCGGTCGTGGTAGAGCTGCTTCATGCGCAGGAAGTACCCGCCGCCGCCCAGGACCTCGTCCACGATCCCGCGGCAGCGCACCACCTCTTCCCAGCGCTTCTTCATCGGGAGCTTCAGGTTGAAGAGCGTCTCGCGGCACCAGCCCTGGGCGACCCATTGCGCCGCGAGGCGCGCGATGCGCGAGGGGCTCTCCACCATGTCGCACACCATCCAGTCGACCGGCTCCGGCGGCTGGAAGTGGAAGCCGTCGTCGCGGCGGTGGCGCACCTGGCCCGTCTCGAGGAGGCGCGGATCGATCGCCCCGTTGTCGACGGCGGTCACGATCATGTCGCGCTGCACGAGCTGCCAGGTCCACCCGCCGGGCGAGGCGCCCAGGTCGACCGCCGTCATGCCCGGCGCGAAGCGCTTCTCGCGCTCGCGCTCGCCGAAGAACTCGACCATCGCCTCGGCGAGCTTCAACGTCGAGCGCGAGGGCGACGACCCCGGCATGCGCAGCCGCACGATGCCCATCGGCGTGCGCGCGCTGTTGGCGGGATCCGCGACGCCCACGTAGCACGCGCGGCCGCCCACGAAGAAGACGTGCAGCCGCTCCGGCGCGCCCGCGTCGTCGATCGCCACTCCCGCCCGCGCGAGCGCGCGCTCGAGGTGCGGGGCGAGCGGGCGCGTGAGCGCGGCGAGGGACTTCCCGTCGTTCGTGTCCGGAAGCTCGATCCAGAGCGCGCTGAAGCGCCGGCCCAGGGCGCGGGCGGCCTCCACGATCGGCGTCACCCGGTCCGCCTCCGGAAGCGCCGCGAGGAGCTCCGGCACGCGCACCATCTGCCGCGGGAAGACCAGCCGGCGGAACTCGACGTGCTTCGCGAGCTCGACGCCCATCTCGTCCTGGTGCGCGTGGAAGACCGCGAAGCCGCTCTCGGGCCGCGCCTTCACGAATCCGTCCACGCCCATCTCCACCGCCGCGGCCGTGATCTCCTGCGCGCACTCCTTCTCGAAGCCCGCGCGGCACTGGAGGAGGAGCCGCGAGGCGCTCACGCGGGACGCGCGTCGCGGAAGAGCCGGAAGAAGTTGGCCGTCGTGGCGCGCGCGACGTCCGCCAGCGCGATGCCGCGCAGCCGCGCCACCTCCTCGGCCACGTGCAGCACCCACGCGGGCTCGTTGGGCTTCCCGCGATGCGGCACGGGCGCGAGGTACGGCGAATCGGTTTCCACGAGCATGCGATCGAGCGGCACGCGGAGCGCGACCTCCCGCAGCGCCTTCGCGTTCTTGAACGTGACGATGCCGGAGAACGAGATGAGGAAGCCCAGGTCCATCGCGGCCTGCGCGACCTCCCACGTCTCGGTGAAGCAGTGCATGACGCCGCCCGCCTCGTCCGCATGCTCCTCGCGCATGATGCGCAGCGTGTCTTCGGCCGCGGCGCGGGTGTGGATCACGAGCGGCTTTCGCGCTTCCCGCGCGGCGCGAATGTGCGCCCGGAATCGCTCGCGCTGCCACTCGGTCTCGCCCTCGACGCGGAAGTAGTCGAGGCCGGTCTCGCCGATCGCGACCACCTTCGGGTCCTGCGCCATCCGGACCAGCTCCGCCGCCGTCACCTCGCGCTCGTCGCGCCGCTCGTCCGGATGGACGCCGGCCGAGCACCAGACGTTGGGGAGTCCCGCGGCCACCTCGCGCACGGCGGGAAACGTGGCGAGCGTGGTCGAGATGGTGAGCGCATGCGTGACGCCGTTCGCCGCCATGCGCTCCACGACCGCCGGGAGGTCGGCCTTCAGCTCCGGAAAATCGAGGTGGCAGTGGGAATCGACGAGCATGGCGTCATTCTACCGGCGCACGGTAGGACTCGGCCCACAGCCGATTCGGACGCGCGGGGCTGGCCGGTCCGCCCCGGGGCGTCCCAAATGGAAGGATCCATTCCTGTTTCCCGGAGGAAGCCATGAACCGACGAATCGTCTACGCCGCCGTCGCGGCGGCCCTTGCCGCGGGCTCGCTCGCCGCCCGCTCCGAGGAGCGCGTGTACCGCATCGAGAGCGACGAGGCGCACCGCATCGCGCCCGCGCCGGGATGGAACGTCGCGGCGGCGGACGGCATGTGCCGGCTGCGGGTGTGGGTCGACGACCGCGCGCGGGTGAAGCTCCACGGCGACCAGATCGTGGTGGAGACCAACTCCGGGAAGCGCAGCTTCGACGAGGGGAGCGTGTGCACGCAGCCGCTGCCGGCGGCGCCCGTCGACAACTTCCACGTCGTGGTCGAGCGCGGCCGCGGCACCGTGATGGAGGTGCGCGAGCCGGATCACCGGAACGACTACACGGGCGCGGTCTCGATCGTCGACCCGCAGAACGGCGGCGACAACTACGAGATCGTGATGGCGTGGCACAACCCCGGCGTCGTGGTGGGGAGCGCCCCCGTCCCGGTCCCGGCGCCGGTCGTCGTCCCCGCGCCCGTGGCGTCGGCGCCGGCGCCCGACTACGCGCTCTTCGACGAGGCGCGCGCCTGCCAGGACCAGGTCCGCGCGAAGTTCGTGCAGAAGAACTCGAATGGCGACGCGTACGTCGAGTTCGGCGGCACGCCGCTTCGCGACACCTTGAGCCCGGAGCGCGACCGGATCCGCGGCGACGCCTGGGCGCGGAATCGCACCGAATCGCGCCCGATCACGTACGAATGCCGGATCGACCGGCGGGACCAGCGTGTGGTCTCCGCGTACTACGACGTGCGGGGCCGCTCGCGCCTCTCTTCACTCCAGTAGCGGCTACGCGGCTCCAGTAGCCGCGCGCCGGCTTCCTAGGTGCGGTAGATCCAGTCCCGGGTGAGCGGCATCGCCGAGCGCCCGGGACGCGTCCGCTTGGTGGCGAGCACCTGGTGGATGGACATCCACCCCTGCTCGAAGCCGTAGGCGCATCCCGCGAGGTAGATCCGCCAGATGCGGGCGGTGCGCTCGCCCGCCGCCGCGACCGCCTCCGCGATCCGGCGCTCGAAGTTCGCGCTCCACTGGCCGCAGGTCTTCGCGTAGTGGTTGCGCAGGCACTCCACGTCGTGCACCTCGAACTCCGCCTCGCTCATGTCGTGGATCGCGCGGTGCAGGTGTGGAAGCTCCCCGCGCGGGAAGACGTAGCGCCCGATGAACTCGCCCGCGCCCAGCCCCACCGCGCGGTTGTCGACGTCCGTGGACGTGATCCCGTGGTTCAGGAAGAGGCCCCGCTCGCGCAGGAGGCGCTTCACCACGCCGAAGTACGTGGGCAGGTTCTTCAATCCCACGTGCTCGAACATGCCCACGCTCGCGATCTTGTCGTACACGCCTTCGCCCGGCGTGTCGCGGTAATCGAGGAGGAGGACCCGGCAGCGATCCTGAAGCCCCGCCTCGCGGATCCGCTGGGTGGCCAGCCGGAACTGGTTCTCGGAGAGCGTGATGCCGGTCGCGTCCACGCCGTACTTCTGCGCGGCGCGGATCACGAGCGCGCCCCACCCGCAGCCGATGTCGAGGAATTTCTCCCCGGGCTTGAGCATGAGCTTCGTGCAGATGTGGTCCAGCTTCTGGAGCTGCGCCTGCTCGAGCGTGTCGCCCTCGTCCCGGAAATACGCGCACGAGTACACCAGGCGCGGATCGAGCCAGAGCGCGTAGAACTCGTTGGAGACGTCGTAATGGTGGTGGATCGCCTCGCGGTCGTCGCGCTTGGTGTGGCGCGAGGGCCCCGGGCCCGCCTCGAAGAGGGGCTTCGGCCCGGAGCGCGAGAGCGCCTCGGCGCCGCGGATCGCCTCGTTCAGGTCGCCCTCGAGGTCCGCGTGCCCTTCGATGTACGCCTCGGCGAGCGAGAGGAGGCTCGGCCGCATGAAGGCCGAGGCCGCGCGCGTCCCCTTCAGGCGGACGGTGACGCGCGGCTCCTCCGAGAGCGACACCTCGCGGCCGTCCCAGAGCACGAGGCGCACGGGAGCCTGCACGCGTTTCTTGAGGTTCGATAGCGCAAGGTCCAGCGGTCTTTCCCAGAACACGAGAGCCTCCTCCTGCATGGAAGTCGGAAAGGCGACCGGCCGGGGGCGGCCGGGTCAGATCGTGTGCGTCGGGCGGGAGGACTGCAGCGCGCCGGCGAGCAGTCCTTCGACCTTCTTCCGGAGCTCGCGCACCACGTCGCTGTCGTGGAGCTGCACGCCGATCCCCTGGGGGCGGTTGCCCGCGCTGTGGGCCGGATTGATCCACGCGACATTGCCCTGAAGCGGGATCTTGTTCGGGTCGTCCAGCAGCGTGAGCAGGATGAGAACTTCCTCGCCCAGCGCATGGGACCGGTTGCTGGGCAAAAAGATTCCGCCGTTCTTGAGAAGGGGGATCCAGGCCGCGTAAAGGGCGGCCTTGGAGCGGATCACCAGGGTGAACACCCCGGGACGGCTCGCGACGGCATCGGCGGTGGCGGCTTCGCTCATGGCTTCGTTCGGGAAGTGGCTCGATTGTAGGCCATGAGCAGGTGCTCGGCCAACAGCCGCGGGTTCAAGGGATGGGCCGAGAGCCGGCGCGCCTCGGCGAGCTCCCGGTCGAGGGCGAAGAGCGCCTCCAGGTCGCTCGCCCGGGCGCGCGAATCCAGCGCCGCGGCGAAGGCCCCATGGTGCCGCGCCCGGCCCGCGAGCCGCACGCGCACGAGGTCCTGGACCCACGTCTGGAGCCAGTACACGAGCCGCTCGACGGCGTTCCGGTCCACGCCGGAGGCGAACTGGAGCGCATCCGCGCCGCCGGGGCGCGCGAGCTCGGCGAGGAGCCTCCTGCGGAACTGCGCTTCTTCCGGCGCCGCCAGGCGCTGGGCGAGGAGCGGCGCCCCGCCCGCGCTCGCGAGGGCCGCCTCGGCATCCTCGACGCCCTCCGCGCGCAGCCACGCGAGCGCCGCCGCGGTCTCGGGCACCCGAAGCGCCAGGAGCCGGCAGCGGCTGCGGATCGTGGGGAGGAGCCGCGCGGGACGATCGCTCACGAGGACGATGAGCGTCGCGGGCGGCGGCTCCTCGAGCGTCTTCAGGAGCGCGTTGGCGGCCGCCGGATGGAGCGATTCCGCGGGCATGAGGAGGAGCACGCGGTAGCCGGAGCGGTGCGTCGTGAGGCCCACGAAGTCGGCCACGGCGCGGATCTGGTCGATCTTGATGACGAGGCTCTTCGCCTTCTCGGCCTTCGCGGTCTCGCCTTCGGCCGGCTCGTCCTCCTCCTCCGCGGCCTCCGGGACGATCTCGCGGAAGTCCGGATGGTTCCCCTGCTCGAACCAGTGGCACGACTCGCACGTGCCGCAGGCGAGCCCGCGCACGGGCGCTTCGCAGAGCGCGGCCGCTGCGAGCGCGCGCGCGAATTGCGCCTTGCCGATGCCCGCCGGCCCGTGCACGAGGAGCGCATGCGGAAGGTGGCCCCGGTCGGCCATGAGCCGCTCCAGCGCCGCTACGTGCCAGGGAAAAGGCTTCACGGGAACGCGCGCGCGAAGGCGCGCTCCAGGCGCTCGCGCACCTGGGCCACGTCGCCCGAGGCGTCGATCACGTGGATGCGCTTCGGGAAGCGCCGGGCGCGCTCGAGGTATGCGCCGCGCACGCCGCGGAAGAAATCCGAGTGCTCGCGCTCGAACTTGTCCGGCTCGCCGGTGCGCCCTTTCTGGCGCTCGCCCGCCACGTCCGGATCGAGGTCGAAGAGGAACGTCGCATCCGGCTGCAGGCCCGGGTGCACCAGCCGCTCGAGGGCCTCGACCGCCGCCGGATCGAGGCCGCGGCCGCCGCACTGGTAGGCATAGGTCGAGTCGCTGAAGCGATCGCAGACCACCCACGCCCCGGCTTCGAGCGCAGGCTGCACGAGCCCCTCCAGGTGGGCGCTCCGGGCCGCGAACATCACGAGCGCCTCCGCGAGCGCGGTGGCGGGATGGTGCAGGATCACCTCGCGCAGCCGCTCGCCGAACGAGGTTCCCCCGGGCTCGCGCGTCACGATCACGTCCATGCCGCGGGCGGCGACGCGATCGCGCAGGAACTTCACGTGCGACGACTTCCCGGCGCCGTCGATGCCTTCGAGGGTGATGAGCTTGCCGCGTGCCGTCATGGTTCGCGCCCGCGCCTTTACGATGAGCCGGCGTGCAGCTGGTATCTTGCCACCGCGCGGTTGTGCTGCTCGAGCGTGCGCGAGAATTCGTGGGATCCGTCGCCCCGCGAGACGAAATAGAGGAAATCCGACGCGGCCGGGTGAACCGCGGCGTGCAGCGCATCCGCGCCCGGCATGGCGATCGGCGTGGGCGGAAGGCCGTCCCGCGTGTAGGTGTTCCACGGCGTGTCGGCGAGCAGGTCGCGCTTGCGGATGTTCCCGTCGTAGCGCTCGCCCATGCCGTAGATCACCGTGGGATCGGTCTGCAGCCGCATGTGCAGCCGGATCCGGTTCACGAAGACGGAGGCGATGAGCGGGCGCTCGGCAGGGAGGCCCGTCTCCTTCTCCACGATGGAGGCGAGGATCAGCGCCTCGTAGGGTGTCGCGAGCGGGAGGTCCGGATCGCGGCCGGACCACGCCTGCGCCACGCGCTTCGCCATCGCCGAGTGCGCCCGCTTGAGGATGTCC
This sequence comes from Usitatibacter sp., assembly GCA_036266535.1. GTDB lineage: Bacteria > Pseudomonadota > Gammaproteobacteria > Burkholderiales > Usitatibacteraceae > Usitatibacter. Next base: position 15,346 of record DATAMY010000077.1, on the reverse strand, counting down.
TCGTCGCTGGAGCCCGGCGTGAACCGGTACGTGTCCGGGAAGAGCCAGCCTTCCGGAGAGGGCTGGGGGATGCCGAGGAGCGCCGCCACCTCGGCATCGGACTTGCCCGCGAGCGTGTGGCGCACATGCGCGTCGGTCTCCAGCGCCGAGCGCCATTGCCGGAAGGTAGTCCCCTCGACGAAGAGCGCCTCCACGAGGAGGACGTCCCCGCGCGCGAGCTTGTCGAGAAGCGCGAGCGGCGAGAGAGGCTCCCCGAGCCGATAGGTCCCGGCGCGGATGGCGCCCGCTTTCCCGAGGAGGCGCCCGAGGATCCAGAAGCCCTCCCCTTCGAGCGTCGACGCGCCCGGGATCGCCGGGCCGTCCAGGAGGCCGCCCGCGGCGAGCTCGCGCGCGAGGCCCTTCAGCCGCTCGCCCGGACGCACCGTGAAGTCGTACGGCGCGGCCGGGAGCGCGAGCGGCGCGTGCGCGAACCACGCGAGCCACGCCGCGGCGCCGGCGGCGCCCAGGAACGCGAGGAGGAATGCCGTCCGAAGCGCCCGCCGCATGGCGCCGTCGCGGCCGGCGTCAGTGGAAGCGCCGGAACGCGAGCGTTCCGTTGGTCCCGCCGAAGCCGAAGGAATTGGAGAGCGCGGCCTCGATCCGCATCTCGCGGGCCGTATCCGGGACGTAATCGAGGTCGCACGCCGGATCCGGGGTCGCGATGTTCATGGTCGGCGGCGAGACCTGGTGGTGGATCGCGAGCGCCGTGATCACCGCCTCGACCCCGCCCGCGGCGCCCAGGAGGTGGCCGTGCATGGACTTGGTCGAGTTCACGGCGAGCTTGTAGGCGTGCTCGCCGAACGCAGCCTTCATCGCGGCCGTCTCGTTCGCGTCTCCCAGCGGCGTGGACGTGCCGTGCGCGTTCACGTACTGGACCTCCTCGGCGTTCATCCCGGCGTTGCGAAGCGCGGCCAGCATCGCGCGCCGCGGCCCGTCCATGTTGGGCGCGGTGATGTGGTTCGCATCCGCGCTCATGCCCATGCCGGAGAGCTCGGCGTAGATGCGCGCTCCGCGCTTCTTCGCATGCTCGAGCTCCTCCAGGATGAGGATGCCCGCGCCCTCGCCCAGCACGAAGCCGTCGCGGTCCTTGTCGAAGGGACGCGACGCGGTGCCCGGATCGTCGTTCCTCTCCGAGAGCGCCTTGCACGCGCAGAAGCCGCCCACGCCGGAGAGGTTCACGCACGCCTCCGCGCCGCCCGCGATCATCACGTCCGCGTCGCCGTACTCGATCATGCGGCCCGCCTCGCCCACGCAGTGCGAGCTCGTGGTGCAGGCGGAGACCATCGAGACGTTCGGGCCCTTCGCCTTGAAATGGATGGAGATCAAACCCGCCACCATGTTGATGATGGTGCCCGGGACGAAGAAGGGCGAGAGGCGCCGCGGCCCCTTGGCGATCATCTCGCGGATGTTGTCCTCGATCATGGGGAGCCCGCCGATGCCGGAGCCCACGTTCACGCCGACGCGCTCCGCGTTCGAGTCGTCGATCGCGAGCGCCGCGTCCTCGAGCGCCATCTTCGTCGCCGCGATGCCGTAGTGGATGAACGTGTCCGCGCGCCGGGTCTCCTTCACGGGCATCCAGTCCGCCGCGTTGAAGCCCTTCACCTCGGCCGCGATGCGCGTGGGAAGCGGCGCCGCGTCGAAGCGCGTGATGGGGCCCACGCCGGTGCGCCCGGCGAGCAGGTTATCCCAGGCTTCCCGGATACCGTTCCCGACCGGCGAGACGATGCCCAGGCCGGTTACGACGACTCTTCGCTTCGACATGTGTGGGACGCGCGGAAGACGCGCGAGGGCGCTCGCGCGCCGCTACTGCTTGACGTGGTTCTTGACGTAGTCGATCGCCTGCTGGACGTTCGTGATCTTCTCCGCGTCCTCGTCCGGGATCTCGCACTCGAACTCCTCCTCGAGCGCCATCACGAGCTCCACGTTGTCGAGGGAATCGGCGCCCAGGTCTTCCACGAAGGAGGACTCGTTCTTGATGTCGGCTTCGGCAACGCCCAGCTGCTCGGCAACGATCTTCTTCACGCGAGCTTCAATGTTGTCCATCGACTTCCTCCAAGCGGATTCTGGTTTGTCGTGCTGCGGAAAAGCGCGTAATTCTACCATAGCGGAGGGCCTTTCCCGGACCCCTCCACGCCCTCAATCCATGTGCATTCCGCCGTTCACGTGCAGGGTGGCGCCGGTCACGTAGCCCGCGGCCGGCGAGCACAGGTAGAGCACCGCCTGGGCCACGTCCTCGACCCGTCCCAGGCGCCCGAGCGGCACGTTCTCGACCAGCTTCTTCACCTGCTCCGGGGCGAGCGCGCGCGTCATGTCCGTCTCGATGAACCCGGGCGCCACGCAGTTCACGGTGATGCCGCGGCTTCCCACCTCGCGGGCGAGCGACTTCGAGAATCCCACCATGCCGGCCTTCGCCGCCGCATAGTTCGCCTGGCCGGCGTTGCCCGTGAAGCCCACGACGGAGCTCACGTTCACGATCCGCCCGCTCCTCGCCTTCATCATGCCGCGCAGCACCGCGCGCGAGAGGAGGAAGACGGACTTCAAGTCGGTCGCATGGACCTCGTCCCACTCCTCGTCCTTCATCCGCGCGAGGAGGTTGTCGCGCGTGACGCCGGCGTTGTTCACGAGGATCGAGACGGTCCCGAAGTCCTGGGCGGCCTTTTCCGCGAAGGCCGCGCACGCTGGAGCGTCGCGCACGTCGAGGACGCGCCCTTCCCCCCTGGCGCCCAGCTCCGCCACGCGCTTCGAGATGGCCTGCGCGCCCGCCTCGCTCGTCGCCGTCCCCACCACGGTGGCGTTGGCGCGGGCGAGCGCCGCGAGGATCGCCTCCCCGATGCCGCGCGAGGCGCCGGTGACGATCGCGACCTGTTCCTTCAGCATGGATTTCCCTTCACGGCGGCGTCGAGCGACGCGGAGTCCTGCACGGCGAGCCCTTCCACGTCCGGCGCGATCCGCTTGTCGAGGCCGGTGAGCACCTTTCCCGGCGCGCATTCGACGATGCGCGTCACGCCCTCCCCGGCGAGGAAGCGCACGGTCTCGATCCAGCGCACGGGATGGTCCAGCTGCTCCACGAGGGCCTCGCGGATCCGCGCGGGATCGTCGAACGCCTGGACGTTGCGGTTGTGCACGACCGGCACCGCGGGCTTCGCGACCTCGATCGCCGAGAGCCTCTCGCGCAGCCGCTCGGCGGCCGGACGCATGAGGCTGCAATGGGATGGCGCGCTCATGGGCAGCATGACGGCGCGCCTGGCTCCCAGCTCCTTCGCGAGCGCCATGGCGCGCTCGACGGCGCCGCGATGGCCGGCGATCACGACCTGCCCGGGCGAATTCAGGTTCGCGGGCTCGAGCACCTCGCCTTCGGCCGCGCGCTCGCAGAGCTCCGCGAGCTTCGCATCGTCCAGGCCCAGGATCGCCGCGATGCCGCCGGTGCCCTCGGGCACCGCTTCCTGCATCGCCTGCGCGCGCAGCCGCACGAGCGGGACGGCGTCCTCGAAGCGGAGCGCCCCCGCCGCGACGAGCGCCGAGTATTCGCCCAGGCTGTGCCCCGCGAGCCACGCCGGCACGGCGCCGCCGCGCGCGCGCCAGGCGCGCCAGCAGGCCACGCCCGCGACGAGCATGAGCGGCTGCGTATTGACTGTCTGGTTGAGGACCTCCGCGGGGCCGTCGTTCGCCATCGCCCAGTAATCCACGCCGGAAAGCCGCGCCGCTTCGCGAAAGGTCTCGAGCACGACCGAATCGTCCGCGAACCCCTTCATCATCCCGACCGACTGGGATCCCTGACCCGGAAAGACGATGGCGAGCGTCATGGCGGTCAATAGCGCAGGAGCACGGAGCCCCAGGTGAAGCCGCCGCCCACGCCCTGCAGCAGCACGAGGCTCCCGCGGCGCACGCGCCCGTCGCGGACGGCGACGTCCAGCGCGAGCGGCACGGAGGCGGCCGACGTGTTGGCGTGGCGGTCGACGGTCACGATGCACTTCGACTCCGGGATGCCCAGCTTCTTCGCGACGTGCGAGATGATCCGGACGTTGGCCTGGTGCGCGACGTAGGCGTCCACGTCCGCGATCGTCATGCCGTTCGCGCCGAGCGCCTCGTGCGCGTTCTCCTCGAGGACGCGGACCGCGAGCTTGAAGACCGCCGCGCCGTCCATCTTGAGGGTGGGATCGCCCTGCACCTGCCCGCCGGACACGTGGCCGGGCGTATTGAGGATCGCGGCGTGGCGCCCGTCCGCGTGCAGGTGGCTGGAGAGGATGCCGGGCTCGTCCGAAGCTTCCAGCACCACCGCCCCGGCGCCGTCGCCGAAGAGCACGCACGTGCCGCGGTCCTTCCAGTCGAGGATCCGCGAGAAGACCTCCGCGCCCACCACGAGCGCGCACCGGTACTGGCCCGAGCGCACGTAGAGATCCGCCGTCGCGAGCGCGTAGACGAAGCCCGAGCACACGGCCTGCACGTCGAACGCGGCGCCGCGCGTGACGCCGAGCTTCCCCTGCAGGATGCAGGCGCTCGAGGGGAAGACCATGTCCGGGGTCGACGTGCCCACGATCACGAGGTCCACGTCCGCGGCCGTGCGCCCCGCCGCGGCGAGCGCGTTCCGGCATGCGTGCAATGCGAGGTCGCTCGTGAGCTCGTCCGCCGCGGCGATGTGGCGCTCGCGGATCCCGGTGCGCGCGACGATCCATTCGTCGCTCGTCTCGACCATCGCCTCGAGGTCGCGGTTGGTGAGCACCTTCGCGGGGAGGTAGCTTCCCGTGCCGGTGATGCGCGAGCGCACGGTCATGCGACGCGCTCCGTGGGCGGCGGCGGCGCGGCGTCCGCGCCCGGTGCGAGCGCCGCGACTTCGGCGCCGATCCGCTCGAGGAGGCCGTGGCTCACCTCCGAATGGGCGCGCTCGATCGCGGTCGCGAAGGCGAGGCGGTCCGCCGATCCGTGGCTCTTCACGACGATGCCGCGCAGGCCCAGGAGCGCCGCGCCGTTGTAGCGGCGGTGGTCGACGCGCCGGCGGAAGCGGCGGATCACCGGCCACGAGACGATCGCCGCCAGCCGCGAGAAGACGTTGCGCGTGTACTCCTCCTTCAGGAAGTCGCCCAGCATGCGGGCGAGCCCCTCGGAGGTCTTGAGCGCCACGTTCCCGACGAAGCCGTCGCAGACCACCACGTCCGTGGTCCCGCGGTAGATGTCGTCGCCCTCGACGTTGCCGTGGAAATTGACGGGGCTCGCGCGCAGGAGCTCGCCCGCCTTCTTCACGACGTCGTTGCCCTTGATCTCCTCCGCGCCGATGTTGAGGAGCCCCACGGTCGGGCGCTCGATGCCCTCGACCGCCTTCACCAGGGTGGAGCCCATGATCGCGAACTGGAGGAGGTGGTCCGGGGTGCAATCGGCGTTGGCGCCGAGGTCCAATGCGTAGACCTGGCCCTTGCGCGTGGGGAGCACGGCGCAGATCGCGGGACGGTCGATGCCGGGAAGGGTCTTCAGGACGAACTTCGCGGTGCCCATGAGGGCGCCCGTGTTGCCGGCGCTCACGCAGGCCTGCGCGCGGCCCTCCTTCACGAGGTCGATCGCGACCCGCATCGACGAATGCTTCTTGGTGCGGATGGCGCTGCGGACATCCTCGTCCATGCCGACCACCTCGGTCGCCGCGATGAGGGAGATCCCCGGGCGGCCCGTGGCACGGACGCGATCGAGCTCGCGCTCGAGCGGCTCCTTCAATCCGACCAGGAGAAGCTCCGAGCCGGGATGCGAGGCGAGGAAATCCAGGCAGGCGGGCACCGTGACCGCCGGCCCGTGGTCCCCGCCCATCGCGTCGACGGCGATGACGGTCTTCATGAAGGGATCGCAGCGCGCGGTTCGCGCGCGCGGCGCTTCAATCCTTGGCCTGGATCACCTTCTTGCCGCGGTAGTACCCCGACGGCGAGATGTGGTGGCGAAGGTGGGTCTCGCCCGTGGTGGGCTCGACGGCGGTGGGCGGCGTGCCCAGGTGGTCGTGCGCACGGTGCATGCCGCGCTTCGACGGCGACTTCTTGTTCTGTTGAACGGCCATGGACTTCTCCTGTGGGGGCTCACCCGACCGCGGGACGCCCGTATCGTCATTTCTTCCGCTTGAGGCCCGCGAGCGCCGCGAAGGGCGAGTCGCGCCCCCCATCGTCGCCGCGTCCCGCCGCGGCCTCTCCCATTCCCGGCTTGCGTGGCACCATCGGGAGCGCGAGGAGCACCGCATCCTCGACCAGGTCGCGAATGTCCAGCGGATCATCGGCGACGAGGTAATCTTCCGCATCGCTTTCCTCGGCGATCCCGGGAAGCTGGGCCTCGTGGTCCACGAGGACGAGCCGGTCCGCGATCGAGATGTCGTGCCGGAAGGCCTCGAGGCTCGTCTGGCACGTGAGAAAAACGAAGCCTTCGATTATACACGACACCACCTTCCGCCGGCCGGCCTCCAGGGTGGCGGTGAGCCGGTAGCGAAGCTCGCCCTGGGGCCCGGCGAGGCTTTCCTCGAGGCGCTCCAGGTCGGCGGGGGTGAAGATCCCTTCCCAGGTGTGGGGCTTCTCGGAGATGCGGTCGGGGCGGATGAGGTAGTCGTCGGACATTCTAGAACTGACTTGAGATATACATCGTAAATGACTGATTCACCTGTAGAGCGTGCCTTGGTTCTGGCCTCCGGATCCCCCTATCGCCGCGAGCTCCTCGAGCGCCTGCGCCTGCCGTTCACCCCGTGGGCGCCGGACGTGGACGAGTCGATCCTGCCCGGCGAACGGCCCGCGGCGACCGCCGCGCGCCTGGCGCGCCTCAAGGCCCAGGCGGGGCTCCGGCGCTGGCCCCAGGCCTGGATTATCGGCTCGGACCAGGTCGCGGACGTGGACGGGCGCGCCATGAGCAAGCCGGAGACGTTGGACAACGCCCAACGGCAATTGCGCGAGCTCGCCGGACGCACGGTCGTCTTCCACACGGCGCTCGCCCTCGCCGCGCCCGGGGGGCGCCTCCACGAGCGCGTGGTGGACACCGAAGTCGCCTTCCGGCGCCTGTCCGACGCCGAGATCGAGCGCTACCTCGCCCGCGAGCCCGCGCTCGACTGCGCGGGAAGCGCCAAGAGCGAGGGGCTGGGCATCGCGCTCCTCGAGCGCCTGGCGGGCGACGATCCCACGGCGCTGGTGGGCCTCCCGCTCATCGCGCTTTCGGAGCTCCTGCGGGCCGAGGGGTTCGAGCTTCCGTGACCGGCCGCCTCTTCCTCGTGCCGGCCTGGCTTTCGGATGCGGCCCCCGTCGAGGCGGCGCTGCCCGCGCGGGCGCTCGCCGAGATCCGGCGCCTCGAGCGCTTCATCGTGGAGGATGCCCGCTCGGCGCGCCGGTTCCTCGCCGCGTGCGGCCATCCGCGCCCGATGCGGGAGCTGGCATTCGAGGAGCTGAACGAGCATACGAAGGCCGACGCCGTGCCCGCCCTCCTCGCACCCCTCGTGGAAGGCGCGGACGCGGGCCTCCTTTCGGAGGCGGGGCTCCCGGCGGTCGCCGACCCCGGCGCGCGGCTCGTCGCCGCCGCGCACGCCCGCGGCATCGCCGTGATCCCGCTCGTGGGCCCCTCCTCCATCGTGCTGGCACTCATGGCGAGCGGCCTCGAGGGGCAGCGCTTCCGCTTCCACGGCTATCTTCCGGCGGAGGCGCCCGCCCGCCGCGCGCGGCTCCCGGAGCTCGAGCGCGAGGCGGCGCGCGCGGACGAGACGCAGATCTTCATCGAGACGCCGTACCGGAACGACGCGCTCCTCGCCGACATCCTCGCGACCTGCCGGGGTGCGACGCGCCTCGCCGTCGCCGCGGACCTCACCGCGCCGACGGAATGGATCCGCATGGACACGGTCGACGGATGGAAGGCGCGGCCCTCACCGCCGATCGGGAAACGTCCGGCGATCTTCCTGGTTCATGCGTCAGCATGATGCATCGTGGCGTCGAGCGGCCTGTCCTGGGTCCGCTCCAACGCCGTTCCGACGGACCTACTTTTCGGATGCGTACAAGTTGTTTGTCTTGAGGATCGGGTAGAGCGCCGCCGCCGGAAGGGGCGCCGCGAAGTAGAAGCCCTGCCCCACGCGGCAGCCCTTGGAGCGCAGGAGGGCCAGCTGTCCCGCGGTCTCCACGCCCTCCGCGATCGTCTCCAGGTCGAGGCTCCGCGCCATGTTGATGATGGCGACCACGATCGCCGTGTCGTTCGGGTCCACGGTGATGTCGCGGATGAACGACTGGTCGATCTTGAGCTTCTGGATCGGGAGGCGCTTCAGGTACGAGAGGCTCGAGTAGCCGGTGCCGAAGTCGTCGATCGCGAGCTGCACGCCCATCTTGGAGAGGCGGTTCAGCAGGTTCATCGCGCCCTCGGTCTGGCGCATCACCTGGCTCTCGGTGATCTCCAGCTCGAGGTAGGCGGGGTCCAGCCGCGTCTCGGCGAGGACTCGCGTCACCATGTCGACGAAGCCGCGGTCGGCGAACTGCCGCGCCGAGAGGTTCACCGCCATCCGCCGGGGTGCGAGCCCGTGGTCCTGCCATTCGCGCGCCTGGCGGCAGCCTTCCCGCAGGACCCATTCGCCGATCTCGTTGATGAGGCCGGTCTCCTCCGCGAGCGGGATGAAGTCGCCCGGCATGACGGTCCCGCTGTCCTCGGTCTTCCAGCGCACCAGCGCCTCGACCGCGACCACCTCGCCCGTCTCCAGGTCGATCTCGGGCTGGTAGTGCAGGACGAAGTCCTTCTGCATGACGGCGCGGCGCAGCGCCGATTCGAGCGTCATCCGGCGCTTCACCGCGATGTTCATCTGCGAGGTGAAGTACTGGTACGTGTTCTTGCCGAGTCCCTTGCCGTGGAACATCGCCGTGTCCGCGTTCTTCATGAGGGTCTGGGCGTCGCGCCCGTCCTCCGGATAGAGCGCGATGCCGACCGAGCCGCTCACGTGCTGCTCCGTGCCGCCGAGCGCGAAGGGCTGCCGCAGCGCGTTCAGGACTTTCTGCGCCACGAGCGAGGCGGAGCGCCCGTCCTCGAGGCTGTCCAGCAGCACGATGAACTCGTCCCCGCCCTGGCGCGCGATCGTGTCCTCGATCCGCACGCAGCCGGAGAGGCGCCTCGACACCTGGCGCAGGAGCTCGTCGCCCACGTCGTGGCCCAGCGTGTCGTTGATGTTCTTGAAGTTGTCCAGGTCGATGAAGAGCACGGCCACCTTGCAGCGCGAGCGCTCGGCGCGGGCGATCGCGTGGGCGAGGCGGTCCTGCAGGAGCGAGCGGTTGGGAAGGCCCGTGAGGTTGTCGTGGTAGGCGAGGTGCTGGATGCGCTGCTGGATGACCTTCCGGTCGGTCACGTCGCGCGAGTTGAAGACGATGCCCCGGATGTGCGGGTTGTCCAGGAGGTTGGTGCCCAGCGACTCGAAGGTCCGCCAGTTGCCGTCCCGGTGGCGGAAGCGGACCTCGATCGGCGCGTTCGACTGGCGCTTCTCGACGATGCGGCGCATCGCCGCGCGCAGGTGGTCCGCGTCGTCGTGGTGGACGAGCTCGAAGGCGTTCCGGCCGAGGGTCTCGGTGGGATCGAAGCCCAGGAGCGTGCGCAGCGCCCCGCTCTGGTAGCGTAGCGTCCCGTCCGCCTCGACCACGGAAATGAGGTCGAGCGAGCTCTCCGTGAGGAGCCGGAAGCGCGCCTCGCTCGCCTCGAGCGCCCGCTCGGTCTCCTTGTAGCGCGTGACGTCCGTCACCACGCCGATCAGCCCCGCGACCTCGCCCCGCTGGTCGACGAAGCTCACCTTGTTGTAGAGCATCTGGCGCGTCTCGCCCAGCGCCGTGGGCATGAGGAGCTCGTACGTGGTCGACGACGGCCGCTCGAAGAGCGCACGGTCGCGCTCGTGGTGCGCCTGCGCGATCGCGGGCTCGTACATGTCGAAGACGGTCTTCCCGATCCAGTTCTCGCCGCCGCCGAAGAGCTCGCCCCAGGCGCGGTTGTGCACGACGTAGCGTCCCTCGCGGTCCTTGTAGTAGACGGGGTTCGGGATCGCGTCGATGAGGGCGCGCGTGAAGTGGAGGTGGCGCTCGAGCTCCTGCGACGTGCGGCGCGCTTCCGTCACGTCGACGCATGCGACGAGGAGCCCCACGATGCGGTCTTCCGCGTCGCGGAGCGGCGCCGCCGAGCCGCGGATCACGATGGGCGTCCCGTCGGCCCGGGTGCGCTCGAGCTGCAGGCCGTCCAGCACCTCGCCCGAGAGCACGCGCTCGCGCAACCCGCGCGTGGCCTCGCGCTCCGAATCCGGCACGAAGGGCGCCGGCCGGCCCACCGCTTCCTCGCGCGAGTGCCCGAACGTGCGCTCTGCCGCGCGGTTCCAGAACGTGACCACGCCCGCGCGGTCCGTCGTGTAGATCGCGATGGGCGAGGTCTCGACGATCGCCTGCAGGAAGGCGTTCATCTGGTTCAACGCCCGGTCCTTCCCGCGCTGCTCGGTGAGATCGATGAACGCACCCACCAGGTAGCGGGGCTCGCCGCCCGGGTCGCGGACGACGGCGACGCTTCGCCGCACCCAGACCTCCCCGCCGCCCTTGCGCAGGTAGCGCTTGTCCACCGTGGGGGCCTCGGCCTGCGACGTCGCGAGCGCCTTCAACGACGCCTCGTCCCGCGCGACGTCCTCCGGATGGGTGATCGTGATGAACGAGCGGCCTTCGAGCTCCTCGCGGGCGTAGCCCGTGATCGCGCAGAACGCGCGGTTCACCTGGCGGAAGATGCCCTCGGGCGTGATGACGGCGAGCCCGACCGCCGTGCGGTCGAAGGCCTCGCGCGCGAGGTCGAGATCGATTCGGGGTGGATCGTTTGCGACGGCGCTCACTCGGGCCTAGCGCAAGCCGCCCATGCCGGCGACGGCCGATTCCGCGGCGGCCTGGCCCAGGGCCGCTCCGAAGCGCGTGCCCAGGCGGCGCGAGATCGTCTCGAACACGTTGTCCTCGGGGGTGTAGTCGACGAGCTTCTCCGCCTTGATCACGTCGCGCGCGACCGACTGGGCGCTCCCGAAGCCGTCCGCGAGTCCCAGCTCGACGCTCTTCTCCCCGGTCCAGACGAGCCCGGAGAACATGTCCGGCGTTTCCTTCAGGCGCGCGCCGCGCCCCTTCTTCACGACGTCGATGAACTGCTGGTGGATCTCCCCGATCATCTTCTGGGCGTACTCCTTCTGTGCCGGGTTCTCCGGGGCGAAGGGGTCGAGGAAGTCCTTGTTCTCCCCCGCGGTGTAGGCGCGCCGCTCGATGCCGAGCTTCTCCATCGTGCCGGTGAAGCCGAAGCCGTTGATGATCACGCCGATCGAGCCCACGAGGCTCGCCTTGTCGACGTAGATCCGGTCCGCCGCGACGGCCACGTAGTAGCCGCCCGAGGCGCAGAGGTCCTGCACGACCACGTAGAGCGGCGTCTTCGGGTACTTCGCGCGGAGCCGGCGCATCTCGTCGTTGATGTAGCCCGCCTGGACGGGGCTCCCGCCGGGGCTGTTGATGCGCAGGACCACGCCCTGGGTCGTGGGATCCTTGAATGCGCGGTCGAGGGCCTTGATGATCCGGTCCGCCGAGGCCTTCCCTTCGGGGGCGATCACGCCCTCGAGGTTCACGAGCGCGGTGTGGCGCCCGGTGGAGGAGGCCGATCCCAGCTCCTTGTCGGGGCGGCCGATCCAGCCCATCCACGCCGCGAGGATCAGGAAGAAGAAGATCAGCCACAGGATCTTGAAGAGGGCTCCCCACTGGCGGGATCGCCGCTGCTCGTCCAGCGCCTTCAGCGCGATCCGTTCGAGCACCGAACGCTCCCAGTTGGGGGGCGAGGAATCCGTCATGGCTTTTCGTCCGGCGGCGTCGCGATCGCCGCGTCGTTGATGAGGAAGACCTGGCCGTTCGCCTCGCGCGTGGCGAGCGGCTCGAGCGCGGCGCCGCGGCACGGGCCGGCGATGCACGAGCCCGTGCCGGGCTCGAACAACGCGCCGTGCGTGGCGCAGACCAAGTATAGCCCAGCCATGTCGAAGAACTCGCCGGGCTGCCAGTCGAGCTCGGTGCCCATGTGGGGGCAGCGGTTCACGTAGGCGCGCACCCGCCCGGCGTGGCGGATGGCGAAGCCCTTTTCCTCGCCGCCCGGCGTTTCCCGGCCGAGCGCGAACCGCACCCCGCGGCCGCCTTCCGCGAGGGCGAGGGACGGGCAGATCAGGCGTTCGTCGCGAGCCATCGGCGCAGCTCCTCCACGCTCGCGCAGCGGGCGAGCGCGGGGCGGGTGGCGAGGAGGTCTTCGGGATGCGCGCCGTAGGAGACCGAGACCGCCTCGATCCCGGCGTTCGCGGCGAGCTCGAGGTCGTGGGTCGTGTCGCCCACCATGAGCGCGCGCCGCGGCTCGACCCCCGTGATGTCGAGGAGCATGAGCAGCATGTCCGGATGGGGTTTGGCGAAGCCTTCATCGGCGCACCGGGTGGCCTCGAACCAGCGGGCGAGCCCCGTCGCTTCGAGCGCGCGATCGAGGCCCCGGCGCGCCTTGCCGGTCGCGACCGCGAGGCGGCGGCCGCGACCGTGCAGCTCGCCCAGCATCTCGCGCACGCCCTCGTAGAGCGGCGCCTCGTGCTCGCGCGCGAGGAAGTGGTGGCGATAGCGCTCGGCGAGCCGTGAGCGCGCGGCCTCGTCCAGCTCCGGGACCACGCGCTGGAAGGTATCCGCCATGTTCAGGCCGATCACGAAAAGCGCCTCGCTCTCGCTCGGAACGGGCGCGCCCACGTCGCGGCACGCCGCCTGCAGGCACGAGGCGATGAGGCGCGTCGAGTCCATGAGCGTGCCGTCCCAGTCGAAGACCACGAGGTCGTAGCGGCTCATCCAGGCTCCCGCATGTGGCTGTCGCGGAAAGCGGCGAGGTCCGCGGGGAGCGGCGACGCGATGGTGGTCGGCTCGCCGGTTCCCGGATGGCGAAAGCCGATCGACGCGGCGTGGAGGAACATCCGCTTGAGGCCCTCCTTCCGGAGCGCGCGGTTCAGCTCGAAATCGCCGTACTTGTCGTCGCCCAGCACGGGATGGCCCAGGTGGGCGAGATGCACGCGGATCTGGTGCGTGCGCCCGGTGAGGAGCTCCGCCTCGAGGAGGCTCGCCCGCGCCCCGCGCGAGATCCGCCGGAACGCCGTCTCCGCCGATTGCCCGGCCTTCGAGACGCTCACGCGCTTCCCGCCGTCGGCCGCGTCGCGCTTCACGAGCGCGAGTCGCACGCGTTGCAGCTCGTTCCGGAACCGCCCCGCCACGCCCACGAGATAGCGCTTGTCCATGTCGCGATCGCGCAGCATGTCGTGGAGCGCGATCAACGCCGAGCGCTTCTTCGCGACGAGGAGCACGCCGGAGGTCTCGCGATCCAGACGGTGCACGAGCTCGAGGAAGCGCGCGTCCGGCCGCATCGAGCGCAGCGACTCGATCACGCCGTGCGCGACGCCGCTCCCGCCGTGGACCGCGAGGCCCGCCGGCTTGTCGATCGCGACCAGCCACTCGTCCTCGAGGAGGATCGGCATGCGGAAGTGCGGCGCGGGCACCGTGGATCCGCGCTCGGCCACGCGCACCGGCGGGATCCGGATGCGATCGCCCGCGGCCACCCGGTCCGACGCCTCGACCCGGCGGCTGTTGATCCGCACCTCGCCGCTTCGGAGGATCCGGTAGATGCGGCTCTTGGGAACCCCCTTCAGGCGAGCCATGAGGTAGTTGTCGATGCGCTGCCCCGCCTCGTCCGCCGAGACGTCGATCCAGCGCACCGCCGGGGCGGTGCCGGCGGGCGCTTTGCCTTCGGTCGCCATCCGCGTATACTATATGTAGTTGATTTCCAAGCCCGCTCGCGTCAGAGCTTCAGTCTCTCGTCGCATTCGGGAGGGCGCAATGCGCCGGAGATCGGCTTCGCAAGGAGGGTGTTCCGCGATGCGGCGCCCGGGCAGGCAAACGTCGCTCGCCTGCGAGACCAAGAGCGATGGCAAACGAATCGACGCGCTCGACGCACCACTGAATTCCACGCCGCCGCGGCGCCCCAGGGCCCGCGGTCGCCAGACGAAGAAAACCAGAAATCGTCCCCTGCCGCTCACATCCGTGACGCCGTTCGAAACCGACTTCTGAAGTAACTCCGTCGATCCGGGCCCGGACCGACCGGGCCCTCTTCCGTGTCATCGAGCGCGGGAGAATGCAACGATGAAGCGCATGCTTTTCAATGCGACCCAGGCTGAAGAGCTCCGGGTCGCGATCGTCGATGGCCAGAAGCTGGTCGACCTCGACATCGAGTCCGCCGGCAAGGAACAACGCAAGAGCAACATCTACAAGGGTGTCATCACCCGCGTGGAGCCCTCCCTGGAAGCGGTCTTCGTCGACTACGGCGCGGAGCGCCACGGCTTCCTCCCCTTCAAGGAAATCGCCAAGCAGTACATGGTGGGATCGGACGGCGGCGAGTTCGGCCGCTCGAAGATGGCGACCCACCTCAAGAACGGCTCCGAGCTGATCGTCCAGGTCGACAAGGACGAGCGCGGCAACAAGGGCGCCGCGCTCACCACCTACATCTCGCTCGCCGGTCGCTACCTGGTCCTCATGCCGAACAACCCGCGCGGGGGCGGAGTCTCGCGCCGGATCGAGGGCGAGGACAGGAACGAGCTGCGCGAGGTGATGGACCAGCTCCAGGTCCAGGAAGGCATGAGCCTCATCGCCCGCACCGCGGGCATCGGGCGCAGCGTCGAGGAATTGCAGTGGGACCTGAACTACCTGCTGCAGCTCTGGAACGCGATCGAGAAGGCCGCCGAGGAGGAGAAGGGGCCCTGCCTCATCTACCTCGAGTCGAGCCTCGTGGTGCGCGCGATCCGCGACCTCTTCCAGCCGGACATCGGCGAGATCCTGGTCGACACGGACGCGATCTACGACCAGGCGCTTTCGTTCATGAGCACGGTGATGCCGGCCAACGTGGACAAGGTGAAGCTCTACCGCGACGACATCCCCCTCTTCTCGCGCTTCCAGATCGAGCACCAGATCGAGAGCGCGTACCGCCGCGACGTGACGCTTCCCTCGGGCGGCGCCATCGTGATCGACCACACGGAGGCGCTGGTCGCGATCGACGTGAACAGCGCCCGCGCGACCCGCGGCCACGACATCGAGCAGACCGCGTTCAACACGAACCTCGAGTCGGCGGACGAAGTCGCGCGCCAGCTCCGGCTTCGCGACCTGGGCGGCCTCATCGTGATCGACTTCATCGACATGGAGAGCGCGAAGAACCAGCGCGAGGTGGAGAACCGCCTGCGCGATGCGCTCCGCCACGACCGGGCGCGCGTGCAGATCGGGAAGATCTCGCGCTTCGGCCTCCT
>DATAMY010000076.1:0-3331 GCA_036266535.1 Usitatibacter sp. | reverse complement strand
CCGGACGACGTCGTTGATGTCGGGGCGGTTCACGATGAAGTTCTCCGCGCGCCCCACGAGCATGGCGCCCGCGCCCGCCTCGTCGATCGCCGCGCGCGCGGCGCGGATGCGGCTCACCGCTTCGTCCAGGTCACGCAACGGGTTGTCGGCATCGCCGGTGGAATCCTCGATGGAAAGACCCGCGACGCCGGTATCGACCGCCATGCGCACGCTCTCGGCCACGCCCTTCGCATCCGCGGCGTAGCCGCCCTCGAAGTCGGCGTTCACGGGAAGATCCGTCGCGCCGACGATCGCGCGCAAGTGCGCGAGCACCACGTCGCGCGGGACCGTCGTGTCCGCCCGGCCCTGGGACCACGCGAATCCGGAGCTCGTCGTCGCGAGCGCCTTGAACCCGAGGCCCGCGAGCATCTTCGCGCTGCCCACGTCCCACGGATTGGGGATCACGAAGCATCCGCGCTCGTGGAGGGTGCGGAATGCGGCGCGCTTTTCCTGGACGGTCCGTGCCATGGCCGCATGATAGCGCCGCCGGCGTAGGCCGGTTGGAGCGGTGGCCCGAACATCGGGGTCGGTGGGAGTCCAACCGGATCCAGCCCCACGCAGGAGGACATCCCAATGACAAGCCGCCTTTCCCTGGCCGTCGCCGCCGCGCTCGCCACGGGCACCGTTTCGTTCGCCTTCGCGCAGAACCCCAGGGATCTCCAGCAGGCACCGCAAGTCGCGACCGAGGAGCAGCAGGGCGCGGCCCAGGCCGACGAGGAAGCGGCCGGAAACATCGAGTCGACGCCGCCCGGGTCGGTCAACTACGCCAATCCCCCGAAATCCAACAGGATCCCCTCGGACCTCGCCCGGCTTCACTTCGCGCAGGAGCCCATCGCTTCGCCCGTGAAGACCGGCGGCCCCGACGACGCATTGGTGAGCGGCATCGTGAATGCGCTCAACAACGACGGCTCGCTGCAAGGCTCGAAGGTGAGCGTTTCCGCCGACGACGGCGTCGTCACCGTGACCGGCGCCACCATGACCCCCGACCAGAAGGCGAAGATCGACCAGATCGTCGTCGCCCAGGCCGGCGAGGGCAAGGTGATCAACGCGGTCCTCGACTCGGTGACGTGACCTAAAGGCGCCGCAGCGACTCGAGCCGCGAGCGGAAGTCCCCAGGCGGCTCGCGCTCGAAGGCGAGCGCGGTGCCGCTTCTCGGATGCGCGAAACCCAGGGTGCGCGCGTGCAGCATCGTGCGCGGCGCCTCGAGCCGCTCGCCCGCGTAGTCGCGGATGTAGACCTTCTCGCCCACGACCGGGTGCCCCAGCTCCGCGAGGTGGATTCGGATCTGGTGCTGGCGCCCCGTTTCCAGGCGGCATTCCACCAGCGTCGCGCCCGATAACGGCTCCAGCGGCGTCACCAGCGTGAGCGCCCGCTTCGCGCCGGGCGGAGGCTCTCCCCGCTCGCGCCGGAAATGGCCCCACGAGCCGCGCAGTCCGTCGCCTCGATCCTCCAGCAGGAAAGTCTCGATGCGCCCCGCCGCCACGACCCCGTGCGCCAGCGCGACGTAGGAGCGCTCGAGGTCGTGCGCGCGGAATTGCGCCGCGAGGCTGCGCTTCGCCTGGGCGGTGCGGGTAAAGGCGACCAGCCCGCTCGTCTCCTTGTCGAGGCGGTGGGCCACGCCCAGGCCGCTGTCGTGCGCGCCGCGGTCGATCCGCCGCAGCAAGAGCCGCGCCAGCTCCGCGAGCGTGTCCTTCTCCCCCTCGTAGCCCACGGTGAGCATCCCCGCGGGCTTGTCCACGACCACGAGGTCGCGGTCGTGGAAGACGATCGCCTCCTTCGCGAGCGCGCCGCGCCCGATTTTCGGGGCGTGCGCATCCACGGCCACCGCCGCATCGGGTCGCACGCGCGCCGCCGGATCGAGGCAGCGCTCGCCATCCACGCTCACGCGCCCCTCGGCGCAGAGCTTGCGCGCGCGCGACCACGGCAGGCCGGTTTTCTCGCGAACCAGCGCGGCAAGGGTCGGGAAGGGCGTTTCCATTGGCGGAGATGATATTGCGCGCACCGCCTCGATGCGCGGGCGTCGTGCCCTAGGCCGGCTCGAAGAGGCGCCGGAACTCGCGCTCGCCGCGCGGCGTGAAGTCCACGATGCGAGTGCCGCGCCGGCGCTTCGCCCAGCCCAGCTCGTAGCAGCGCTCGAGGAGCTGCGCGCCCACCTGCCCGGCGAGGTGGTGGCGGCGCGCGCTCCAGTCGAGGCACACGCGGCACAGGGGCCGGCGGCTCTGCCGCGCGGATTCCACGTCGATGCCCATCTCGCGGCAGAACCCGGCCCCCGCTCGCGACAGCGTGAGCCCCGTTTCGTCATGGGCGATCCAGCGGCGCTTCCTGAAGGCATCGAAGGCGAGCACGCCCATGTCGCCCGCCAGGTGGTCGTAGCACACGCGCGCCTTGCGAAGGTCCGGGTCGCGGGGGCTCGACTTGAGCCGCAGCGCTCCGGTCCGGTACGCGACGCCCAGCAGGCTCTCGAGGAGCTGCGCGACGTCGTCGTCGGCGAGGCGGAAGTAGCGATGGCGCCCCTGCTTCTCCATGGACACGAGCCGCGCCTGGACGAGGCGGGCGAGGTGCACGCTCGCCGTGGGCTTGGTGACGTCGGCCACGCCCGCGAGCTCGGTCGCGGTGAGCGCCTGGCCGCCCAGGAGCGCCGTGAGGATCTCGGAGCGGGCGCGGTCGCCGATGAGTGCCGCGATGCCGGAGATGTTCGGGCCGTCTTTCATGCCCCGATGATAGCGGGTTTGTGAGCGCTAATAGTTCGCTCCACGACGAACCATCGGTGCGCGTCCCGGGCGCACAATGCCTCCCATGAAGACCGTGACCTGCTTCATCCGCTACCGGATCGATCCCTTCCAGCGCGCCGAATTCGAGGCCTACGCGCGGCGCTGGCTCGCCATCATCCCGCGCTGCGGCGGCGACCTCGTCGGCTATTTCCTGCCGCACGAGGGCACCAACGACATCGCCTGGGGGCTCGTCTCCTTCGCGAGCCTTCGCGACTACGAGGCGTACCGGGCGGAGCTCAAGGCCGACCCCGAAGCGAAGGCCAACTTCGCCTTCTCTCGCGAGAAGCGCTTTATCCTCTCGGAAGAGAGGACCTTCCTCGAAAGGGTTTCGCCATGATCGCCGTGATCTTCGAAGTCGTCCCCGCCGAGGGCCGCACCGACGGCTACCTCGATGCCGCCGCGCACCTGAAGCCGCTGCTCGCGGAAATCGACGGGTTCATCTCCATCGAGCGCTTCCATAGCCTCACGCAGCCGGGCAAGATCCTCTCGCTGTCCTTCTGGCGAGACGAGGCCGCGGTCCG
>DATAMY010000075.1:0-26965 GCA_036266535.1 Usitatibacter sp. | reverse complement strand
CCAGCGCTTCCTCTCGCAGCCGTTCCACGTGGCCGAGGCGTTCACCAACTCGCCCGGCAAGTACGTGACGCTCAAGGACTCGATCAAGGGCTTCAAGATGATCGTGAACGGCGAGTGCGACCAGCTGCCCGAGCAGGCCTTCTACATGGTCGGCACCATCGAGGAGGCCTTCGAGAAGGCCAAGACGCTCCAGTAGCCATGGCCAAGACCTTCCACGTCGACATCGTGAGCGCCGAGGCCTCGATCTATTCGGGCGAGGCCGAGCGCGTGGTCGCGCCGGGCGAGGCGGGCGAGCTGGGCATCCTGCCCGAGCATGTGCCGCTGCTCACCCGCATCCGTCCCGGCACCGTGCGCATCCGCAACGGCGCCGAGGAAGAGGTGATCTACGTCTCCGGCGGGATGATGGAAGTGCAGCCGGACCGGGTCACGGTGCTCGCCGACACGTCGGTCCGGGCGCACGACCTGGACGAGGCGAAGGCGATGGAGGCGGAGCGGCTCGCGAAGGAAGCGATGGCCAACCGGACCAGCACCGAGGAGTACGCCAAGGCGGTGGCCGAGTTCGCCCAGGCGGCCGCCCAGCTCCAGGCGATCCGAAAGCTGCGCCAAAAACGATGACGTGCTAGAATCGGCACCGTAGTACTAGGGGTATCACGAAACTCCTTTACTTAGAGGCGCAACACATCGGGCAGGGGGAACTCCCCTGCCCTTTTTGTTTTCAGTGTCGGGTAAGCCCCCATCCATGGCCGCCACCCCGCTCCAGGTCGTCATCCTCGCCGCCGGCAAGGGCAAGCGCATGCGCTCGGACCTCCCGAAGGTCCTGCATCCGCTCGCCGGCCGGCCGCTCCTCGCCCACGTCCTCGCCGCCGCCCGCGCGCTCTCCCCGCGGCGCCTCTGCGTGGTCGTGGGCCATGGCGGGGAGATGGTCCGCGAGCGGCTGGCCGGCGAAGAGGCCGCCTGGGTCGAGCAATCGCCCCAGCTCGGCACCGGCCACGCGGTCCAGCAGGCGATGCCGGCGCTGGAGCCCGGGGGCACGGTCCTCGTGCTCTACGGCGACGTGCCGCTCATCTCCTCCGCGACGCTGGCGGGCCTGGTCGATGCGGCGGCCGGCGGGCGCCTCGCGCTCCTCACGCAGGTCCTGGAAGATCCCACCGGCTACGGCCGCATCGTGAAGGACGCGAGCGGGGCCGTGCGGCGAATCGTGGAAGAAAAGGATGCCGACGCCGAGGAGCGCGCGATCCGCGAGGTGAACACCGGCATCCTCGCCGCGTCCCGCGAGCGGCTCGATGCCTGGCTCGCGCGCTTGCGCAACGACAACGCGCAGGGCGAGTATTACCTCACGGACATCGTGGCGGCGGCCGTCGGGGACGGCGTGCCGATCGCGGTGCGCCACCCATCCGCGGCGTACGAATGCCTCGGAGTGAACAGCAAGGCGGAGCTCGCCGCCCTGGAGCGCCAATACCAGATGAACCATGCCAAGCGATTGCTCGAAGCGGGCGTGACCCTCGCCGATCCCGCGCGCATCGACGTGCGCGGCGACCTCGAGTGCGGGCGCGACGTCTCCATCGACATCAACTGCATCTTCGAGGGGCGGGTCGTCCTGGGCGACGGCGTGCGCCTGGGGGCGAGCTGCATCCTGCGCGACGTCGTGGTGGGCGCGGGGACCGAGATCCGCCCGTTCAGCATCGTGGAGGAGGCGGCGATCGGCGCGAACGCGCGCATCGGTCCCTTCGCGCGCATCCGGCCCGGCACCGACCTCGCGGCGGACGTGCACGTCGGTAATTTCGTCGAGGTGAAGGCGAGCCGGCTGGGCCGCGGCAGCAAGGCGAACCACCTGGCCTACGTGGGCGACTCCACGGTCGGGAGCGACGTGAACATCGGCGCGGGCACCATCACCTGCAACTACGACGGCGCGGTGAAGCACCGCACGGTGATCGAGGACGACGTGCACATCGGCTCGGACGTGCAGCTCATCGCCCCGGTGACGGTCGGCCGCGGCGCCACGATCGCGGCGGGGGCCACCATCACGGACGACGTGCCGCCGGGCGGGCTCACGCTCACGCAGAAGAAGCAGGTGACGAAACCGGACTGGCAGCGGCCGCGCAAGAAGTAGCGCGGCGAGGAAGGCCCGCTAGCGCGACGGCATCTCCTGGGACGCGACCACGGCCGTGGGTGCCGCTTCCGGCATCGCGGCGAAGCTCGCCGCCACGCCCACCATGATCGAGAGACCCACCATCACCAGGGCGTGCGCCGCGCTCTTGAGCGGGTCCGCGTTCATCCATTGGGCCTCTTCCGGCGTGGGGCGGGGGTCGTGGTTCCGGATGTCGTCGAGCATGGCATTCGCCTTTCTTGGGTATTGGGGACAGGCGAGTGCAGCTTAGGGGTGTGGCGCCCCGGGGGAACACGGAGGAAAGCGGACGGGAAATGCCGACAAATCCGGCGGGGGATGCCGAATATTCCGCGCTACCAGCGGGCGGGCGGCTTCTTGTTGATGGTGATGATGCGGTTCTCGACCTTGATGTAGCCGCCCGCGTTCAGGTCCCGGAAGATGCGGCTCACCATGTCGCGCGAGGCGCCCACGCGCTCGGCGATCTCCTGCTGGGTGATCTTGTCCGGGATCTGCAGCTTCCCGTCCGGCGCTTCCACCGCCATGTTGAGGAGGAGCCGCGCGACCCGCCCGTACACGTCGAGGAGCGCCAGGTCCTTCACGCTGTTGGTCGCGATCCGCGCGCGGTCGATGATCCGCGAGATCATGTCCAGCGCGAAATCGGGATTGCGCCGGATCGCCTCGCGCACCGGATCGCGGCCGACCACGGAGAAGGTCGACGTCTCGAGCGTCATCACGGAGGCGGAGCGGGGCTTCCCGTCGAGCGCCATCTCGCCCACGTACTCACCGGGCCCCTGCGTGTCGAGGATCATCTCGTGGCCCTCGGTATCCGAGATGAAGACCTTCACGCGCCCGGAGAGGATCACGAACACCGAGTCGCTGGAATCGCCCTCGGTGATGAAGACCGTGTTCTTGGGATAGGTGCGAAGCCGCCCCAGCTCGGCCAGGGAGCGCACGAACGGATCCGCGATGGCTTGCAGCTGCGAGGCGCCCGGGGCTTCCACGATCATGTTCTTCTCGGGAGCGCTGAGAGGCGCACAGTCTAGCACCGGCGGTCTCGCGCGTTAAGATGCGGCCATGGAACGGCCCCGCGACGGCTCGGAGGCGGTGACGGGCGCGTTCGCGGTGCTGGTACTCGCGATCGCCGGCTTCGCATTCTCCTTCACCCCGCTCGCGGCGCGCCTCGACGCGTCGATCCTCGACCGCGAGTGGGCGGTGCTTCGCGCCGTGGCGCCCCGCCCCGCGCCGGACGACATCGTGATCGTGGGCGTGGACGAGGCGAGCGTGCGCGCGGTGCCGGAGCCCGTGGGCGCGTGGAACGAGCCGCTGGGCGAGGTGCTCGTGCGCATCGCCTCGGGCGAGCCGCGCGCGATCGCGCTCACGGTGCCGCTGCCGGACCGCTCGCTCGATGGGCTGCGCCCGGGCCTGGATCGCGCGCTCCTCGTGGGACTCGCCGCCGCGCGGAGGAACGGCCCCTTCGTGGCGGCGCTCACGATCGATGCCCGCACGAGGACCGCCCGCCCCATCTTTCCTCCCTACCTCGCGGCGGCGGGCGAGCAGGGCCTGGGCATCGACCTCTGGCCGCGCGACGCCGACGGCGTCACGCGCCGCTACTCGCTCGCGATCCCGACCCAGGACGGCGGGTACCCCACGCTGGACGGCCGGCTCTGCGCGCTCCTCTCGGGCAAGTGCAACGACGGGCTCATCGATTTCGCGCTGGGCGCGCCTTTCCGCTACATCCCCTTCGGCGAGGTGCTGGCGCTGCGCGACGCCGGCCGGGTGCGCGCCCTCTTCCACGACCGCATCGTGCTGATCGGCGACGCGCAGCGCTACGCCGATCGCATCGCCGTCCCTTTCAACCTCGCGTCGTGGGAGCCGGGGGGCCGCGATACGCCCGGCATCGTGGCGCATGCCCAGGCGCTGCGCACGGCGCTCCTCGGCGCCGCGCCCGGCGAAGCGGCGCGGCCCTTCTCCATGGCGCTGGTCGTGGCGGCGGCGCTGCTCCTCAGGGTGCGCCGGCGCGGGTGGCTGGCCGCGGCCGCCGCGCTCGGCGCGCTCGCGCTTCTCGCCGCCGCCGTCTTCGCGCTCCGGAGCGGCGCGTTCGTGCCCGTGGCCCCGGCGCTCGCCACGCTCGCCGCGGCGCTCGCCGCGCGGATCGCGTTGGATGCCGTCGCCCGCCGGAAGGACCGTTTCAGCGACTGATCCATCCGAGGCTCCTGTCCGATTTTCCGCAATGCCGCTGCGACAAAAGCCGCTGCCCGCGACCGCCCGGCCGCGGACAATGGGCTCCAGGTCGCGGGTCTCCTCCTCTCCCGCGCTCCGGCTGGGCGACTTGAGGCCAATCCTGCCGCCTACGCTTCACTCTCCCCGGCGCCACGCCGGGGAGAGTCCTTGTTTTCCGGCCCGCTGCGGGCCCCCGCCGTGAGAAAATGCCTCCCATGTGCGGAATCGTCGGCGCCATCGCCAACCGGAACGTGGTCCCCATCCTCACGGAGGGCCTGAAGCGCCTCGAGTACCGGGGGTACGACTCCGCCGGCATCGCGGTCCTCAACGGCGGCATCCGCCGGGTGCGGCGCGTGGGACGCGTTGCGGAGATGGAGGGCGCGGCGCGCGCCGAGCACCTGGACGGCATCGTGGGCATCGCGCACACCCGCTGGGCGACCCACGGAGGCGTGACGGAGCCCAACGCCCACCCGCACGTCTCGATGAACGAGATCGCCGTCGTGCACAACGGCATCATCGAGAACCACGAGGAGCAGCGCGCGCGGCTGAAGGCGCTGGGCTACGTGTTCGAATCGCAGACGGATACCGAGGTGGTGGCGCACCTCATCCACCATCACCTCCAGCGCTCGGGCGACCTTTTCGCGGCGACCCGGGCCGCGGTGGCCGAGCTCCACGGCGCCTACGCGCTGGGCGTCGTCGCCTTGAAGGACCCGGACACCATGACGGGCGCCCGCATGGGCTGCCCGCTCGTGGTGGGCCTGGGCGAGGGCGAGAACTTCCTCGCCTCGGATGTTTCCGCGCTCATCGCCGAGACGCGCCGCGTGATCTACCTCGAGGACGGCGACGTGGTGGCCCTTCGCCGCGCGGACGTGCGCATCGTCGATCGCGACGGCAGCCCGGTCGAGCGCGCGGTGCACGTCTCCGAGCTCTCGGCGGACGCGGTGGACCTGGGTCCCTACACGCACTACATGCAGAAGGAGATCCACGAGCAGCCGCGCGCGGTGGCCGACACGCTCGAGGCCGTGCTGGACGGCGGGGTCGACGTGGACGGCCTCTTCGGCGCCGGGGCCGCGGCGGCCTTCCGGGACGCGGGCTCGGTGCTGATCCTCGCTTCGGGCACGAGCTACTACGCGGGCCTCATCGCGCGCTACTGGGTCGAAGGCGTCGCGCGCGTGCCCTGCTCCGTGGAGCTGGGCCACGAGTACCGCTATCGCGACACCATCCCGGATCCGCGCCAGCTCGTCGTGACGATTTCCCAGTCGGGCGAGACGCTCGACACGATGGAAGCGCTCAAGCGCGCGCGCGAGCTCGGGCACGCGCAGACGCTCTCCATCTGCAACGTGCGCGAAAGCGCGATCCCGCGTTCCTCGCGCTTCGCGTTCTACACCCGCGCCGGGGCGGAGATCGGCGTCGCCTCGACCAAGGCCTTCACCACGCAGCTCGTCTCGCTCTACACGCTCGCGCTCTCGCTCGCGAAGGCGAAGGGCCGGCTCCCGGCGGACGCGGAGGCCGCCGCGCTCGAGCAGCTGCGCTTCGTCCCCGGAAGCATCCAGCATGCGCTGAACCTCGAGCCGCAGATCCGCGCGTGGGCGGAGCGCTTCGCGCGGCACGAGCACGCGCTCTTCCTCGGCCGCGGCATCCACTATCCGGTGGCGCTCGAGGGGGCGTTGAAGCTGAAGGAGATCTCGTACATCCACGCGGAGGCGTATCCGGCGGGGGAGCTCAAGCACGGGCCGCTGGCCCTCGTCGACGCGTCGATGCCGGTCGTCGTGATCGCGCCCAACGACGCGCTCCTGGAGAAGCTCAAGTCGAACATGCAGGAAGTGCGCGCTCGCGGCGGCGAGCTCTACGTCTTCGCGGATCTCGACAGCCACTTCACCGAGACGGAGGGCGTGCACGTGATCCGCACCCCCCGCCACTCGGGCGCGCTCTCGCCCGTCGTGCACGCAGTTCCCGTGCAGCTCCTCGCGTACCACGCGGCGCTGTGCCGCGGGACGGACGTCGACAAGCCGCGCAACCTCGCGAAGTCCGTGACGGTCGAGTGACTCAGTAGGAGCGCGGAAGGCCCAGCACGTGCTCGGCCACGTAGGCGAGGATCAGGTTGGTCGAGATCGGCGCCACCTGGTAGAGGCGCGTCTCGCGGAATTTCCTCTCCACGTCGTAGTCCGCCGCGAAGCCGAAGCCGCCGTGGAACTGGAGGCACGCGTTCGCCGCCTCCCACGACGCCTTCGCGGCCAGGTACTTCGCCATGTTCGCCTGGGCCCCGCACGGCTCGCCCGCGTCGAAGCGGCGGCAGGCGTCGAAGCGCATGAGGTTCGCGGCCTCGAGCTCGATGTGCGCTTCGGCGATCGGGAACTGCACGCCCTGGTTCTGGCCGATCGGGCGGCCGAACACCACGCGCTCGCCGGCGTAGCGCGTCACCTTCTCGATGAACCAGTAGCCGTCGCCGATGCACTCCGCGGCGATGATCGCGCGCTCGGCGTTCAAGCCATCGAGGATGTAGCGGAAGCCCTTCCCCTCCTCGCCGATGAGGTTCTCGGCGGGAATCTCGAGCCCGTCGAAGAAGAGCTCGTTGGTCTCGTGGTTCACCATGTTCGCGATGGGGCGCACTTCCATGCCGTGCCCGATCGCCTCGCGCAGGTCCACGAGGAAGATCGAGAGGCCCTCCGAGCGTTTCGCGACGCGGTCCGCGGGCGTGGTCCGCGCGAGGAGGATCATGAGGTCCGAGTGCTGCACGCGCGAGATCCAGACCTTCTGGCCGTTCACGATGTAGCGGTCGCCGCGCCGCTCGGCGGTCGTGCGGATCGCCGTGGTGTCCGTGCCCGCCGTGGGCTCGGTCACGCCCATCGACTGCAGGCGAAGCTCGCCGCGCGCGATCGGGGGGAGGTAGCGCGCCTTCTGCTCCGCGGATCCGTGCCGCAGGAGCGTGCCCATGTTGTACATCTGGCCGTGGCACGCGCCCGCGTTTCCGCCCGCGCGGTTGATCTCCTCCATGATGATCGAGGCTTCCGTCACGCCCAGCCCGGAGCCGCCGTATTCGGTGGGGATCAGCGCGGCGAGCCAGCCGGCCTTGGTGAGCGCCTCGACGAACGCGTCCGGATAGCCGCGGCGCGCGTCCACCTCGCGGAAATATTCGGGGGGAAACGCCGCGCAAAGATCGCGCACGCCCTCGCGCAGCTCTCCGTGCGGATCGTCTTGCCGGGTCACGCCGCGCCGCCTCCTCGATCGAAGGCGTCGATGCTACCGCAAGCGGGCCCCGCTCGCGCGGCTTCAGCCCGCGCCGCGGCGCTTGTAGAAGTAGTAGTCCGCGGTGAAGGCGGAGCGCGCCTCTTCGCCCACGCGCGCGTAGTCGCAGGTCGTGGTGGGCACGCCGCCCCCGCGGGTATTCACGCGCTGGATGCTGGTCACGCCCGCGAACATCCCGTCCTCGCCGGCGGGCATGGCGCCCAGGAGCTCCCACGGCATGTTGTCGCCGCCGGCCGCCTGCATGCGCCGCGGGATGCCCGTGACGCTGCTGCGATCGTCGAGGGATTCCCAGTGGTTGGGCGTGGCGAGGCGCGCGACGCTCCGGCTCCCGTCGAAGAGCGTCGCATCCGGCGCCTCGAATGCCCAGCCGTAGCCGCCCGTCGGCAGGGGCGAGCACTGGTAGACCTGCACGCCGTCCGCACGGAGCGAGAAGGCGGGCTCCTCCCCGGGAAGCGTGCGCAATGCCGGCGAGATGCCGCCGGGCTCGGAAACGGCCGCCGCGGCGGGCCATGCGAGGCAGAGGACGACGATGAGGCCCGATCGGTTCATGGACGGCTCCCGTTGGAGGACTCCATTCGGCAGACACGGCGCGCGCGGCCGCGTTCCTCCGGCCGGAGGGTCCGCCCATCCTCCATTCGGAGAGTAGAATCCGCGTGTTCCCCGGCATCCTTCCCATGCGCCTCTACGTGAACGACGTCGCCGTCCGCGACGGCTTCCAGATCGAGCGGAAGTTCATACCGACCGCCACCAAGGTCGAGGTGATCAACCAGCTCTCGCGGACGGGCCTGCACAAGATCGAGGTGACCTCGTTCGTCTCGCCGAAGGCGGTCCCGGCGCTCGCGGACGCGCAGGAGGTCCTCGCGGCGATCGATCGCGTGCCCGGGGTGACCTACGTCGCGCTCGTGCCGAACCTCCGGGGCGTGCGCGATGCGGCGGCCGCGAAGGCGAAGCCGGGCGAGCTGAACGGCGTCGTGTCCGCCTCCGAGACGCACAACCGCGCCAACATCAACCGCACCCACGAGGAGTCGCTCGCGGAGCTGCCGGACATGGTCCGCGGCGCGCACGAGGCGGGCATGAAGATCACGATGAGCCTCTCGACCACGTTCGGCTGCCCCTTCGAGGGCCGCGTGCACGAGGACGTGGTCCTCGACTTCGTCGAGCGCTTCCGCGAGCTGGGCTTCGACGGCATCTCGCTCGCGGACACGACCGGCATGGCGAACCCGCGCCAGGTGGCCGAGCTCACGGCGCGCGTGCTCGAGCGCTTCCCGCCGCCGTCGGACACGTACTACACGCTCCACTTCCACAACACGCGCGGCATGGGCCTCGCGAACGTGGTCGCCGGCATCGAGGCGGGCGTGCGCTCGTTCGACGGGTCGGTGTCCGGCCTGGGCGGCTGCCCGTTCGCCCCGGGCGCCACGGGCAACATCTGCACCGAGGACCTCGTGAACATGCTCGAGGACATGGGCTACGACACGCGCGTCGACCTGGCCAAGCTCCTCGCCGTCGCGCGGCGCATCCCGGCCGTGGTCGGACACGACGTGCCCGGCCAGGTCATGAAGGCGGGACAGACGCTCGAGCTGCACCCGCCGCCGCAAGAGCCGGCTCGCTGATCACAACGACGGAGGAAACCATGAAGCGAATCATCCGGGCGCTCGCCGCGCTCGCCCTCGGCATCGCCTTCGTCTCGGCCGCCGCGGCCCAGGCGCCGGAGAAGAAGAAGATCACCATCGCGGTCGGGGGCAAGAGCCTCTTCTACTACCTGCCGCTCTCGGTCGCCGAGCGCAAGGGCTACTTCAGGGACGAGGGCCTCGAGGTCGAGATCCCGGATTTCGCGGGCGGCGCCAAGGCGCTGCAGGCGCTGGTCGGCGGAAGCGCGGACTTCGTCTCCGGCGCCTACGAGCACACGATCAACATGGCCGCAAAGAAGCAGCCGATCCAGGCGGTCGTGCTGCAGCTGCGCTACAGCGCGATCGAGCTCGTCATGTCGAAGGAACGCGCCGCGCGCTACCGCGGCGGACGCGACCTGAAGGGCTTGAAGATCGGCGTGACGGCCCCCGGCTCATCGACCAACATGTTCGTGGACAACCTCCTCGTGAAGGACGGCCTCAAGCCCACGGACGTCTCGATCGTGGGCGTGGGCGCGGGCGCCGGCGCGGTCGCCGCGATGGAGAAGGGCGAGATCGACGCGCTCGCGAACCTGGATCCGGTGGTGACGCAGCTCGAATCGACCGGGAAGTTCGTCTCCGTCGTCGACACGCGCACCGAGAAGGGCATGAAGGACGTCTACGGCGGCGACTACATGGCGGCCGTGATCTACGCGACGGACGAATTCATCAAGAAGTACCCGAACACGGTGCAGGCGGTGGTGAATGCCATGGTGCGGGCGGACAAGTGGATCGCGAAGGCGACGCCCCAGGAGATCGTCGACCTCATGCCCGCCGAGTACAAGGCGGGGAATCCGTCGCTCTACAAGCAGGGCCTCCTCAAGAACATGATCGGCTACTCGGAGGACGGCACGATGTCGTTGAAGGCCGCCGAGAACGTCTACAAGGTGCTCGCGAAGTTCGAGCCCTCGGTCATGAAGGCGGGGAAGATGGACCTCTCGAAGACGTTCGACAACGAGTTCGTGAAGAAGGCCAACACGAAATACCGGTGAATCCGTGTTGGAGCGGACGCCGTAGAAGCGCCGGTCGACACTACAGCGAATCATGAGCGCCGCCGTCTCCTTCGAGGGCATCACCTGCGCCTTCGCCGCGCGCGCGGGCGGGCCCTCGTACACGGCGGTGAAGGACGTGACGCTCTCCGTGGGCGAGGGCGAGTTCGTCTCGGTGGTAGGTCCGACCGGCTGCGGGAAGTCGACCCTCCTCAACGTGGCCGCGGGGCTGCTCAGGCCCTCGTCCGGGACGATGCGCATCTTCGGCGAGCCGCTCGCGGGCATCAACCGGCGCGCGGGCTACATGTTCCAGGCCGAGGGCCTCATGCCGTGGCGAAGCGCGCTCGCGAACGTGACCGCCGGCCTCGAGTTCCGCGGCGTGGCGCCGGAGGAAGCGCGCCGGCGCGGCGAGGAGTGGCTCGAGCGCGTGGGCCTCGCGGGATTCGGCGACCGCTTCCCGCACCAGCTCTCGGGCGGCATGCGGAAGCGCGTGGCGCTGGCGCAGATGCTGATCCTCGATCCGCCGATCCTCCTCATGGACGAGCCCTTCTCCGCGCTCGATGTGCAGACGAGGAGCCTCATGGAGAACGAGCTCCTCGAGCTCTGGAGCGCGAACCGCAAGAGCGTCCTCTTCATCACCCACGACCTCGAGGAGGCGATCTCGCTCTCGGACCGCGTGATCGTGCTCTCCGCGGGGCCGGCGACGCGCCCGATCGGGGACTTCCCGATCGCGCTCCCGCGCCCGCGCGACGTGGCGGAGATCCGCCTGGTACCCGACTTCATCGCGCTGCACGACCGGATCTGGCGCTCGATGAAGGACGAGGTGCTGAAGGGCTACGCGCAGACGCGCAACCGGGTGGCCGGATGAAGCGCCGGCTCCGGCCCGTGCAGCTGGCGCTCCTCGTCGTGATCTTCGTCGCGTGGCAGGTCCTCACGCAGCCCGGGCTGGTGCCGCCCTTCGTGTGGGAGAACCCGGACCGCGCCGCGTTCTTCTTCGGCGAGCCGGTGAAGATGTTCCAGGCGATCTGGGCCTGGTTCTCGGAAGGCACGATCTACCGGCACCTCTGGGTCACGCTCGAGGAGACGGTGCTCGCGTTCCTGATCGGCTCGCTCCTGGGCCTCGCGATCGGGCTGTGGCTGGGCCTCTCGCCCGCCGCCTCCGCGCTCTTCGATCCCTACATCACCGCGATGAACGCGATGCCGCGCGTGGTGCTGGCGCCCATCTTCATGGTGTGGTTCGGACTCGGCATCTGGTCGAAGGTCGCGCTCGGCGTGACGCTCGTCTTCTTCATCGTGTTCTTCAATGTCTACCAGGGCGTGAAGGAAGTGAGCCCCGTGGTGCTGAACAACGCCGTGATGCTGGGCGCCAACCGGAAGCAGCTCCTGCGCTACGTGTACCTGCCCTCCGCGACGTCGTGGCTCTTCTCGAGCCTCCATACGTCGGTCGGCATGGCGTTCGTGGGCGCGGTCGTGGGGGAATACCTGGGATCCGCGAGCGGCGTGGGCTACCTTATCCAGCAGGCCGAGGGCGCGTTCGACATCAACACGGTGTTCGCGGGCATCCTCGTCCTCACCGCCTTCGCGCTCGTGCTCGATTTCGCGGTGGGCCGCGCGGAGCGGCGCCTGCTGCAGTGGCGCCCGGGCCAGAGCGAGACCGAGCAGCTCTAGGACTTTCGCGGCTTGCGGCCCGCGCGCGCGAAGAGCCGGTCGAAGATCGCGTTGGGGATGTGGGCGAGGATACGCGCGACGATGGCCATCGGCCACGGGATCACCGCGTAGGAGCGTCCCGCGTCGATCACGCGCGCGATCCGCCGGGCGGCGTCCTCCACTTCGATGATGAAGGGCATGGGATAGGGATTGCGCTCGGTCATCGGCGAGGCGACATAGCCCGGGCAGACGGTCGTCACGCGCACGCCCGTGCCGTGGAGCTCGACCCGGAGCGCCTCCAGGTAGTTGATGGCGGCGGCCTTGGACGCGCTGTATGCGCCGACGCCGGCGAGCCCGCGGTAACCGGCCACGGAGGCGATGCCCACGAGGGATCCGGAGCCGCGGTTCCTCATGGGAGCCACGAAGGGATGGAACGCGTGGACCATCCCCATCACGTTCACTTCCATGATCTCCGCGAACGTGCGCAGGTCCTCCGTCTCCTCCGTCAACGTGCCGTAGGAGATGCCCGCATCGGCGATGACGAGGTCCGGGACGCCATGGGCCGCCATGAAGTGCGCGGCTGCGGCCTTCACCGCGCCGGCATCGCGGACGTCGCAGGGATAGGCCTCGAAGGGAGCGCCGCTCGCCGCGCCCGTCTCGCGAAGCGCTGCCTCACGCCGGGAGAGAAGGCCCAGCGTGGCTCCGCGCTTTCCGTACAGGACGGCGAGGGCGGCCCCGATGCCGCTCGATGCGCCGGTGATGAAGACGCGCACGTCGGGGCTTTCGCCCGCCGCGGCGCGCCTACTTCTTCTTCGGCGGCTGCGGCGCGGGCTTCCCGCTTTCGCTGCGGACCTTGGCGATGAGCTCGTTCACCACCGGGAAGATGTGCTCAGGCGTGCCGGCGAGCTCGCCCGAGGTGTAGTACTTCCCGTTCACCACGAGGCGCGGCACGCTGTCCACCTTGTAGTTCATCGTCATCTGCTTCGCGCGCTGCAGGTTGGTCGCGACGGTGAAGGACTTCTCCATCTCCGCGTACTTGGCGGGATCCACCCCGTTCTTCGCGAGCCACTGGTCGCGGATCTTCGGGTTCACGAGGTTCACGTTGTCCTTGTGGATCGCGTCGAAGATCTTCTGGTGCATCTGCGGGAGGAGGTTCATCGCCTCGATGGTGTAGTAGAGGCGCGCGAGCTGCCCCCAGCTCTCGCTCGGATACGCGGGCACGCGCTTGAAGACGACGTCCGGCGGCAGGGTCTTCAGCCACTCGTTCACGCGCGCCTCGAGGGCGTAGCAGTGCGGGCAGCCGTACCAGAAGAACTCGATCACCTCGATCTTCCCGTCGCTCTCCGTCGGTTGCGGCGGGCTCACGGGCGCGTAATCCGCCGCGCGCACGGCGGCGGCGGTGAAGGCGCTCGCGAGGAGCATCAGGAAGGGCATCAGCGCTTTGCGAAAGGACATGGCATTTCCTCTAGGGATTCGCGGCTTCGTCGCCCGTGCGGATGATCGCGGCGCCGACGCCGTTCTGGGACAGGGTGGTCTTCATGCGGTTCGCGTCGTCCAGGCTCTGGTAGGGACCCAGGCGCACGCGGTAGAGCTTGCCCTTCTCCGGTACCGCCACCGCGCGCACCGAAGCCTCCAGACCTGTTAACGCGATCTTCGCCCGGAGGTTGTCAGCCTCCTTCTCGTCCGAGAAGGCGCCGGCCTGGAGCCAGTACACCTCCCCCGAGTGCGGCTTCGGGCTCGACGGGGACGAGCCGGGCTTCGGGGCGGCCTCAGCCGCCTTGGCGGGGGGCGACGGGGCCGCCGCCTTGGCGGGCGCCTGGGCCTCCCGGTCCGGGCCTTCCTTCTCCCCGGGGAGGATGTTGTAGAACTCGAAGCGGGGCCGGTCCCCGGGCTTGCCGCCCTTCTCCGGGGCGCTCCCCTTGGCGGCCTTCTCCGCGGCCTTCGCGGCGTCCGGCGGCGGGGGCGGCTGGGCCGGCCCCATCCGGGGCAGAGGCTCGATGGGCTTCCCCTTGTCCACGAACGGGTTCGAAAGGCGGTTCAGCCACAGCGCCACGGCGAGCGAGATCACGATCCCGAGCAGCAGCCCGATGATCATGCCGAGCAGCAGCGGGTGGTTCAGCCGGCTGTCGCTTCGCGCGGCGGGCGCGTCCTTGTAGTCCCTGGGCATCACATTCT
Organism: Usitatibacter sp.; assembly: GCA_036266535.1. Taxonomy (GTDB): domain Bacteria; phylum Pseudomonadota; class Gammaproteobacteria; order Burkholderiales; family Usitatibacteraceae; genus Usitatibacter. The sequence continues at coordinate 12,917 of DATAMY010000075.1, read as the reverse complement.
TTCGGGAGCGCTCACGCCGAGGACGGCGAGTCCGTTGGCGAGCACCTGTCGGGTCGCGGCGACCAGCGCGAGGCGGGCGGCCTTGAGCGCCTCGTCCTCGACCAGAAACCGCTCGGCATTGTAGTAGGTATGCAGGCGAGCCGCCACGTCGTCATGCAGGTAGTACGTGACGAGGTGCGGCGCGAATTCCGCGGCGGCGCGCGCGAGGATCTCCGGGAATTCCGCGAGCTTCGCGGCGAGCGCGACTTCGTAGGGCGAAGTGAGCGGCGAGAGGTCCGCGTCCGTGAGCGCGCCCGCGTCGCCGCCCCATTCGCGCAGCACGCTGCAAAGCCGCGCATGCGCGTACTGCACGTAGTAGACCGGGTTGTCCTCGGACTGGCTCTTGGCGAGGTCGATGTCGAACACGAGGTGCGAGTCCACGCGCCGCATGATGAAGAAATAGCGCACGGCGTCCCGGCCCACCTCGTCGATGAGGTCGCGCACGGTCACGTACGATCCCGCGCGCTTCGAGATCTTCACCTCCTCGCCCGCCCGCATCACCGTCACCATCTGGTGGAGCACATAGTCGGGGTAGCCCTCGGGAATGCCCAGCCCCAGCGCCTGGAGCCCCGCCCGCACGCGCGTGACGGTGGAATGGTGGTCCGCGCCCTGCACGTTCACCGCGCGCTCGAAGCCGCGCCGGTACTTGTCCAGGTGATAGGCCACGTCCGGCACGAAGTACGTGAACGTGCCGTCGGACTTGCGCATCACGCGGTCCTTGTCGTCGCCGAACGCCGTGGTGCGCAGCCACAGCGCGCCTTCCGACTCGAAGGCGTGGCCCGCGTCGCGCAGCACCGTGACGGTCTCCAGCACCTTGCCGTCCGTGTAGAGCGAGCTCTCGAGGAAGTAGCTGTCGAACTTCACGCCGAAGGCGCGCAGATCCACGTCCTGCTCGGCGCGCAGGTAATCGACCGCGAAGCGGCGGATCTGGTCGAGGTCTTCCCCGGCCGCGTCGCCGAAATGCCGCGCGACGTACTCGCGGGCGATCTCGCGGATGTAGTCGCCGTGGTAGCCGTCCTTCGGAAGCTCCGCGGCCTCGCCGCGCGCCTGCTTCACGCGCGCCTGCACGGAGAGCGCGAGACTCGCGATCTGGTTCCCGGCGTCGTTGTAGTAGAACTCGCGCGTGACGCGCCAGCCCTGCCATTCGAGGAGCGCGGAGATCGCGTCGCCCAGCGCCGCCTGGCGGCCGTGGCCCACGTGGAGCGGGCCCGTGGGATTGGCGGAGACGAACTCCACGATGATGCGCCGCTCGCCGCCCGCGTTGCCGCGCCCGAACGCCGCGGCCTCGCGGAGCGCCCGAGGCACCACCGCGAAGCGCGACTCGCGCGAGAGCGTGAAATTGATGAACCCGGGACCCGCGACGTCGGCTTTCGCGATCTCGGCATTGCGCCCGAGCGCGGCGAGGATCGCCTCGGCCGCCTCGCGCGGCTTCTTCCCCACGCGTTTGGCGATCTGCAGCGCGACGTTGGTCGCGAAATCGCCGTGGTCCGGGTTCTTCGGGCGATCGAGCTCGACCTCGTAGCCTTCCACGCCGGGGAAGGCGGCGGCGACCGCGGCGCGGATCGCCTCGGCGAGGCGGGTTTTCGAATCGGGGGAGGACACGGAAAAGGGCGAATCCAAACCGTCCATTATACGGGGCCGCGCCCCCGGTCCCGGCCGCGCGAGCGCTAGAGCTCCTGCGGATCCACGTCGAGGGACCAGCGGACATTGCGCGCGCCGCGCGCGGCCAGGCGCGATCGCCATTCCGCGAGGAAGCGCTGGAAGGGCGCCCGCGCCTGCGCCCGGACGAGGAGCTGCGCGCGCTCGAATCCGGCCTTGCGCTCGAGCGCCGCCGCCACCGGGTCGAAGACTTCCACCGGCCCCCCGATCTCGCGCGCCTCGCGGGCCGCTTCGCGCAGGAAGGAGTGCGGCTCGCCGCTCTTCTTCGATTCCGCGCGCAGCAACGCGAGGTGGGCGAAAGGCGGGAAGCCCGCGATGCGGCGCTCCTCGAGCGCTTCCTCCGCGAAGCGGACGTAGTCGTGGCGCGCGACGGCGGCGTAGAGCGGATGGTTGGGGAAATCGGTCTGGATCAGCACCTCGCCGGGATGGTCCGCGCGCCCGGCCCGCCCCGAGACCTGCACGAGCTGCGCGTGCAGGCGCTCCGCCGCGCGGAAGTCGGCGCTGAAGAGCGCGCTGTCGCTGTCCAGCACGCCCACGAGCGTCAAGCGCGGATAGTCGTGTCCCTTGGCGAGCATCTGCGTGCCCACGAGCACATCCACCTCGCCGTCGCGCACCCGGTCGAGGACTTCCTGGAGCGAGCCTTTCCGGGACGTGGAATCGCGGTCGATCCGCTCGATCCGGGCGCCTTCGAGCGCTCCGCGCAGGGCGTCCTCCACCCGCTGGGTGCCCTGTCCGACGGGGGCGAGGTCGGCGGATCCGCACGACGGGCAACGCGCCGGCACCGCCTCCCGGTGGCCGCAGTGGTGGCAGCGCAGCTCCCGCGCCTTCTGGTGGAGCACCAGGTTCGCGCTGCACCGCGTGCAGGTCGAATGCCAGCTGCACGCGCGGCAGAAGAGCACCGGCGAGAAGCCGCGGCGGTTCACGAAGACGAGCGACTGCTCCCGGCGCGCGATCCGCTCGCGAAGCGCCCGCACGAGCGCGAACGAGAGCCCCTCCTGCGGGCGGTCCGCGCGGGTGTCGATGGTGCGCACCGCCGGCAGCGCCGCGCCGGCGTGGGCCCGCCCGGGGAGCGAGGCCAGCGCATAGCGCCCTTCGCGCGCATTGGCCCACGTCTCGAGGGACGGCGTCGCGGATCCCAGGACCACGGGAATGCCCAACGCCTGCGCGCGCCGCACCGCAACGTCGCGCGCGGAATACCGCAGGCCCTCCTGCTGCTTGTAGGAGGGGTCGTGCTCTTCGTCCACGACGATCGCGCCCAGCTCGCGGAACGGCGTCAGCACGGCGAGCCGCGTCCCCAGCACGATCCGCGCGCGGCCGGACTGGGCCGCGAGCCAGGCCTGCGCGCGCTCCCCCTGGCCCAGGTCGCTGTGGGCGCTCGCGACCGGCACGTCGGCGAAGCGGGCGCGCACCCGCGCCTCGAGCTGGGGCGTGAGGCCGATCTCCGGCACGAGGAAGAGCGCCTGCCGGCCGCGCGCGAGGGTGTCCTCGATGAGGCGCAGGTACACCTCCGTCTTGCCGCTCCCCGTGATGCCGTGGAGGAGCACCGGGTGGAAGCGGTCCCGGCCCTCGAGGCAGGTGGCGAGCGCCCCGCGCTGGTCGTCGGTGAGCGCGGGCGTCGCCTCGGCCGGCGCCCGGACGGCCTTCGGCTTCCACTCGCGCAGGGGACGCCGGCTCACCTGGCGCAGGCGCGGGGGCAGGCTCGCCGCGGCGACCTCCCCCAGTGGACGCTGGTAGTACGCGGCGCAGAACCGGAGGAGCTCCAGGTCGGGGGCGGCGAGCGCGGGGATGTCCTCGACCACCCGTTCCACCGCTTTCAGGCGGCCCGGCGCGATGGCGCTCGCGTCGGCGCACTCGACCACGAGGCCCACCTTCCGGCCGCGGCCGAAGGGCACCACGACCCACGTCCCGGTGGCCGCCTCGAGGCCGTCGTCGAGCCGGAAATCGAACGCCTCATCGATGGGCACATCGAGCGCGACGCGGGCGATTTTCAAGGCGGAAAACGGGCCCCGGAAAGGGGGGTAAATCCCTGTGGATAAGTCTGTGAACAGCCGCGCGCGAAACCCCCGCCGCGGCGCGCGCGCTTTTCCACGGCCAGCATTTGCCGCGATGCAGCATCACGGAAGCGCATGATTTTCAAAGAAAAGCCCGTTCGGCTTGGCGGACGTTGCACGAGGCCGCGAAAAAGCCCCGAGAACGAGGCGTTTGTGAATAAGCAATCACATCCGCGCAAATTTTTTTCTTGACACCGCCTACCGCGCGTGGGCTCCGACTGATCGCGCATGCACCGCCTCCACGAGCGCCTGCACGTTCTCCGGCGGCGTGTGCTGCGAGACCCCGTGGCCCAGGTTGAACACGTGCCCGGAGCCCGGTCCGAAGTCGTCCAGGACCCGCCCGGCCTCGCTCGCGATGGCCTCCGGGGACCCGAAAAGGGCCATGGGATCCATGTTGCCCTGGAGCGCCACGCGCTCGCCCACGCGGCGGCGCGCGTCCGCGAGGCTCGTCTGCCAGTCGATGCCCAGGGCATCCGCGCCCGCGCCCGCCATGGCCTCCAGCCAGGGCCCCCCGCCCTTCGTGAAGAGGATCCGCGGGACCACGCGACCGTCCTTCGAGCGCTGGAGGCCCTGCAGGACCCGCCGGGAGTAGGCGAGCGAGAACTCCTCGTAGGCGGCCGCGGAGAGCACGCCGCCCCAGGTGTCGAAGACCATCACTGCCTGGGCCCCGGCGTCGATCTGGGCGTTGAGGTAGGCGGTCACGGCCTGGGCGTTCACGTCGAGGATCCGGTGCAGGAGGTCCGGGCGGGCATAGAGCATGGTCTTCACGAGCCGGAAGTCGTCGCTTCCGCCGCCCTCGACCATGTAGCAGGCGAGCGTGAAGGGACTCCCGGAGAAGCCGATCAGCGGCACGCGTCCGTTCAGCGCCTTCCGCGTGGTGGAGATGGCGTCGAAGACGTAGCGCAATTTCGCGAGGTCAGGCGAGGCGAGGCGCGCCACGTCGCTTTCGTCGCGCACGGGCCGCTCGAACCGCGGCCCCTCGCCCTCGGCGAAGCCGAGGCCCAGGCCCATCGCGTCCGGGACCGTGAGGATGTCCGAGAAGATGATCGCGCCGTCCAGCGCGAAGCGCTCGATCGGCTGGAGCGTCACCTCGCACGCGAGCTCGGGGTTCTTCGCGAGCGCGAGGAAGCTCCCGGCCTTGCGGCGCGTCGCGTTGTACTCGGGAAGGTAGCGGCCGGCCTGCCGCATGATCCAGATCGGCGTGTAGGGCGTCGCCTCGCGCATGAGCGCGCGGAGCAGCGTGTCGTTCTTCATGCCCGCGATTCTCCCACGAGGTCGGCGGCGCCCCGCGGCGGCAAGGTCAACGCGGCAGGTCGGAAGAGCCCATCAGGAACGCATCCACCTCGCGCGCGCATTGCCGCCCCTCGCGGATCGCCCAGACGACGAGCGACTGGCCGCGCCGCATATCGCCCGCCGCGAAGACCTTCGCGACGCTGGTGGCATAGCTGCCCGTGCCTTCGGTCGTGGCGCGCACGTTGCCGCGGGCATCCTTCGCGACGCCCAGCGCGTCGACGAGCCCCTCGTGCACGGGATGCACGTAGCCCATCGCGAGGAGCACGAGCTGCGCGGGGATGGTGAACTCGGTGCCGGCGACCTCCTTCATCGCCATGCCGCCCTTCTCGTCCTTCACCCACTCGACGTGGCACGCGGTGAGGCTCTCCACCTTCCCGTTGCGGCCCTCGAAGCGCTTGGTGGCGACCGCGAAGTCGCGCTCCGCCCCTTCCTCGTGGGAGGACGAGGTGCGAAGCTTCAACGGCCAGTACGGCCAGGTGAGCGGCTTGTTCTCCTGCTCGGGCGGCTGCGGCATCAGCTCGAAATTCACGACCGACTCCGCGCCCTGGCGGATGGAGGTGCCGATGCAATCGCTCCCGGTATCGCCGCCGCCGATCACGACGACGTGCTTGCCGGTGGCGAGGATCTGGCTCGCGACCTTGTCGCCCGCGTTCACCTTGTTCTGGAGCGGCAGGAACTCCATCGCGAAGTGGATGCCCGCGAGCTCGCGCCCGGGCACGGGAAGCTCGCGCGGCTTCTCGCTCCCGCCCGTGAGCGCGACCGCGTCGAACTGCGCGAGGAGGTCCTTCGCGGCGAGTGTCACGCCCACGTGCACGCCGGGACGGAAGGTCACGCCCTCCGCCGCCATCTGCTCCATCCGGCGGTCGATGAGGTGCTTCTCCATCTTGAAGTCCGGGATGCCGTAGCGGAGCGGCCCGCCGATGCGGTCGTTCTTCTCGAAGAGGGTCACGTCGTGGCCCGCGCGCGCGAGCTGCTGCGCGCAGGCGAGCCCCGCGGGCCCGGAGCCCACGACGGCCACCTTCTTGCCGGTCTTCCGGTGCGGGACCTGCGGCCCGATCCAGCCCTCGCCCCAGCCCTTGTCCACGATCGCCTGCTCGATCGACTTGATCGTGACGGGGTCGTTGTTGATGTTGAGCGTGCATGCGGCCTCGCAGGGCGCCGGGCACACGCGCCCCGTGAACTCCGGGAAGTTGTTGGTCGAGTGCAGGTTCTCGAGCGCCTCGCGCCAGCGGTTGCGATAAACGAGGTCGTTCCAGTCCGGGATGATGTTGTTCACCGGGCAGCCGGTCTGGCAGAACGGGATGCCGCAGTCCATGCAGCGCCCGCCCTGGCGGCCCATCTCGTCGTCCGGCAGCGGCCGCACGAACTCCTTGTAGACCTTCACGCGCTCCGATACCGGCGCATAAGGCCGGTCGCGGCGCTCGAACTCCATGAAGCCGGTGATCTTTCCCATGTCTTCCCGTCAGTCGTTCGCGCGGACTTCCGGCCGAAGCGCGGCCGGCTCGACCCGCGATTGCTCGCGCGCCATCTCGTTCAGCGCCCGGCGGTACTCGACCGGCATCACCTTCACGAAGCGCGGGAGGTACGCCGCCCAGTTCTCGAGGATGCGGCGCGCTCGCTCGCTTCCCGTGAAGAGCAGGTGGCGCTGGATGATGCCCTTCAGCATCGCATCGTCGTTGCCGCCGATGTGGTCGATGTGCACCTTGCCGTGGGCTTCGAGCTCGCCGGCGCCTTCCGCGGCCGCCGCCGTCTCCTCCTCCGGGATGGGCTCGAGCTCCACCATCGCGAGGTTGCAGCGCTGGGTGAAGTCGCCTTCCTCGTCCAGCACGTAAGCGATGCCGCCCGACATGCCTGCCGCGAAGTTGCGTCCCGCCTTCCCGAGCACGACCACGGTGCCGCCGGTCATGTACTCGCACCCGTGGTCGCCCACGCCCTCGACGACTGCCGTCGCGCCGGAGTTGCGCACGCAGAAGCGCTCGCCGGCCACGCCGCGGAAGTACGCTTCGCCGCTGATGGCGCCGTACATCACGGTGTTGCCGACGATGATGTTCTCTTCCGGGACGATCGGGCTCGCCTTCGGCGGATAGACGATGAGCCGCCCGCCGGAAAGCCCCTTGCCGACGTAGTCGTTGGCGTCACCTTCCAGCTCGAAGGTGATGCCGTGCGCGAGCCAGCCGCCGAAGCTCTGTCCGGCCGTGCCCGTGAAGTTCACGTGGATGGTGTCTTCGGGAAGCCCGGCGTGGCCGTAGCGCCGCGCCACCTCGCCCGAGAGCATCGCGCCCACCGTGCGGTTGCGGTTGTAGATGCGGCTTTCGATCGCGACGGGCCGCTTGCTCGAAAGCGCGGCGGACGCCTTGTCGATGAGCTCATGGTCGAGCGCCTTCGCGAGGCCGTGGTCCTGCGGCTCGCACTGGTGGAGCGGCACCTCCGCCCCGGTCGCCGGGCGGTAGAAGAGCCGCGAGAAGTCGAGGCCGCGCGCCTTCCAGTGCTCCACGCCGGGACGGACGTCCAGCATTTCCGTGCGGCCGATCATCTCGTCGAACTTCCGGAACCCCATCTTCGCCATCCACTCGCGAACTTCCTCCGCCACGAAGAAGAAGTAGTTGATGACGTGCTCGGGCTTGCCCGCGAACTTCTTGATGAGCTCCGGATCCTGCGTCGCGATCCCGACGGGGCAGGTGTTCAGGTGGCACTTGCGCATCATGATGCAGCCCTGGACCACCAGCGGCGCGGTCGCGAAGCCGAACTCGTCCGCCCCCAGGAGCGCGCCGATCACGACGTCGCGCCCGGTCTTCATCTGGCCGTCCGCCTGCACCGCGATGCGTCCGCGCAGGCGGTTCAGCACCAGCGTCTGCTGCGTCTCCGCGAGACCGATTTCCCAGGGGCTCCCCGCGTACTTCACGGAGGAAAGGGGCGAGGCTCCCGTGCCGCCGTCGTGGCCGGAGATCGTCACGTGGTCCGCCTTCGCCTTCGCGACACCGGCGGCGATGGTGCCCACGCCGATCTCGCTCACGAGCTTCACCGAGACCCGCGAGGCGGGATTCACGTTCTTCAGGTCGTGGATCAGCTGCGCCAGATCCTCGATCGAGTAGATGTCGTGGTGCGGCGGCGGCGAGATGAGGCCCACGCCCGGCACCGTGTGGCGCACCTTGGCGATGTACTTCGAGACCTTGTGGCCGGGGAGCTGGCCGCCCTCGCCGGGCTTGGCGCCCTGCGCCATCTTGATCTGCAGGTCGTCCGCATTCACCAGGTACTCGGTCGTCACGCCGAAGCGCCCCGCCGCGACCTGCTTGATCGCCGAGCGCATCGAGTCGCCGTTCGCCATCCGGGCGTAGCGGATCGGGTCCTCGCCGCCCTCGCCGGTGTTCGACTTCCCGCCGATGCGGTTCATGGCGATGGCGAGCGTCGAATGCGCCTCGTGCGAGATCGAGCCCAGCGACATGGCGCCCGTCGCGAAGCGCTTCACGATGTCCTTCGCCGGCTCGACCTCGTCGATCGGCACCGGCTGGCCGGCTTCGCGGATGCGGAAGAGGCCGCGGAGCGTGAGGAGCTTCTCGCTCTGGTCGTCGATGAGCTTCGCGTATTCCTTGTAGGTCGCGAAGTTGCCCGAACGCGTCGCGTGCTGCAGCTTCGCGATCGAGTCCGGCGTCCACATGTGCGCTTCGCCCCGGATGCGGTAGGCGTACTCGCCGCCCGGATCGAGCTGGTCGCGGTAGAGCGGCGCGTCCGAGTAGGCGAGGCGGTGCAGGCGCACCGCTTCCTCCGCCACCTGCGCCAGGCCGATGCCCTCGACCGCGGTCGGTGTGCCGGTGAAGTACTTCTCGACGAAGGCCTCGTTCAACCCCACGGCCTCGAAGATCTGCGCGCCGCAGTACGACTGGTACGTGGAGATGCCCATCTTGGACATCACCTTGAGAAGGCCCTTGCCGATCGCCTTGATGTAGCGCTTCACGACTTCCTTCTCGTCGATCTTCTGCGGGAAGTCGTTCCGCATGTCGATGAGCGTCGCGAACGCGACGTTCGGGTGGATCGCCTCCGCGCCGAAGCCCGCGAGGCACGCGAAGTGGTGCACCTCGCGCGCGCTGCCCGTCTCGACCACGAGGCCGCAGCGCGTGCGAAGGCCGGCGCGGACCAGGTGGTGGTGCACGGCGGCGGTCGCGAGGAGCGCCGGAATGGGGATGCGTTCCGCGGAGATCTCGCGGTCCGTCACGACGATGATGTTGGTGCCCTTGCGCACCGCGTCCTCGGCGTCCGCGCAGAGCTGGGCGAGCGCGGGCTCCATGCCGTCCGCGCCCCACTCCGCCGGGTAGCACATCGAGAGCACTTCGCTCCGGAAGTGGCCCTGCGTGAAGGTGTGCGCGCGCCGGAGCTTCTCCATGTCCTCGAACGTGAGGATGGGCTGCGAGACCTCGAGGCGCACCACCGGCTCCGTGGAATCCGGCGAGAGCAGGTTCGGCCGCGGCCCGATGAAGGAAACGAGCGACATCACGAGCTGCTCGCGGATGGGATCGATCGGCGGGTTGGTCACCTGCGCGAAGAGCTGGCGGAAGTACGCGTAGAGCGGCCGCGCGCGGTTGGAGAGCACTGCGAGCGGCGTGTCGTCGCCCATCGAGCCGATCGGCTCCTCGCCCACGACCGCCATGGGCGTGAGGAGCATCCGGAGATCCTCCTGCGTGTAGCCGAAGGCCTGCTGGCGGTCGAGGAGCTTGTCCGTATCCGGCGTGGGGACCTCGTGCGGGCGCTCGATGTCCTCCAGGCGGAGCTGCGTGCGGTCGAGCCAGTCCTGGTACGGGCGCTGGGCCGCGAGGTCGCGCTTGAGCTCGTCGTCCGAGACGATCCGGCCGTGCTCGATGTCGACCAGCAGCATCTTCCCCGGCTGCAGGCGCCACTTGCGGACGATCTTCTCCTGCGGGATGTCGAGCACGCCCATCTCCGAGGACATCACGATGAGGTCGTCGTCCGTCACGAAGTAACGCGCGGGCCGGAGGCCATTCCGATCGAGCGTGGCCCCGATGAACTTCCCATCGGTGAAGGCGACCGCGGCCGGCCCATCCCACGGCTCCATCAGGGCCGCGTGGTACTCGTAGAACGCGCGGCGCTTGGCGTCCATCAGCGGGTTGCCGGCCCACGCCTCCGGGATCATCAGCATCATCGCGTGGGCGATCGGGTAGCCGCCCATCACGAGGAGCTCGAGCGCGTTGTCGAAGGATGCGGAGTCCGACTGGCCCGGATAGATGAGCGGCCAGATCTTGTCGAGGTCCTCGCCCAGCAGCTTCGAGTGGATCGTCGCCTGGCGCGACTTGATCCAGTTCAGGTTCCCGCGGAGCGTGTTGATCTCGCCGTTGTGCGCGATGAAGCGGAACGGGTGCGCAAGGTCCCACGAGGGGAACGTGTTGGTCGAGAAGCGCTGGTGCGCGAGGCACAGGGCCGAGGCGAAGCGCTTGTCGTTCAAGTCCTTGTAGAAGGGGCCGATCTGCTCGGCGAGCAGCATCCCCTTGTAGACGATGGTCCGGTGCGAGAAGGAGGGGACGTAGAACTCCGTCGCGTTCTGGAGCCCGAGCGCCCGGATCGCGTGGCCGGAGGCCTTGCGGACGATGTAGAGCTTCCGCTCGAAGGCGTCACGGTCGAGGCTTCCGCGCCCCGCGCCCACGAACACCTGCCGGATGACCGGCATCGTGCGCCGGGCAGTCTCCCCGAGCGAGCTGTCGTCCACCGGCACATCGCGCCAGCCCAGCACCGACTGCCCCTCGTTCACCGTGGCGCGCTCGATCTCGCGCGCGCACGCCGCGCGCGCCGCCGGGTTGCGGGGCAGGAACACCATGCCCACGCCGTACGCGCCGGCCTTTGGGAGCTTCACGCCCTGCTTCGCCATCTCCTCGCGGAAGAAGGCGTCCGGGATCTGGACGAGGAGGCCCGCGCCGTCGCCATGGAGCGGATCCGCTCCCGTGGCACCCCGGTGGCGCAGGTTGTTCAGGATCTGGAGGCCCTTCTCGACGATGTCGTGGGACTTCCGGCCCTTGATGTGGGCGACGAACCCCACGCCGCAAGCGTCGTGCTCGTGGGCGGGGTCGTAGAGTCCCTGTCGCGGCGGGCGGCCGTGTGAGTCCATGCGCGGCACCTTCTCGAAGCGCGCCCCCTTCAAGGCCGGGGGCATCGGCACAATGGTAGACGCGTCGGGCGAACGACGGGGGTCCCCAACTCGTTGGGGGTCGCTTCTCAATTCGTTTTCGGGCTCATGGCGCCGGCCGCAATTCCGGCCTGGCTCGTGGCCAACCGCGGCCCTTTTTCGGGCGGGCGGGCGGAAATCGGGCGAAACCGGATCATGGTAGCGCAGCCCTCGCTGCACTGCAATATAAATGCCGCCAAAATACGCTTGCGGCGCATGGGTGTTGCGACGGACTCTTTGAGTAGAATCGCGCAATCAAGCCCCCGCCATGACGCGGGGCAAGAACAGCACAGGGAGCCCACGTGATCCGCTCATTTCCAGGCGCCTCGCGCCTCGCCGCAGGCGCGCTCGCCGCCCTCGCGTCGTTAGTCCTCGCCTCGTGCGGCAGCGGCGCGGTCTCGGCGCCGCCCAACACCGCGAGCACCGGCCCCATTACGATCACGCCCGCGACGGCGACGCTTTTCTCCGACCTCCCGACCACGTTCGTCGTGGGCGGCGGGAACGGCTCGTTTCTCATCAGCTCGAGCAACCAGCAGGCGCTGCCGACGGCCGGCACGCTGAAGGGCGCGGGCCCGTTCGTCGTCGTGCCGAACCAGGTCGCGGTCGACACACCCGTGACGCTCACCGTCTCGGACACGGCCGGCTCCGCGCCCGCGAACGCCGCGCTTACCGTGAAGCCGCGCACCGTGAGCAACGTGGTGACGGTCACGCCGAGCGCGAGTCAGTCCGCGGCGTGCGGGACGGCCGTGTGCTCCGGCGGCGATGCGGAGGTGAAGGTGGTCCTCTCGCAGGGCGGCATTCCCCTGGTCGGGCGCGCGGTGCAGTTCGACGTGGTGTCCGGCGATATCCGGATCATCGTCTCGGCCCCGGGAGCGTCGGAGGACGATGAGCTCAGCGGCACGGCGACCACCGACAGCAGCGGCACCGCGCGAATCCGCATCCGCGCGCGCTCGGACGCGACTTCGCAAACCGCGCTCCTGCAGATCACGGACGTGGCGTCCGGCTCATCGCAGACTGCGAGCATCACCGTCGCGCCGGCAACCAACGCACCGCTCAATGCCCAGCCTGCGACCATCGCTTTCATCGGGCCGTCGGCGAATGTGTGCGCCACCGGAACACGGGCGGACGTCATCGTCTTCGGCGGACGGGCGCCCTACGCGATCTCTCAGCCGGGTACGTTCACGATCAACACGACGAGCGTTCCCGAGAGCGGAGGGCGATTCACGGTGGAGGCGACGGGACAATGCACCACCAGCTCTCCGATCGCGGTCGTCGATTCCAACGGCGCGAGCGTCACGGTGACGGCGTCGAACCAGCCGGGTACCTCGGCCGCAATATCCAGCGTGGTTGTCGCGCCCAAGGATGTGACGATCGGGGGATGCAATGATCAAGTGACCGTGGCGATCGCTGGGGGCCTTGGATCCGGCAATTACTTTGCCGCGTCAGGCTCGAGCTTCCTCAATGCATCGGTGAATGGGTCCACCGGGATCATTACCCGCAATCAAAACGCGATACTCCCTACATCCGGGACTGGAAACGTTGCGTTCTCTGACGGGCACACCTCGGATACGGTGACCGTGCAATTCCCTTTGACCGCGTGCCCTTGAGGGAGCGGCTGGCATAGGCCAGCAATCCCCCGGCGGGGGGCCCCAGAAAAACATGCTTGCGCCCAACTGAAAGTTGCGCTTTAATAACCCGCCGTAACCCGC
>DATAMY010000074.1:0-34874 GCA_036266535.1 Usitatibacter sp. | reverse complement strand
GCCCCGCGCGGCGACACGAACGGCACGCCGCGGCTCTCCGAGGACCGGCAGGCTCGCTACGGCGCGGTCTTCGCCGAGAACGTCTTCCGGCTCGGGCCGTTCCACGTCGTGCCGTCGCTGCGCTGGGAGCACGAGGAGCTTCGCATCGACGAGGGCGTGAAGCCCGCGAACCTTTCGCGACCGCTCATCCACGCGGACTACCGCAAGGACGTCCCGCTCGCCGGCATCGGAATTGGCAACGACTTCGGGCCGGGCAACGAGACCTACGTGAACGTCTCGCAGGGCTACCGGCCGCTGCGCTACCTCGACGTCGCGGGTCCCTTCGCCAACTTCGCCGCGGGGAACAATCCCGATCCCCCGCGCTCGGTGAGCTACGAGGCCGGCGTGCATGGCTGGCCGGCGCGCGGGTTCTATTACGACGTGGGGCTCTTCGAGGTCGATTTCCGCCACCGCATCGAGACGCAGGCGGTGAACGCGACGGACGTCGTCAACGTGAACACGGGAGATACCCGTCACCGCGGCATCGAAGCCGAGGCCCACTACGACGTGGCCCCATGGCTGCACCGCCCGGCGAGCGAGCATCTCGAGATCTTCGGGAACGCGAGCCTCCTCGAGGCTCGCTTCACGGCGAGCGCGATCGCGGGGCAAGTGGGGCGAGTCCCGGCGTACGCGCCCCGTTACCTGCTCCGTGCCGGTGTCCTTTGGCGCGACGCGGCGGATTCGCGCGCCGGACTTTCGGTCACGAGCGTGGGCTCCCAGTTCTGGCAGGACAGCAACGCGGATTTCGGCTCCGGAGCCGCGTTCGTGCCGGCGCGGATACCCGCCTTCACCGTCGTGGACCTCTCCGGGCAGTGGGCCGCCACCCCGCGGGTGCGGCTCATCGCGGCGCTCTCGAACGCGCTCGATAGTCGCTACTACGCGCGCGTGTTCCAGAACGCGATCGAGCCCGCGAACCGCCGTGCCTGGCGCGCCGGGGCCACGATCGACTTCTGAGAATGTGACGCCTCTGTCACGAAAGCGTCCGTTTCGGCCCGCTTTTTCCTTTCGTCCTGCGCCATTCGCCCTAGTCGCCGAGCGACGACATCCTGCCCGCGGTCCCTAGGATGAGCCCATGTCATCCCAACGGAGAAATCCATGGCGCGCAGGATCTCGTCGATACTCGCCCTGGCCGCGTTGATCGGCCTCGCGCTCACGCTGGCACCCCCGACGCGTTAGTGCGAAGGGGGCACTTCCAGCGCCTGCGCTTCGGGTAGGAGGGCCCCCGCCTTCACGCGTTTCACCTTCGCGCCCGCGGCGAGCCTGGGCTTCGCGCTCAGCGCCGAAGCCGAGAACGAAGCCGACGTCGCCGTGTTCGCCCTGCTCGCCATGGCGGCGGGCGCCACCAGCTCGCAGTCGGTCGCCGGCATCGCGCTTCCGATCCTGAGGTTCCCCTTCACCGCGTAGACCCCCGAGAAAAGCCCGCGCAGGTTGAACGTCGTGTCCGCCTGCGAGAGCACCTGGGAGATGTCCGGGATGTCCACCTGCACGCCGCCCACGCGCGGATCGAGGACCACCTTGTACGCCCGCTGGATCACGCTCATGTGGCCGAGCTCCGAGAGGCACGTGCCGTCCTTCGCGACGTAGCCGGGGAGCGTCGTGCCCCTGAATTGCTGGACGCAGAGCTGCAGCCCCTTGCCGTCCGCGTCGAACGTATTGGCCGCGAGCGGCTCGCCCAGCGAGACCGCCGCCTGGCGGCCAACGAGGTACTCGTAGGTCTCGGTCGTCAGGCCGGGATACATGTCGCCGATGAGGTGCTGCGCGTTCTGGCCGTAGTAGCAGGTGCCGCCCTGCGTCTTGCCGAGGATGTAGCCGTTGTCGACCTTCACGCGGCAGGCATAGTTCGGCGTCATGCCCTCGTTCCCCAGCTTCAACGGCGAGGGCGATGACGGAAGTGCCGCGCCCCGCCGCTCGACCCACTGGTAGCCGTCCGCGCCCGCGCTGAACACGAGCTGCACGGGACCCGCGAGCACGAAGTTCGCGGTGTACGGGATGTTGTCGAGCTTCTGCTGGGTCACGACGAACTGCGTGGTGACCGCCTTGTTCGCGCCCACGGTGATCTGCGGCGCGTACTTCCAGCTCGTGGTGGTCGAGTCGCCGCCGCCGGTCGAGTGCATCGCGACCTGCGTGCGTCCCTGGGTGGTGCTGGCGCTCGCGGAGGCGCCCCACGGCGAGTCGTAGCCCACGGTCACCGTGTATTCCTGCGACGTCTGGATCTGGTCCGTGTTCTGGAAGTTGGTGGAGTTCGTGACGCTGCTGTCGATCTGCAGGGACTGGACCGTGGGCTCCGAGTTGCAGTTCACGACCTCGTCCTGCTGCATGACGAGCGGGCTCGTCGGGATCACGCCGGGGGCGGAGATCACGAGCCCGCGGCCGCCCACCTGCCCCTGGAAGATCGCGGTCACGCCGAGCGTGGCCGGCAGGTCGCGCCCGGTCTTCGCCTTGTAGAGGGCATTGAGCTTCCCCGCCTTCGCGAGGCGCTTCACGAGCTCGGCGTTCAAGTCGATCCGGTCGGCCAACGCGGGCAGCGCCGCGAGCGGGAAGGCGAGCGTCAGGGCGATGGCGATGGGGTGCGGCTTGACGTTCTTCATGGGCGCTCCGTGGAGGATCGAGGCGACCCAATGCTAGGGTCGGCCCATACACGGCACAATGGGACTTTCGTCTTGTGGGCCGCCCTCCGGGGGCCTCTTCCCACCGGTGATCCTCGCGCTCCTTTCGGACATCCATGCGAACCTCGAGGCGCTCCGCGCGTGCATCTCGCACGCCGGCGGCCGGGGCGCGGATCGCTACGCCTTCCTGGGTGACCTCATCGGCTACGGCGCCGACCCCACGGCGGTGCTGGACATCACCTCCGAGTACCTCGAGCGCGGCGCCGTGGTGGTGAAGGGCAACCACGACGAGGCGGTCGACCTCCCGAGCGCGTGGCTCAACGCGTCGGCGACGGCGGCGATCGAGTGGACGCGCGGCGTGCTCGAGCCGCGGCACCGGCGGTTCATCGCGTCGCTGCCGCTCTGCGTGCGCGAGGCGAACGCCTGCTTCGTGCATGCCTCCGCCGCGATGCCCGAGCAGTGGGAGTACGTGGACAGCCCCGCGGCGGCCGAGAAGAGCGCGGTCGCGGCCGGCACGGCGTACACGTTCTCCGGCCACGTGCACGACCAGCTCCTCTACGCGGCCGGGCCGCTCCAGCGCATGGTCGCGTTCCGTCCGCAGCCCGGCGTCCCCATTCCGCTGAGCACCCACCGCCGGTGGCTGGCGCTCGTGGGCTCCGTGGGCCAGCCGCGCGACGGTAATCCCGCCGCCGCGTACGCCACGTTCGACACCGAGGCGAGGAGCCTCACCTTCCACCGCGTCCCCTACGACTGCGAATCGGCGGCGCGCAAGGTCCGCGCCGCGGGCCTTCCCGAAGCGCTCGCCTATCGCCTGGAACGCGGGATTTGATGGCGGCGACGATGGACGTCGCGGCGGGCGCGATGATCGACGGGTTCCGGCTGGGGCCGTGCCTGCACGAAGGCGCGATGGGCCGGCTCTTCGAGGTGTCCCGCGAAGGAGCCGCCTTTCCCATGCTCATGAAGGTGCCGCGCATGGGCCTGGTCGATTCCGCGGAGCTCATGCTCGGATTCGAGACGGAGGCGATGATCCTTCCGCGCCTGCACGGGCCGCACGTGCCGCGCTTCGTCGCGGCCGGGAGCGTCACGACCGTTCCCTACGTCGTCACCGAGCGGATCGCGGGTGCGAGCCTCGATGGGCGCCTGGGCGCGGCGCTTCCCGCCGAGGAGGTCGCGCGCATCGGCGCCGCGATCGCCGATGCGCTCCACAGCGTCCATGCGCAGGACGTGATCCATTTCGACATCAAGCCGGACAATGTGCTGCTGCGCCCGGACGGCCGCGCGGTGCTCATCGACTTCGCGCTCGCGCACCACCGGCACCTGCCCGACCTCGTGTCGCAGGAGCGGCGCTACACGGCGGGCTCCGCGCCGTACATCTCGCCCGAGCAGGTGCGCGGCGTCCGCACCGATCCGCGGAGCGACCTCTTCGCGCTCGGGGTGCTGATGTACGAGCTCGCGACCGGGCGCCTTCCCTTCGGCATTCCCGCGAGCTACTCCGGCATGCGCGATCGCCTCTGGATCGATCCGCCGCCGCCGCGCTCGGCCGCGCTCGCCATCCCCGAATGGCTGCAGGAAGTGATCCTGCGCTGCCTCGAGACCGATGCCGCGCGACGCTACCAGACCGCGGCGCTCGTGGCCTTCGATCTCCGCAACCCGCAGCAGGTCGCGCTGACGGAGCGGGGTGAGCGCCGGCACCGCTCGGGCGCGCTCGCGCAGGCGGCGCGCTGGTGGCGCGCGCGCACGCTGGGCGTCCTCCCGGGCGGCGGCGCGAAGGAAGAGCCGGGCGCCGCGCCCGTGGTGATGGTCGCCGTCGACACGGCCCATCCGGACGACCCGCGCCAGCCGGAGCTCCAGCGCGTGACGCGGCGCATCCTCTCGCTCTCTCCCGAGTTCCGCCTGATCTGCGTGTCGGTGGTGACGTCGGGGTTGGGAATGCCGGATCCGCGCGCGGCCGACGTGCAGGTCGAGCACCGCATCCGCCTTCGCCACTGGATCGGTCCGCTCGAGGTCGAGCCGGACCGCGTCTCGATGCACGTGCTCGAAGCCGCCGATCCCTCGGCCGCGCTCGTCGAATTCGCCGCGCGGAACAACGTGGACCTCATCGTGCTTGGTGCCCCGGCACCGCACGAGTGCACCTTCGCGTGGTGGCGCTCCGTCGCGTCCGCCGTCACGGCGAACGCGCCGTGCAGCGTGCACGTCGTGCGGCGCTCGGGAGAGCCGCAAGCGTAGCCTGCTAGTGGATCTCCGGCTCCCCGGTCGCGGCGTCCGCCGCGAGGAAATCGAAGTCGCAGCCCTGGTCCGCCTGCGTCACGTGGTCGAGGTAGAGCGCGCCGAAGCCGCGGGTGAAATGCGGCGTGGGCGCCTTCCAGGCCGCGCGGCGCCTCGCGAGCTCGGCGTCGTCCACGAGGAGCTGCAGCCGGCGGGCCGGGACGTCCAGCTCGATGCGGTCGCCGTCGCGCACGAAGGCGAGCGGTCCGCCCACGAAGGACTCGGGCGTCACGTGCAGCACGCAGGCGCCGTAGCTCGTGCCGCTCATGCGGGCGTCCGATATGCGGACCATGTCGCGCACGCCCTGCTTCAGCAGCTTCTGCGGGATCGGGAGCTGCCCCCACTCCGGCATGCCCGGCGCGCCGCGCGGCCCTGCGTTCTGCAGCACGATCACCGAATCGGCGTCGATATCGAGGGACGGATCGTCGATGCGCGCCGCCATGTCGTCGTAGCTCTTGAAGACGACCGCGCGCCCCACGTGCTTCTGCAGGCGTGCCTCCATCGCGGGCGGCTTGATGACGGCCCCGCCCGGCGCGAGGTTCCCGCGCAGCACGGCGAGCCCGTCGCTCGCCACGAGCGGATTCGCCCGCGGCCGGATCACGTCGTCGTTCCACGCCTTCGCGCCCGCGACGTTCTCGCCGAGCGTGCGCCCGTTCACGGTGGGAGCGCTTCCGTCGACGAGGTCGCCCAGGCCGGCCAGGAGCGCGCGCAATCCCCCGGCGTAGTAGAAGTCCTCCATCAGGTACTTCCCCGCCGGCCGCACGTTCGCGAGCACCGGAACCTTCCGCGCGAGGGCGTCGAAGCGATCGATGTCGAGCGGCACGCCGGCGCGGCGGGCGAGCGCCACCAGGTGCACGAGCGAGTTGGTCGAGCCGCCGAGGGCGAGCACCGCGGTCACGGCGTTCTCGAAGGCGCGCGCATCCGCGATATCCAGCGGCTTCAGGTCCTCCCACACCATCTCGACGATGCGCCGGCCCGTGAGCGCGGCCATCTGCGCGTGGCGCGAGTCCGGGGCCGGGATCGAGGCCGCGCCCGGCAGCGTGAAGCCGAGCGCCTCGACGGCGGAGGTCATCGTGGAGGCGGTGCCCATCGTCATGCAATGGCCGGGCGAGCGCGCGATGCCGTCCTCCACGCCCTTCCATTCGTCCTCGGTGATGTTGCCCGCGCGAAGCTCCGCCCAGTATTTCCACGTGTCGCTCCCGCTCCCGAGGTGGCGGCCCTGGAAATCGCCGCGCAGCATCGGGCCCGCGGGGAGGAAGATCGCGGGGAGGTTCATGGAGAAGGCGCCCATGAGGAGCGCGGGCGTGGTCTTGTCGCAGCCGCCCATCAGCACGCAGCCGTCCGCGGGGTAGCTCCTCAGGAGCTCCTCGGTCTCCATCGCGAGGAGGTTCCGGTAGAGCATGGTCGTGGGCTTCTGGAACGGCTCCGAGAGCGACATCGCCGGCATCTCGATCGGGAAGCCGCCCGCCTGCCAGATCCCGCGCTTCACTTCCTCCGCGCGCTGCCGGAAGTGCGTGTGGCACGGATTGATCTCGCTCCACGTGTTGATGACCGCGATGACGGGCTTGCCCGCGTAGTCGTCGCGCGTGTAGCCCATCTGCGCGGTGCGGGAGCGGTGGCCGAAGCTTCGCAGGTCGTTCACGCCGTACCAGCGGTGGCTGCGGAGCTCCTCCGGCTTCCTGCGCGGCTTGTTCTTCAATGCGCGGCTCCTCTGGCTGCGAAAACGAACGCTACCATTTCAACCCAAAACCGGGGACAGGCCACATTTTTCTTTGGGCGAAATATTTGTGCAATGAAAAATGTGGTCCGTCCCCGGTTCAGCGGCGGGCGGCGCGGCGCAGGGTCCGGAAGACGAAGCCGGTGAAGAGCACGACGATGATGTAGCGCACCGCGTGCGCGGCGGTGACGAACGCGACGCCCATGTGCAGCACCTGCGCGGTGATCGACATCTCCGCGATGCCGCCCGGCGCGGCGGCGAGGAGGCCGCTCCCGAGGTAGGCGCCGGAGAGCCACGAGAGCGCCCATCCCACGGCGGCGGCGGAGACGAGGGTGAGGGAGATCGAGGGGACGAGGGCCGCCACGAAGCGCGGGGCCTTCACCAGGAAGCTCCGGTCGAAGCGCGCGCCGAGCGCGCTCCCGAGGAGCACCTGCGCGGCGCTCGGCAGCGCCGACGGCACGGAGGAAAGCGTGATCCCGCGCACCGTGAGCGCCGTGGTCGCGAGGAGCGAGCCGATCATGTACGCCGTGGGGAGCCCGACGCGACGCGCCATCCATCCGCATGCCGCGCCGATCGCGAGGAGGAGGGCCAGCTTCGGCGCGTCGAACGGGATGAGGACGGGGTGGTAATCGTCGGTCGAGGAGAAGCCGGCGAGCGTGATCGCGATGGGGAAGAGCGTGACCGTGAGCAGCATGCGCAGCGAGTGCGCGAAGGCGACGAGGTCGGAACGCGCGCCGTGCCGCTCGCCCGTCATCGCCATCTCCGAGGCGCCGCCCGGCATGCTCCCGAAATAGCAGGTGGCGCGGTCCACGCCGGACAGGCGCGAGAGGAGCCAGCCGCTCACGCCCCCGAAGCCGATCGCGGCGAACCCGAGCGCGATGAACCACGGCCAGTAGGTCGAGACCTCGTGCACGACCGGGGCGGTGAAGTGCAGGCCCAGCGAGGTCCCGACGACGACCAGCCCGGCGTTGCGCCCCCCGGGGAGCTCCAGCAGGTTCGCCCCCGCGATCTGGGCGATCGCCATGGCGAGGATCGACCCGATCATCCATGGCAGCGGCGTGCGCAGCCAGGCGCACAGGGCGCCGCCGGCCGCGCAAACGGCGAGGCCGCCCGCGACCCGGACGGCCTTCGAGCGCATCTCCAAGGGCAGGATTGGCTTCGGGAAGGCTGAAACGCTATAATTTTATGCTTTCCCGGCCGGCTTGGTCGTGCGCCGGGAAATCTCCCGCTTCACCCCGGCCTGGTAGCTCAGTCGGTAGAGCAGAGGATTGAAAATCCTTGTGTCGGCGGTTCAATTCCGTCCCAGGCCACCCATTCGGATTTTGAGGATGTCCGCGTCCTCAAAATCAGGGATTCCGTCATGGAAACCAAGCCGCCGCTCCCGCCCTTCACGCCCGAAACCGCCGTGCAGAAGGTGCGCATGGCGGAGGACGCCTGGAACACCCGCGACCCGGACAAGGTCGTGCTCGTTTATACCGAGGACACCCGCTGGCGCAACCGCTCCGAATTCCCCGTCGGCCGCGAGCAAGTCCGCCAGTTCCTGGTCCGCAAGTGGGCGAAGGAGCTCGACTACCGCCTCATCAAGGAGCTGTGGGCCTGCGCGGGCAACCGCATCGCCGTGCGCTTCGCCTACGAGTCGCACGACGACTCGGGCCAATGGTTCCGCTCCTACGGCAACGAGAACTGGGAGTTCAACGACCACGGCTTCATGATGCGCCGCTTCGCAAGCATCAACGACCTCCCGATCAAGGAATCCGAGCGCAAGTTCCGCTGGCCGCTCGGCCGCAGGCCGGACGATCATCCCGGCCTCACCGATCTCGGCTTGTAGCGCCCGGATCCTTCGACCCCGAAGATTTCCGCTAACCTTCCACACAGGGCCCGCGCGCGGGCGGGTGGGCGAGGAGGGTGATGGAAACGGTGCGGACCACGTTGCCGGTGATCGTGGCGGGCGGCGGGATCGGGGGCCTCGCCGCGGCGCTCGCGATCGCGCGCCTGGGCCATCCGGTGAAAGTGCTCGAGCAATCCGAGCATATCGGCGAGATCGGCGCCGGCATCCAGCTGGGCCCCAACGCCTTTTCCGCCTTCGATGCGCTGGGCATCGGCGAGCGCGCCCGGTCGCATGCCGTCTACACGGACCGCCTCCTGATGATGGATGCGGTCGACGAGTCCGAGGTGGCCTCCGTTCCCGTGGGCGAGGCGTTCCGCGCGCGATTCGGGAATCCGTACGCCGTGAGCCACCGCGCCGACGTGCACCTCTCGCTCCTCGAGGGCGCCCAGGCGAGCGACCGGATCGAGATCGTGACCTCGTGCCACGTCGCGCGCGTCGACCAGGATGCGGAGGGCGTCACGGTGCACGACGCCGAGGGCCGCACGCACCGCGGCGCCGCCGTGATCGGCTGCGACGGCGTGAAATCCGCGGTGCGCCAGCAATACGTGAACGATCCGGTCCGCGTCTCCGGCCACGTGGTCTACCGCGCCGTGGCCCACGCCCGCGATTTCCCGCCGGACCTGAAGCTCAACGCGCCGTGCCTCTGGGCGGGGCCGGATTGCCACCTCGTCCACTATCCCTTGCGCGGCGGCGAGCAGTACAACGTGGTCGTGACGTTCCACAGCCGCGACCACGAGGAGTGGGGCGTGACCGACGGAAGCCGCGAGGAGGTGATGGGCTACTTCCGCGGCATCGGGCCGCGCCCGCGCCGGCTGCTGGACCTCCCGAAGAGCTGGCGGCGCTGGGCGACCGCCGACCGCGAGCCGATCGCGCAGTGGTCCTTCGGGCGCGCGACGCTCCTGGGCGACGCGGCGCACCCGATGATGCAGTACCTCGCCCAGGGCGCCTGCATGGCTCTCGAGGACGCGGTGACGCTGGGAGAAGCGCTCCGCGCCGAGCGCAGCGATTTCGGGCGCGCCTTCGCCCGCTACGAGCGCTCGCGCGTCGCCCGCACGGCCCGGGTGGTCCTCATGACGCGCGAGATGGGGCGCATCTATCATGCGAAGGGGGTCGAGCGGCTGGTCCGGAACGAGCTCTGGAAGGGCCGGCCCCCGGAGCGCCATTACGACGCGCTCGAGTGGCTGTACGGCTGGAAGGTGGAGAATTGCCTGTTGTAGGGGCTGGATTCCCGACGGCTCGGGAATGACGGGTACTTAAGCCCGAGGACGACGAGGACATCGCGATGAATACCCGGGACCTGCAGTCGCAGCGCGAGGCGTTCTACGAGCGCATCGATCCGCACCACATGGCGCCGCTCTGGACGCGGCTGAAATCCCTCGTGCCGCCGGCGCCCACGCCCGTGGGCGTTCCCCACCTCTGGCGCTACGCGGAAGTGCGGCCCTACGTCCTCGAGTCGGCGCAGCATATCTCCGCGAAGGAGGCGGAGCGGCGCGTGCTGATCCTCGAGAATCCGGGCCTGCGCGGCTCCTCCCAGATCACCTCCACGCTCTACGCGGGGCTGCAGCTCATCATGCCGGGCGAGATCGCGCCGGCGCACCGCCACACGCAGTCGGCGCTGCGTTTCATCGTCGAGGGGCGCGGCGCGTACACGGCGGTGGAGGGCGAGAAGACCATCATGGAGCCCGGCGACTTCGTGATCACGCCGTCGTGGACCTGGCACCACCACGGAAACGACAGCGCGGAGCCGATGGTCTGGCTGGACGGGCTGGACATCCCGCTCGTCGCCCACTTCAACAGCACCTTCCGCGAGGAGCATCGCGACGACGAGGCGCCGGTGACGCGGCCCGTCGGCGATTCCCTCGCGCGCTACGGGAGCGGCCTCCTTCCCGTGGGCCCCGCCCGCGCCTCGCTCAACTCGCCGGTGTTCAACTATCCGTGGTCGCGCACGCGCGAGACGCTCGCCGCGCTCGCGCGGGGAGGGGAGCCGGACGCGCACCTCGGCCACGCGATGCGCTACGCGAACCCCGCGGACGGCGGCTGGGCGATGCCCACCATGGCGACCCTCATCCGCCTCCTGCCCGCCGGATTCGCGACGCGCCCCTACCGGTCGAGCGACAGCATGGTGTTCATCGTGGTGGAGGGCGCGGGGCGGGTCGAGGTCGAGGGCGCCGCGTTCGAGCTCGCGCCCAACGACGTCTTCGTGGTGCCGGGCTGGATGCGCTACACGCTCCATGCGCGGGACGACCTCGCGCTCTTCTCGTATTCGGACCGCGCGGCGCAGGAGAAGCTGGGGCTCTTCCGCGAGCAGAGGCTGTGACACAATGGGCCTGCCCCGCCGACAACGCCTGCCGCGATAACGACCCCCGGCGATAAAGACAAGATGAACGCCACCCTCCGGCGCTACGGTCCCGTCGCCGTCCTGCAGGTCTCCGGCCGCCTGGACCAGGACACCTGCGACGCCTTCCGCGCGGAGCTCTCGAAGCAGGTCGAGGCCGCGGCGCGCGAAGGCTCGACGGTGGTCCTGGATCTTGCCGGCCTCGAGTACGTCTCGAGCGCGGGCCTGCGCTGCTTCATGCTCGCCTCGCGCGAGGCGAAGGCGCGCGAGGCGCGGATCTTCGTGGCGGACCTGCAGCCGATGGTCGCCGAGATCTTCGAGATCAGCCACTTCAACCTCGTCTTCCAGGTCTTCGGCTCGGTCGCCGAGGCGCTCGCGGCGATCTCGCCCGAGGCCGCCGCGGCCTACGCGAGGCAATAGCGCCATGCGCGTGCGCTTCTGGGGCACCCGGGGATCGATCCCGGTGGCCCTCACCACGGCCGACGTTCGCGATCGCCTCGCGCAAGCGCTCGTGCAGGCGTCCGGGCGCACGTTCGCGACCTACGAGGAAGCCCACGCGTTCGCCTCCTCGGAGCTTTCCTTCCCGCTCACGCACACGTTCGGCGGGCACACGCCCTGCGTCGAGATCGACGTCGGGAGCGACGAGTACTTCGTCTTCGACATGGGAAGCGGCGCGCGGCCCTTCGGCGTCCACGTCCTCGCGCGCCAGGCGCGGCGCCCCGCCGTGGTGAACGTGTTCATGTCCCACGTGCACTGGGACCACATCATGGGGTTCCCCTTCTTCGGTCCCGCCTACGTCCCGGGGACCACGATCCGCATCCACGGCTGCCACGACGTGCTCGAGCACGCGTTCCGGCTGCAGCAGTCCCCGCCGTGCTTCCCGGTGGAGTTCGACCAGCTCGCGGCGAAGATCGAGTTCGTGCGCCTGGAGCCGGATCGCCCCTCGACCGTCTCCGGCGTCACGATCACGCCCCACCTGCAGCTCCACTCGGGCGATTCCTACGGCTACCGGATCGAGCACGGCGGAAGGTCCGCGATCTACTCGACCGACTCGGAGCACAAGCTCGAGAACCGCGGGGAGGCGGAAGGCTTCGCGCGCTTCTTCCGCGAAGCGGACATCGTGATCTTCGACGCGATGTACGCGCTCGCGGACGCGATCAGCGTGAAGGCGGACTGGGGCCACTCGAGCAACATCGTGGGCGTCGAGCTCTGCCAGATGGCGCGCGCGAAGCACCTCGTGCTCTTCCACCACGAGCCGGCGAACGACGACGCGACCCTCGAGGGCCTCCTCAAGGAAGCGCGGCGCTTCGAGGAGCTCACGCGGACGGATCACGCGCTCAAGGTTTCCGCGGCGTACGACGGCCTGGAGATCGATCTCTGAGCGCGCTGGGCGGGCTGCGCGCCCTGGCCCTCACGCTCGCCGCGGCGCTGGCACTCTTCATCGTCGCGTCGCCTCCTTCCGCCCAGCGGCTGAGGAACGTCGTGTTCGACGCGATGCAGCGCGCGTTCCCGCTCGATCGCCGCTCCGCGCCCGTCGCGATCGTCGCGATCGACGAGGAGGCGCTGCGCCGGCACGGGCAGTGGCCGTGGCCGCGCACGCGCCTGGCCGAGCTGGTCGAGCGCATCGCCGCGGCGCGTCCGGCCGCCATCGCGTTCGACTTCTTCTTCGCGGAGCCGGACCGGCTCTCCCCGGACGCGGTCGCGGCGAGCCTCCCGTCCCTGCCGCCGGAAGCCGCGCGCGCGCTGGCGGCGCTGCCCTCCAACGACGCGCGTTTCGCCGCGGCGCTGCGGGGACGTCCGACCGTGCTGGGCATCGTGGCGGAAGAGGCGCCCGACGGCCGCTTCCCCCGCGCGCCGCGCGCGGCGCCCATGGTGATCGCCGGCGGCCTCGAGCCCGCGCTCGGTGAGTTCACGGGCCACCTGGGCAACATTCCCGCGATCGACGCCGCCGCGCGCGGACGCGGCCTCCTCAATACCGGCGCACCGGACCAGGTCGTGCGCGAGGTCCCGATCGTCGCGCGCGTGCAGGGCGTTCTCGTGCCGACGCTCGCGATCGAGGCGCTGCGCGTGGCGAGCGGCTCGACGATCCGCATGGAAAGCGCCCCGGGCGGGTTGCTGCGGCTGCGCTTCGCGGGCGCCACCGTCCCGATGCAGGCCGACGGCAACGCGTGGCTGCGCTTCTCGCCGCACGAGCCGGCGCGCTTCGTCTCGGCGGCCGACGTGCTCGCGGGCAAGCTCGATCCCGCGCGGCTCGCGGGGAAGGTGGTGATGATCGGGATCGCGGGCGCGGGGCTCGTCGACATGAAGACCACGCCGTTGGGCGAGACGGTGCCGGGAATCGAGATCCACGCGCAGCTCGTGGAGAACGTCTTCGACGGCGTCTCGCTCCTGCGCCCGCGCTGGGCGCCGTGGGTGGAAGCCGGACTCCTCCTCGCCCTCGCGGCGGCCATCGTGGTCGCGTTTCCGCGCGTGCGCGCGCTGGTCGGCATCCAGGTCGTCGCCCTGGCGGTGATCCTCATGGCGGGCGCGGCGCTCGCCGCGTTCGCGCGCTTCGGGCTCCTCCTCGACCCGTCGTGGCCGATCCTGGGCGCGGTGGGCGTCTACGGCAGCGTGGTCGTGGGCGCGCTCTCGGAGGCGGAGCGGCAGCGGCGCCAGCTGCGCGAGCAGGCGGCGCGCGTGGCCGGCGAGATCGATGCGGCGAAGCGCATCCAGATGGGCCTCCTTCCGGACCCGCACGAGGTGCTGGGCGAGGACCGGCGCCTGAAGATCGCGGCGTTCCTCGAGCCCGCGCGATCCGTGGGCGGCGATTTCTACGATTGCTTCCGCCTGGACGACCGGCGGCTCTTCTTCGCGGTGGCCGACGTCTCCGGCAAGGGACTTCCGGCGGCGCTCTTCATGGCGTCGGCGAAATCGCAGATCAAGAGCGCCGCGCTCGCCGCGCCCGGCGCGCCCGTGGGCGAGGTGCTCGCGCGGGCCCAGGCCGCGATCGCGCGCGAGAACCCGGAGCACCTCTTCGTGACGGTGCTGGCGGGCGTGCTGGACCTCCTCACGGGCGAGCTCCTCTATGCCAATGCCGGCCACGAGGCGCCCTTCGCGCGCGCGCCGCGCGGCGTTCCGGAGCGCTTCGCCGCTTCCGGGGGGCCGCCGCTCGGCGTGATCGAGGGGTACGCCTATCCCACCGGCCGGCGCACGCTCGTGCCGGGCGAATGGATCTGCGTCGTGACGGACGGCGTGACCGAGGCGATGAACCCGGAGCGCGGATTCTTCACCTCCGAGCGGCTGCGGGCGACGCTCACGTGGCTTGCGGACGAGTCCGAGCCGGACGCGGTCGTGCGGCAGGTGCGCTCGGATGTCGAGAAGTTCGCGCGCGGCGCCGAGCTCTCCGACGACATCACGCTCCTCGCGCTGCGCTGGGAAGGCGGCTAGCGGTACGCGCGCGTCAGCGGACGTTGATCTCGACCCGCCGGTTGCGCGGCTCGCGGATCTCGTCCTCGGTGGGCACCAGCAATTCGCGCTTGCCGCGTCCGCGGACCTGGATCCGCTCGGCAGGGACGCCGCGCTCGACGAGGAGCTCGCGCATGCGGCCGGCGCGGGCGAGCGAAAGGCGGTCGTTGTAACGGAAGCCGCCGATCGTGTCCGTGTGCCCGATCACGACGATGTCCGGCAGCGGCCGGTGGCGGATCTCGGCGAAGACATGCTCGAGGTCGTCCTTCGAGCGCGGCGTGAGCTCGTCGCTCCCCTCGAGGAAATACAGCGTGAAGCTCGCGGGCGCGGCGGGAAGCGCCTCGAGCGTGCTGCCGAAGCGGGTCCTCACCTCGGCCTGCGTGAGCTGGCCCGGCTTGAGGGAACCGTCGGAGGCGAGCTGCTGGAACCCGTAGGCGGTGTCGATCACGCGCCGCTCGCCGCCGTGCTCCACCGCGATCGCGCCGATGTGGCCGTCCGGCGCGGGCAGCACCGCGAAAAGCGCGGGCGACACGGGCTGCGTGGCGCAGCCCGCGGCGAGCGCCGCCGCGAAGAGGACGGCGAGGAGCCTTGCCAAGGAGTCCCTACTGCCGCGCGGGCTTCGCGGGCTCGTCGACCTGGACCACGAACTCCGTGCCGCGGACGCCCATGATCGCGGACGGGGTGCGGATCTTCATGGATTCCGGCGATTGCTTCACCATCTTGCCGGAGACCGCGGCGAGCCGGCCCTTGCTGAGGGTGCCCTGGAACTCGCCGGCGTAGGTCGTCGTGTCGAACGCGTAGCGGTCGATCGCGAAGCGACTGTCCGGACCGACGGAGACCAAGCTGTTGTCGCTGAACGTGATGCCGGCGGCGCCGTCCGCGCCGGTCACCACCACGTCCGAGACCTGGACGGGCGTGCCGACGGCGGCCGGGATGCGCGCGCCTTCCCGCTCGAGGCTCACCGAGCCGTTCGAGACCTTCACGATCCCCACATCGGCGCCCAGCGCGGGAAGCGACATCGCCGCCACCATCGCCGCCATCAGGGTCTTGCGCATTGCCGTTCTCCTTGCCAAAAGGCGCTTTCGCGTCCCTAATGATGCCCAAAAAACCTGGGGTGCACTTGTGAAGGCCGTCACAAGCAGGATGGGGATGTTTCCGTCCCGGAAGGAAGCCTGGCGCGACGCGCGGACGTTCATCGACGCTTTCTGCCGTTCCGCGGCGGTTCCGCGCGAGGCCTGCCTCAAGGCGAACCTCGTCGTGGAGGAGCTTTTCCTCAACACGGTGGGCCACGGCCATCACGGCGGGAGCGACGCGCCGGTCTGGATCACGCTCGAGCGCTCGGACGACCGGATCCACCTCACCTACGAGGATCGCGCGGCGCCCTTCAACCCGTTCGCGCCGGGCACGCGCGACATGCTGGAGGCGCTGGCCGGGGTGCGGCGCGAAGGCGGGCTGGGCGTCCTCCTCGCGCAGGGCCTCACCGCGACCGCGGAATACGCGTACGTCTACGGCCGCAACCGCGTGCGGCTGGTGCTCGCCTAGTCGACGGAGCTCTTCTCCGCGATCCCGAAGTAGTGGCGGATGCGCTCGAGGATGTCCCGATGGGGCGCGAGCGGCACGGGCGCGGTGGCCGCGCGGCCGGCGAGCTCCGCCGCGCGGGCTGCGAGGATCCGCGAGATCGATTCGGCGATGTCGGGGCGGTTGCGCAGGATCTCCGCGAATCCCGACTTGTCGAGGCGATAGCACGCGATGTCCGTGCGCGCGGTGACGGTCGCCCGGCGCGGCGCTCCGGTCATCATCCCCATCTCGCCCATCACCTCGCCCGGGCCGAGCGTCCCCACGTCGCGCCGTCCCGCGGGGGTCTCGACCGAGACGTCCGCGGTCCCGGAGACGATGAGGTAGAGCCAATGCGCGACCGCGCCCTGGCGCGTCATGACGTCGCCCGCCGCGAAGGGCGCGTAGACGAGGTGCGCCGCGAGCGACTCGCGCTCCGCCTCCGAGAGCGGCGCGAAGAGCTCGACGGCGGCGATCGCGGCCACCCGCCGGCGGTGCTCGGCCTGCGCTTCGGCGTTCCGGTGCGCGTCGTCGTCGCGGACCTCGAGCTGCTCCATGTACGGCACGCCCAGCCGCATCCCGTGCCGCGCGAGGGCGGCGGCCATGTGCAGGCGCACGCGGCCGTCCGTCGCGTCGTCCGGCGCGCGGTCGATCACCCAGTAGCGAAGCGCGTAGCTGCCGTAGCGCGCCCCGAAGTCCATGAGGACCGCGGAGGGCGGCGGCGACGCCGCGACGTTCTCGATGGTGGCGTTGCGCACCGAGTCCTCGAGCACGCGGCAGACGTCCGCCGGGTTGGCGGAGAGGTCCACGTTCACGCGGATCCAGCGGCGCCACGGGGCACCCGGGTCCGCGCGCGTCCCGAGCACGGTGAAGCGGTTCTGGATGAGCCAGCCGTTGGGGACCACCACCGTCTCGCCGTTCCGCGTCTCGATCGCGGTATGGCGCCAGGTGATCTCGACGATGCGTCCGCTCACGTCGTCCACGCGCACCCAGTCCCCGGGCCTCAACGACCGGTCGAGCTGCAGCATCACGCCGCCCAGCACGTTCCCGAGCGATTGCTGCATGGAGAAGCCGATCACCGCGGTGATGATCGCCGAGGTCGTGACGAGGCTCGCGAGGTCGACGCCGGCCAGGCGCAGCCACACGAAGCCCCACGCGGCGAAGATGAAGACGGTCGCGAGCTCTTCCACGATGCGCGCCGGGCGCGAGCCCAGGGCCGCGAGCGCCACGCGGAACGTGAAGAGGACGGCGAGGCGAATGAGCACGAGCCCGACCAGCACGCTCGCGGCGTCCGCGGCGATCCTCGAGGTCACGAGCCCGCCCATGGAGCGGGCGACGGCGTCCACGATCTGCGCGACGCCGCAGAGGCCGAGGAGAATGAGCGCGTTCCGGATGCTCGGGCGATCGGCCGGGCGCCGCCAGAGGAGGAAAAGAGCGAGGACCACGGCGATCGCCATCGCCGCGGCGATCTGCCGCTGGAAGAGCGCGGTGAGGCTCATGTCCCTGCGCGCCTCAAAGCGCCGCCTTCATGGCGTGGTACAGCCGCTCGATCGCCTCGATCCGCGAGAAGAGCTTGTCGTCCGAGGCGATCACGTTCCATGGCGCCGGGTCGGTCGAGGTGCGCTCGATCATGTCGTTCACCGCCCGCTCGTAGGCGGGCCACTTCTTCCGGTTCCGCCAATCCTCCTCGGTGATCTTGAAGCGCTTGTACGCCGTCGACTGCCGCGCCTTGAAGCGGCGCAGCTGCTCGGCCGAGGAGATCGCGAGCCAGAGCTTCACGACGATGGCGCCGGAGCCCACGAGCTGCTCCTCGAAGTCGTTGATCTCGTGGTACGCGCGCATCCAGTCCGACTCCGTGCAGAAGCGCTCCACGCGCTCGACGAGCACCCGGCCGTACCACGAGCGGTCGAAGATCACGGCCTGGCCGTGCGCCGGGACGTGCCGCCAGAAGCGCCACAGGTAGGGTTGCGCGCGCTCCTCGTCCGTGGGGGCCGCGACCGGCACCACGCGATAGAAGCGCGCGTCCATCGCCTGCGTGATCCGCCGGATGGTGCTTCCCTTGCCGGCCGCGTCCATGCCCTCGAACACCATCACGACGGAGCGCTCGCGCATTTTCTTCGACCGCGTGAGGCGGTTCACGTCGCCCTGGAGCTTCAGCAGCCGCCGCGCGTACGCGGGCCGGTCGAGCTTCCGCTTGTAGTCGAACGACTCGAGGAGCGTCCGCCCGTCGATCGGGGGCGCGGGCGGCGGCGGGGCGGGGGAGAGCGGCGGGCCCTTTCCCTTCAGCCGCGCGGCGAGGGCGTCGCGCAGGAGCCGCCCCGCCGTGAGCGAGCGGTACTCGTGGTCGCTTCCCTCGATCACCTCCCACGGCGCTTCGCCCGTACCCGTCTCGCGCAGCGCATCCTCGCAGACGTCGATGAACTTGTCGTAGTGCTCGAAGCGCTCCCAGTCGCCCGGGCCCACGCGCCAAGCCGTCTCCTTGCGGGAGGAAAGCGCCTTCAGCCGCCGCTTCTGCGCCTTCTTGGAGAGATGGAACCAGAGCTTGAGGAGGAGCGCGCCTTCCGAGACCAGCATCCGCTCGAAATGGCGGATGGCCTCCAGGCGCAGCTCGAACCGGGCGCGCTTCTCGTGGCCCATCACGCGCTTGAGGATCGGGTCCGTGTACCAGGAGCCGAAGAGGATGCCGATGTGCCCCTTGGGCGGAAGCTCGCGCCAGAAGCGCCACATCTCCGGGCGCTCGCGCTCGGCCTCCGTGGGCGGGCCGAAGGCGCGCGTGCGGATGTGCCGGGGATCCATCCACTCGTTCAGGAGGTTCACCGTCTCGCCCTTCCCCGCGCCGTCCACGCCGTTCACGAGGATGATGACGGGAAAGCCGCCCTTTTCGAGGAGCTGGTACTGGAGGGCGAGCAGGCGCTGGCGCAGGAGCGGCTCCTCGCGCTTGTACACCGCCTTGGCGAGCTTGTGGCCGATCTCCGCGGACTCGAACAAGGCGCGCCTCCGATCGCTGGGGAACCGATGGTACGTCGCCGGCGGCCGGCCGGGAATAGGGCCCGCGCGGCCGTGTTGTCGGTTTGGGGCCCCCGCCCCGGCTCCCGAAGGCCCCGTTTGGTAAGATCGATTCGACCGGGCGTTCGCGACGCACGAGACCCAGCCTGAGGACCCGACCCGCATGCACGCCACGCTGCCCCTGCTCGCCGACACCGACTTCCCCCCGCTCGCCCGCAGGCGCCTCGAGACGCTGCAGGTGAATCTCGGGTACGTCTGCAACCAGTCGTGCCTGCATTGCCACGTGAACGCGGGTCCCACGCGCACCGAATCGATGACGGAAGCCACCGCGCGGCAGGTCGTGGAATTCCTCCGGGCGAGCGGGGCCTCGACGCTCGACCTCACGGGCGGCGCGCCGGAGCTGAATCCGCATTTCCGCATGCTGGTCATCGAGGCGCGCGCCGCGGGCGCCGCGGTGATCGACCGCTGCAACCTCACCGTGCTCCACGAGCCGGGCCAGGAGGACCTCGCGCGGTTCCTCGCGGCGCACGGCGTCGCGGTCGTCGCCTCGCTCCCGTGCTACACGCCGGAGCTCGTCGACCGCCAGCGCGGCAAGGGCGTCTACGAGACGAGCATCGCGGCCATCCGGGAGCTGAACGCCCTGGGCTACGGGGCGCCCGGGAGCGGCCTCACGCTGGACCTCGTGTACAACCCGCAGGGCGCGACGCTGCCGCCCGCGCAGGAGAAGCTCGAGGCGGACTACCGGCGGATCCTGGGCGAGCGCGAGGGCATCGCCTTCAACCGCCTCCTCACGATCGCGAACATGCCGATCCAGCGCTTCGGATCCACGCTCGTGACCAAGGGGCAGTTCGGCGCGTACATGGCGCTCCTTCGCGGCGCGCACCGCGACCAGAACCTCGAGACGGTGATGTGCCGCTCGCTCCTCTCCGTGGACTGGCGCGGCTATCTCTACGACTGCGACTTCAACCAGATGCTGGGCCTGGCGCTCCGCGTGGACGGGCGGCCCCGGGTGCACATCACGCAGGCGATGCGCCGCGACCTCGAGGGCAATCCCATCGTGGTGCGCGACCATTGCTACGGGTGCACGGCGGGGCAGGGGTCGAGCTGCGGCGGGGCGCTCGCTTGAGCGCGAAGCCCGCGCTCCGCGACAGCGCCGCGCCCGAGCCGCGTCCGGGGCGCAACTGCCCGCTTCCCTACCGATATTCCCCGCGCGTCTTCGACCGCGAGCCGGAGCTCGAGGCGGACGTCCTCTACGTGGTGGGCGGCCTCTATGGAAACCTCGAGGCGCTGGCGGGCGTGCACGCGCTCGCGGAGCGCGAGGGCCCCGCCGTGAAGCTCGTCTTCAACGGCGACTTCCACTGGTTCGACGTGCGGCCGGACGATTTCTCCACGGTCACGCGCGAAGTGCTCCGCCACGCGGCGCTCCGCGGGAACGTCGAGACGGAGGTCGCCGTGGACGAGAGCGACGCGGGCTGCGGATGCGCGTATCCGGCGGACGTGAGCGACGCGGAGGTCTCGCGCTCCAACGAGATCATGACGCGCCTTCGCGCGACCGCGCGGCTCGCCCCGGAGTCGCGCGAGCGCCTGGGCTCGCTTCCCATGCACCTCACCGCGCGCGTGGGCGAGGCGCGGATCGGCATCGTGCACGGCGACGCGGCGTCTCTCGCGGGCTGGGGCTTCGCGCAGGACCGGATGGACGAGCCCGCCCATGCCCGCTGGATCGCGAGCGCGTTCCGCGACGCGCGCGTCGACGCCTTCGCGAGCACGCACACGTGTCTTCCGGCGCTGCGCCTCTTCGAGGTCGACGGCCGGCGCGCGGCGGTGGCGAACAACGGCGCAGCCGGAATGCCGAACTTCGCCGGGATGCGCCACGGCATCCTCACGCGGATCGCGACGCGCGCCTTCGCCGGGCCCGAGCGGGTCTACGGGGCCGAGGTCGCCGGCGCGCACGTCGAGGCTTTGCGCGTCGACTACGACCACGCGCGCTGGCTCGGGCGCTTCCTCGCGAGCTGGCCTCCCGGATCGCCCGCGCACGCGTCGTACCACCGCCGGATCGTCGAGGGCCCCCGCCACGACCTCGCGCTCGCGGCGCCCCGGATCGCGGCCGCCGCGTAAGGCGGCCCGCGCCCGGCCGACCCGCGGGCGCGCTCTCCAGGAGCTCCGATGACCAAGGCCCGCCTCGCCGTCCTCGCCCTCGTCGCAGCGCTGGTCGCCGCGTTCTTCGCGCTCGGCCTGAACCGCTACGTGACGCTCGACTATTTCCAGTCGCAGCGCGCCGGGATCGCGGCGTATTTCGCCGGGCACCCGCTCGGCACCGCCGCGGCGTTCTTCGCGATCTACGTCGCGGTGACCGGGCTCTCGCTCCCGGGCGCCGCGATCATGACGCTCGCGGGGGGCGCCATCTTCGGCCTCCTCTGGGGCACCGTGATCGTGTCGTTCGCCTCGACCCTCGGCGCCACGCTCGCGTTCTTCGCGTCGCGCTTCGTGCTGCGCGACTGGGTTGAGGCGCGCTTCGGCGAGAAGCTGAAACCCGTGAACGCGGGCATCGCGCGCGAGGGGCCGTTCTATCTCTTTGCGCTCCGCCTCGTGCCGGCGTTCCCGTTCTTCGTGATCAACCTCGTGATGGGCCTCACGCCGATCAAGGCCTGGACCTTCTACTGGGTGAGCCAGGTCGGCATGCTCGCGGGCACGGTGGTCTACGTCTACGCCGGGACGCAGCTCGGGCAGTTCCGGATCTCGGCGGGGCTCGTCGCCGCGTTCGTGGCCCTGGGACTCTTTCCGCTCCTCGCGAAGCGCGTGCTGGACGCGATGAAGGCGAGGAAGGTCTATGCGCGCTGGCCGCGGCCGAAGAAGTTCGACCGGAACATCGTCGTGATCGGCGCCGGCTCCGCCGGGCTCGTCACGGCGTACATCGCGGCCGCGGTGAAGGCGAAGGTCACCCTCGTGGAGAAGCACCGCATGGGCGGCGATTGCCTGAACACGGGCTGCGTGCCGTCCAAGGCGCTCATCCGCACGGCGCGCCTCCTCGCGGACATGCGCCGCGCGCGCGACCTGGGCGTGCGCGAGGCGCGCTTCGACGTGGACTTCGCGGAGGTGATGGAGCGCGTGCAGGCGGTGGTCCGCCGGGTCGAGCCCCACGATTCGGTCGAGCGCTACACGCGGATGGGCGTCGAGTGCCTGCAGGGAAGCGCGCGCATCTCGTCGCCCTGGACGGTGGAGGTGGCGCTCGCGGGCGGCGGGACGCGCACGCTCGCGACGAAGGCCATCGTGGTGGCGGCGGGGGCGCGCCCATTCATCCCGCCGATTCCCGGGCTCGCCGAAGCGCGGCCCCTCACCTCGGACACCGTGTGGGATCTCCGGAAGCTTCCGCGCCGCCTCGCGGTGCTGGGCGGCGGCCCCATCGGCTGCGAGCTCGCCCAATGCTTCGCGCGGCTGGGCGCCGAAGTGACCCAGGTCGAGATGCTGCCGCGGCTCATGGTGCGCGAGGACCCGGAGTTCTCCGCGTTGGTCGAGCGCCGCTTCCGCGCCGAGGGGATCGCCGTCCTCACCGGCCACAAGGCGAAGGAGGTCCGCGTCGAGGGCGCGGAGAAGGTGATCGTCGCGGAGCACGAGGGCCGCGAGGTGCGCATCGCCTGCGACGAGATCCTCTGCGCCGTGGGAAGGGTCGCCAACACCGCCGGCTACGGCCTCGAGGAGCTGGGCGTCCCGCTCACCAGGCAGAAGACCGTGGAGGTGGACGAGCACCTCGCCACGATCTATCCGAACATCTTCGCGTGCGGCGACGTGGCCGGCCCCTACCAGTTCACGCACACCGCCGCGCACATGGCGTGGTACTGCGCCGTGAATTCCCTCTTCGGCCGGTTCCGGAAGTTCCGCGTCGACTACTCGGTCGTCCCCTGGGTCACGTTCACGGAGCCGGAGGTCGCGCGCGTGGGCCTGAACGAGACGGAAGCGAAGGAGAAGAAGATCCCGTACGAGGCGACGGTGTACGGCATCGACGACCTCGATCGCGCCATCGCCGACGGCGCCGCCGAAGGGATGCTCAAGGTGCTCACGCGTCCCGGCAGCGACCGCATCCTCGGCGCCACGATCGCGGGCGAGCATGCGGGCGAGATCCTCGCGGAGATCGTCGCGGCGATGCGGCACGGCGTGGGCCTGAACGGGATCCTCTCGACGATCCATGCCTATCCCACCGTCGCCGAGGCGAACAAGTACGCGGCGGGCGCCTGGCGCCGCTCGCGCGTGACGCGGGGGCAGATGGCGCTCGCTTCGCGCTACAACGACTGGACCCGCGGCGACGCGGGCCTGGGCCGCGTCCTCGCCGGCCTCTTCCGGCTTTCGGACAAGCGGCCCTACCACGATGCCGCGGAGAGCCATGCCCATGACTGACGCCCTGCGCGCCCCGGCGCGCGCGATCGCCCGCCTCCTCCTGGCGCTCGCGGCTTGCGCGGCCGCGCTCCCCGCCGCCGCGTTCGACCACGGCTATGCCGCGTGGGGCGCCCTCCTCGAGAAGCACGTGCGCTACCTCCCGGAGGGCAACTCCTCGCGCGTGGACTACGCCGGCATGGCGCGCGACGGCACGAAGCTCGCCGCCGTGCTGGGCGATTTCCAGAAGGTCACGCGCGCGGAGTTCGACGCGTGGACCCAGCCGCAGCGCGAGGCCTTCCTCATCAATGCGTACAACGCGTTCACGGTGAAGAAGATCCTCACGCGCTATCCCGCGCTCCAGTCGATCCGCGACTTCGGGAGCTTCTTCGGGAACCCGTGGAAGGACAAGTTCTTCACGCTCTTCGGCGAGCCCGCGTACCTCGACCGGATCGAGCACGAGATGCTCCGCAAGGAGGGGGCGTACGACGAGCCGCGCGTGCACGTGGCGGTCGTGTGCGCCTCGGTCGGATGCCCGATGCTGCGGAAGGAACCGTTCCTGCCGGACCGGCTGGACGCCCAGCTCGAGGACGCGATGCGCCGCTTCCTCTCGGACCGCACGCGGAACCGCTACAACCCGGAGTCGCGCCGGCTGGAGGTCTCCCGGATCTTCGACTGGTACGGGAAGGACTTCGAGCACGGCTGGCACGGGTATACGTCGGTGAAATCGATGCTGGGCAAGTACGCGGACCTCCTCGCCGACCGCCCGGAAGACCGCGCGGCGATCCGGGCGGGGACCCCCGAGGTGGCCTTCCTCGACTACGACTGGTCGTTGAACGACGCGAAACCCTGAGCCGCAAGGGCGCGCGAAGTTACAATCGCCCCATGCTTCCCCTCTCGATCATCGTCCCCGCGCTGGACGAGGCCGCGGGCATCGCCGGCATGCTCGAAGCCCTGCAGCCGATGCGCGCGCGCGAGGTCGAGGTGGTCGTGGTCGACGGCGGAAGCCGCGACGCCACGCGCCGGCTCGCGGCGCCGCTCGCCGACCGCGTGATCGAGGCTCCCCGCGGGCGCGCCTCCCAGATGAACGCCGGCGCCCGGGCGAGCGGCGGAGCCCTCCTCGCCTTCGTGCACGCGGACACGCGGCTTCCGCCGGACGCCCCGGAGGCGATCCGCGGCGCACTCTCGGACGGCGCGCGGGCGTGGGGGCGCTTCGACGTGCGGATCGAGGGCGCGAGCCCGCTCCTCGCCGTGGTCGGCGCGGCGATGAACGCCCGCTCGCGGGCGACCGGCATCGCGACGGGCGACCAGGCGATGTTCGCGCGGCGCGACGCGTTCGAGGCGGCGGGCGGTTTCCCGGACATTCCGCTGATGGAGGACGTGGCGCTTTCCTCCGCGTTGAAGCGCATCTCCCGCCCGGCGTGCCTCCCGCAGCGCGTCGTCACGTCCGGCCGCCGATGGGAGCGGCGCGGCACGCTCGCCACGGTGCTGCTCATGTGGCGGCTGCGCCTCGCCTACTCGCTGGGCGTCGATCCCCACCGGCTCGCGCGCCGCTATGACGTCGAGCGCACCTCCACCTGACACGGCGATCGCCGTGTTCGCGAAGGCCCCGGTTCCCGGCGCCGTGAAGACGCGCCTCGCCGGCGTCCTGGGCGCGGACGCCGCCGCGAGCCTGCATGCGGGCCTCGTGCGGCACGCGCTCTCGACGGCCGTCCACGCGCGCCTGGGCCCCGTATCGCTCTGGTGCGCGCCGGACACGGCCCATCCCTTCTTCGCCCGGTGCGCCGAGGAGTTCGGCGCGCGGCTCGATCCGCAGCGCGGAGACGATCTCGGCGCGCGCATGCGCCATGCGTTCGAGCGCGCGTGGCGGGACGGCGCGCGGCTCCTCGTGATCGGCGCCGACTGCCCCGCGCTCGCCGTGGCGCATCTCCACGCGGCGGCGCAGGCGCTGCGCGGCAAGGATGCGGTCTTCGTGCCCGCGGAGGACGGCGGCTACGTGCTCGTGGGCCTCGCGCGGCCGATCGAAGGCGTCTTCGAGGATGTCCCGTGGGGCACCGCCGCCGTGATGACGCGGACGCGCGAGCGGCTGCGCGCGGCGGGCGCGTCGTGGACCGAGCTCCCCCCGCTCTGGGACGTCGACCGCCCCGACGACTATGCGCGGCTCCAGCGCGAGGGGCTCCTCCCCGAGGTGCTCTCGTGAGGCTCGCCGCGATGGCGTTGGCCGCCGCGGCGCCCTTCGCGCTCGCGGCGGACGCGCCGGCATTGCGCGCGTTCTCAGCCTCGCCGCCGGGCGCGCTCCCCGCCCCGTGGCGGCTCCTCGTCCCGCCGCACGCCCGCGCAACGGACGCGGCGCTGGTGGACGATGCCGGCGTCACGGTCCTGCGCGTGCGTTCGGCCGACGCGGCGGGAACCGCGGCGCAGGCGCTCGCGCTCGATCCGTCGCGAAGCCCCGTCCTCGCCTGGCGCTGGAAAGTCGATCGCGTGGTGGAAAAAGCCGATCTCGCGACGAAGCGCGGCGACGATTTCGCGGCGCGCGTCTACGTCTTCTTCGACGTGCCGCCGCGCGAGCTTCCGCTCGGCGCACGCGTGAAGCTGGCGCTCGCGCGCCTCCTCTACGGCGAGGCCCTGCCCGCGGCCGCGCTCTGCTACGTGTGGGACAACCGCCATCCCGCCGGCACCTCGGCGTGGAGCGCGTACACCGACCGGGTGCGCGTGATCGTCCTCGAGAGCGGCGCCGGGCGCGCGGGCGAGTGGGTGGAAGAGCGGCGCGACGTCGCGGCGGATTACCGCGCCGCGTTCGGCGACAACGCGCCGCTCCATACGATCTCGGGCGTGGCCGCGGGGAACGACACGGACCAGACGGGCGAGTCCGCGACCGCCTGGTTCGGCGACTTCCGCTTCGAGGTGGCCGGGGGCACGCGTTGAAGCGGCTCGTGCTCCTCGGCGGCGGGCATGCGCACGTCGAGGTCCTCCACGACCTGGCGCTCCATCCCGAGACCGCGCGGAACGCCACGCTCGTCACGCCGTATCCGTGGCTCACCTATTCCGGCATGGTGCCCGGGCTCTTCGCGGGCCACTACGACATCGACCAGTGCACGATCGATCTGCGTGCCCTGGCCGAGCGGGCGCAGGTGTCGCTCGTGCAGGCGAGCGCCATCCGCATCGACACCACGGACCGCGAGGTGGTGTGCGACAACGGCGCGCGGATTCCGTACGACGTGCTTTCGCTCGACGTGGGCACGACGCCCTTCGCGAGCGACGTCCGCGGCGTGGACCGGCACGCCGTCGTGATGCGGCCGCTCGAGCGCGCGGTGAAGGGCTGGAGCGACACGATCGTGCGCGCGCGCGAGGGACGGATCGGCGCGGTGACCGTGGTGGGCGGCGGCGCGGCGGGGGTCGAGCTCGCGCTCGCGATGGAATATCGCCTCCGCCAGGAGCTGGGGCTCGCGTGGGCCCACGTGCGGGTGGTGACGAACACCGGGCTCGTGGTGCCGGAGTTCCCCCTGGGAGCGAGGAGGCGCCTCGAGGCCAAGCTTCGGCGGCGCAACATCGGCGCGCACACCGGAAGCGCCGTGATGGAGGTGGGACCGGACTACGTGCGGCTGGAGCAGGGGCTCGAGTTCACGTCGGACGCCGTCTTCTGGGCGACCGGAGGGGCCGCGCATCCGTGGATCCGGGCGTCGGGCTTCTCCACGGACGAGCGCGGCTTCCTCCTCACGGACGAGCGCCTGCGCTCCGTCTCGCACCCGGACGTCTTCGGCGCGGGCGATTGCGCCGCGGTGCAGGGGCGGCCCCACGCGAAGGCCGGCGTCTTCGCGGTGCGCGCGGGACCGGCGCTCGCGGCGAACCTGCGGGCCGCGGTCGCGGGCGGCGAGCTCGCTCCGCACGTGACGAATCCGCGCTACCTCGCGTTGGTCTCCACGGGCAACCGCCACGCCGTCGCGGTGTGGAACGGCTTCTCGTGGGAGGGCGACTGGGTGTGGGCCTGGAAGGACCGGATCGATCGCGCGTTCGTCGCGCGGTACGGGACTACCGCAGAACGGCGCTAGGCGGCTCGTGCCTCGCGCGCGGGCGCGGGCTTCGGCAGGATCCGCACGACCTTCACCATGCGGTTCTGCACCTGCAGGATCTCGACCGCGTGGTCCGCCACGACGAGGGCGGTGCCCGCCTCGGGGATGTCCTCGAGCTGCTCGAGCACCAGGCCGTTGATGGTCTTCGGCCCCTCGAGCGGGAAGTCGAATCCCGCCTTGCGGTTGAGCACGCGCAGCGAGCACGTGCCGTCCGCGATCACGCTGCCGTCGGTTTCCTTGTGGAAGAGCGCCGCGCTCCCGATCGCCTGGCTCGTGAACTCGCCCACGATCTCCTCGAGGATGTCCTTCATCGTGACGAGGCCCAGGATCTCCCCGTACTCGTCCACGACGAGGCCCATGTGGCGCTGGTTCTCCTGGAAGTTCGAGAGCTGCGTGAGGAGCGGCGTGCCCTCCGGGACGAAGTAGGGGTCGCGCATGATCGCGCGCAGTCCCTCGACGTCCAGCTCGTCGCGGCGCGTGGCGTTCAGGACCTTCCGGACGTGGAGCGTGCCCACCGTATTGTCGAGGCCGCCCTCGCAAACCACGAGCCGCGTGTGGTGGGCCGTGGCGATCGCGTTCCGGAGGTCCTCGATGTCGTCCTTCAGGTCGATCGCCTCGATCTGGCCGCGCGGCGTCATGGTGTCGTCGACCGTCATGTCCTCGAGCTCGAAGAGGTTCAGGAAGATCGACCGGTGCTTCTTCGGGATGAACTTCCCGCCCTCGAGGACGAGGGTCCGCAGCTCCCCCATGCTCAACGGCTGCGCGGCGCCCTCCCCCACCTTGCGGATATGGAGGAGCCGCAGGAACGCGCGCACGATCACGTTCACGATCCACATCACCGGGCGCGTCACGCGGATCAACGGCGTGAGGACGTAGGAGGCGCCCAGCGCGATCGTCTCCGAGTAGGAGGCGCCCAGGATCTTGGGGAGGATCTCCGCGAAGATGAGGATGGCGAAGCTCGCGCTGAAGGTGGCGATCGCGAGCACGTAGTCGCCCGTCCCGAAGAGCCGGCGGCAGATCTCGGCCACGAGGATCGTGGTGGCCGCGTTGATCACGGTGTTGCCCGCGAGGATGAACGCGAGGAGCTCGTCCGTGCGCGCGAGGAGCGTCGCCGCGAGCTTGGCGCCCGTGTTCCCCTCGCGCACGAGGTGCTTCAGGCGGTAGCGGTTGAGCGCCATCATGCAGGTCTCGGACATCGAGAAGAAGCCCGAGAGCGCGAGGAGCGCCACGAGGGCCACGAAAAGCCAGCGGAGCGGGACCGCGTCCGTCAAGGAGATGGCCTCAGCCGCGCCTCAGGACGAGCTCGAGGACCGCCTTGCTGCCCACGTAGGCGAGCATCAGGGCCGTGAAGCCGGCGAGCGTCCAGTAGACGGCCGTGCGGCCGCGCCAGCCGCGCACGTGGTGGCCGACGAGGAGCCCGCCGAAGATGAACCACGAGAGGATCGCGAAGACGTTCTTGTGCGTGAAGGTGAAGGGCTTCCCGAAGAGCTCCTCCGAGAAGAAGACCCCGGAGAGCACGGTGAGCGTGAGGAGCACGAAGGCCGCGAAGAGGATGCGGAAGAGGAGCGCTTCCATCTCGAGGAGCGGCGGGAGGCTCCGGATGAAGGGCGGCAGCACGCCCCGGTGCAGCCACTTCTCCTCCGCGAGCATCACCAGCGCGTGCACGGTCGCCACGAAGAAGAGGCTGTAGGCGAGCATCGCGATCGCGAAGTGGAGCGCGAAGAGCGGGTCGCCGCCGTAGTTCACGACGTGGTGGACGTTCATCGTGGTCGCCTGCACCACCACGGCGCAGAAGGCGACCGGGGACATGAGCCCCAGGATGCCGGCGAGGCCCCGGAACGCGAGCCCGGCCACCCAGTAGATGAGGACGGTAAGCCAGACCAGCACCGCGACGCCGTTCCCGAAGCTCAAGTCCAGCCCGTCCGGCCGCACGACGCTCCGGTAGAGGAGCATGGCGTTCAGGACCAGGGCGACCGGGACGAAGGCGGCCTCGAGGCGGGCATCGTCCCGCGGGGCCGAGGGGCCCCCCGCGACCGCCGGACGGGCCGCGCGCCACGCCGCCGCCGAGAGGAGGAGCCAGCACGCGGCGGTGCTAAAATACAAAAGCAAATCAGGCATTTCACTCGCGCCTGCTCGAAGACCTGACAGTTTACCAATTCCCCATGCTAGACGCCCTCACGCAACGCCTCTCCTCGGTCGTGAAGACCCTCCGGGGCCACTCCCGCATCACCGAGGACAACGTCCAGGAGATGCTCCGCGAAGTGCGCCTGGCGCTCCTCGACGCGGACGCGGGCCTGCCGGTCGTGAAGGACTTCATCGGCAAGGTGAAGGAGAAGGCGCTCGGGCAGGACGTCGTGGGGAGCCTCACCCCGGGGCAGGCGCTCGTGGGCGTGGTGCACCACGAGCTGGTCGAGCTCATGGGGGGGCAGAGCGCAGGACTCGACTTCGCGACGCAGCCGCCGGCGGTGATCCTCCTCGCCGGCCTGCAGGGCTCGGGCAAGACCACCAGCGCGGGCAAGCTCGCGCGGCTCCTCAAGGCCACGTCGAAGAAGAAGATCCTCCTCGTCTCGACGGACGTGTACCGGCCGGCCGCGATCGAGCAGCTCGCGACCCTCGGGAAGAACCTCGAGGTCGACGTCTTCCCGTCGGAGGCGTCGCAGAAGCCGGTCGACATCGCCCGCGCGGCGCTGGACCACGCGAAGCGGCACTACCACGACGTCCTCATCGTCGACACGGCCGGGCGCCTGGGCATCGACCAGGCCATGATGGACGAGGTTCGCGAGCTCCACGCGGCGGTGAAGCCGATCGAGACGCTCTTCGTCGTGGACTCGATGCAGGGCCAGGACGCGGTGAACGTGGCGCGGGCCTTCAACGAGGCGCTGCCGTTGACCGGCGTGGTCCTCACCAAGCTGGACGGCGACGCGCGCGGGGGCGCCGCGCTCTCGGTGCGCCAGGTGACCGGCAAGCCCATCAAGTTCGTCGGCGTCTCGGAGAAGATGGACGGCCTGGAGGCCTTCCACCCGGAGCGCATGGCCTCGCGCATCCTGGGCATGGGCGACATCCTGGGGCTCGTCGAGGAGGCGCGCGCCAAGGTCGACGAGAAGGAGGCGGAGAAGCTCGCGGAGAAGTTCCGCAAGGGCAAGGACTTCGACCTCGAGGACTTCAAGGCGCAGCTCCAGCAGATGAAGAAGATGGGCGGCATCGCGAGCCTCGCGGACAAGCTCCCCGCGCAGGTGACGCAGATGGCGCAGGCCTCGCCCGAGCTCCAGGAGAAGGCGTTGAGGCGGACGACGGGCATCATCGACGCCATGACGCCGCTCGAGCGCAGGAAGCCCGAGCTCCTCAAGGCCTCGCGCAAGCGCCGGATCGCCGCGGGCGCGGGCGTGCAGGTGCAGGAGGTGAACCGCCTCCTCGCGCAGTTCGAGCAGATGCAGAAGATGATGAAGATGATGCGCGGCGGCAACCTCGGGAAGATGCTGCGCGGCATGAAGGGCATGGTCCCCCGCATGCGCTGAACGTCCCGCACCCGCACGGAAGCGAAGCATGAAGACCTCGATCGCGCTCGCCGCGGCCGCCCTGGCCCTCCTGGCGCTCCCCGCCGCCGCCGACAACCGCATCGTGATCGGCCAGTCCGCCCCGCTCACGGGATCCAACGCCGGCATCGGGAAGGACATCCGCGACGGCGCGCTCGCTTATTTCCGCAAGGTGAACGAGGCGGGCGGCGTGCACGGCCGGCCGATCGAGCTCGTCTCGCTGGACGATCGCAACGACCGGAAGACCGCGGGTGCCAACGCGGCGAAGCTCGTGAACCAGGACAACGTCGTGGCACTCTTCGGGTTCGCCTCGACCACGCTCTCGCTCGATGCGATGCCGGTCGTGAAGGAGAAGCGCGTGCCGTTCTTCGCGCCTTTCACCGGCGCGGACGCGATCTACCGCCAGAACCCGTACGTCTTCGCGATGCGCGCCTCCTACGCGGACGAGCTCGCGAAGGTGCTGGAGCACT
The DNA here is from genome assembly GCA_036266535.1 of Usitatibacter sp. Taxonomy (GTDB): domain Bacteria; phylum Pseudomonadota; class Gammaproteobacteria; order Burkholderiales; family Usitatibacteraceae; genus Usitatibacter. The sequence continues at coordinate 3,582 of DATAMY010000074.1, read as the reverse complement.
GGGGCGACCTCGGCCTCACGCGCGTGACCGTGATCCACTACGACGACGAGATCGGGAACGAGAACTACGCCACCGTCGAGCGGATCATGAAGGCCGCCGGGAAGAAGCCGGTGGGCGTGAAGCTCCTCAGGAACAAGGACGTGACCCCCGCGCAGGTGCAGGAGATCATCGCGAGCGACCCGGAGATCGTGGTGGGCACCACCTCGTACGCGTCGACGAGCGAAGTCCTGAAGATGCTGCACGCGGCGAAGCACCCCTACAACATGACGACGCTTTCCTTCGTGGGCCCGAGCCAGCTCGCGAAGGAGGCGGGCGCGGACGCGGTGGGCGTCTCGGTCTCCGGCGTCGTGCCGCCGCCCGCGAAGCTCGTGGTCCCCGTCGTGAAGGAATGCGGCGCCGCCATCCGCCACGCGGGCCTTCGGGACGTGAACTACACGAACCTCGAGGCGTGCATCGCGGCCAAGGTGCTGGTGGAGGCGATCCGGCGCGCGGGGCGGGAGGTCACGCGGGAATCGGTCTACAGGGCGCTCCAGACCCTGAACCCGTACGACGCGGGCGGCTACGTGGTGAGCTTCGGCCCGGACGCGCGCCACGGGAGCCACTACGTCGAGCTCGCGGTGATCTCGAAGAACGGGCAGTTCCTCTTCTAGGGGAGGGCGCCCGGCCGGGTGCGAATACCCGGAATTGCTGCTATAATCAATGGCTTTCCACGATTTCAACGTTGCCCGTTATCAACGGGAAAAGGAACTCGCATGGTCGTCATCCGCATGGCCCGCGGCGGAGCCAAGAACCGCCCCTTCTACAACATCGTCGTCGCCGATTCGCGCATGCCGCGCGACGGGCGCTTCATCGAGCGCATCGGCTTCTACAACCCCAAGGCCGCCGGGCAGGAGCCCAAGTACCGCATCTCGCTCGACCGCGTCGAGCATTGGGTCGGCCGCGGCGCGCAGCCTTCGGACGCGGTGAGGAAGATCATCAAGCGTGGCAAGGCCGAAGCGGCCGGCAAGCCGGCCGCCGCCTGAGGACTCGCCCCGCCCCGGCGGGGCCGCGGCGCAGCCCGTCACGATGGGGCGCATCGTCGGCGCCTTCGGCGTGCAGGGCTGGGTCAAGGTGAAGCCGTACACGGAGCGTCCCGAGGCGCTCGGCGCTTTCGCGCGCTGGCTCGTGGAGGCTCCCGGCGGCTGGCGCGAGATGGCGCTCGAGGGGTTCGAAGTGCACTCGAAGGGGCCGGTCGCGCGGCTCGCGGGTTGCGCGGATCGCACCGCCGCGGAGCGGCTGCGCGGGAGCGCGGTGGCGGTACCACGGGAAGCGCTGGGCGCACCAGACGAGGGCGCGCTCTACCAGGTGGACCTCGAGGGCTTCGAGGTGCGGGACACGGAGGACCGGCAGCTCGGGACGGTGGAGGGATTCCTCGAGACCGGCGGCGGCAGCGTGATGGTGGTGAAGGGCGCGATCGAGCGGCTGATTCCCTTCGTCCCCGCCTACGTGCTCGCGATCGAGCGCGGGGCGCGGCGCATCACGGTGGACTGGAAGGCGGATTACGACGCGTGAAGCAGTTCGACGTGATCACGATCTTCCCGGAGATGCTGGAAGCGGTCGCGCGGCACGGCATCACGCGGCGCGCGCTGGAGGAAGGGCTCTTCGGGCTGAAGACGTGGGATCCGCGGGATTTCACGGCGGACGCCTACCGCAGGGTCGACGACCGGCCCTACGGCGGCGGGCCGGGCATGGTGATGATGGCCGAGCCGCTGGAGGCCGCGATCGGCGCCGCGAAGCGCCGGCAGCGGGAGGCGGGCGCGGCGAGCCCGAAGGTCGTGCTGATGTCGCCGCAGGGCGAGCGGCTCACGGAGGAGCTCCTGCGCGGGCTGGAGGGCGAGGAAGGGCTCGTGATCGTCGCCGGCCGCTACGAGGGCGTCGACGAGCGGGTGGTCGCGAAGCACGTCGACCGGGAGGTCTCGATCGGCGACTACGTGACCTCGGGCGGGGAATTGCCGGCGATGGTGCTGATCGATTGCCTCGTGAGGCGCCTTCCGGGGAGCCTCAACGACGCGAGGAGCGCCGCGGAGGACTCGTTCTCCGAAGGGATGCTGGACTGGCCGCACTACACGCGGCCGGAGAAGTGGCAGGGCGAGGCGGTGCCGGAGGTGCTGTTGTCGGGCAACCACGCCGCGATCGCGCGCTGGCGCAGGAAGCAGGCGCTGGGGCGCACGTGGGAGAGGAGGCCGGACCTGCTGGACGAGACAGCACTCTCGAAGGAAGACCGGAAGCTCCTCGCCGAGTACCGCGAAGAGCTGGAGGCGAAGTAGACCAACAAACCGCGCGCATCCCCTGGGGTCCCCGCTAGCGGGGGCAGAATTGAACACCGCGGGCTCTACGCGAAAGGCCGGAAGGCCATGACGAAAGGAACTGCAATGAACCTGATCCAGACGCTCGAGCAGGAAGAGATCAAGCGGCTGAACCGCAAGATCCCCGAGTTCGCCCCGGGCGACACCGTCATCGTGAAGGTGCAGGTGGTCGAGGGCGACAAGAAGCGCGAGCAGGCCTACGAGGGCGTGGTCATCGCCAAGCGCAATCGCGGCCTCAACTCCTCCTTCATCGTCCGCAAGATGTCGAGCGGCGAGGGCGTGGAGCGCACGTTCCAGACCTACTCGCCGTCGCTCGCCTCGATCGAGGTGAAGCGCAAGGGCGATGTGCGCCGCGCGAAGCTCTATTACCTGCGCGGGCTCACCGGCAAGGCGGCGCGGATCCGCGAGAAGCTCGCGGGCCTGGAGACCCGCGAGGTGCTGCCGCCCGAGGAAGAGGCCCCCGCGCCCGCCGGCGAGGCGAAATAAGCCGGCCGGCGCTTCAGAGCGAGCGCGTCGCGAAGGTGTTGCAGTCCGCGACGCGCCCGCCCTCGATGCCGCGCTTGAACCAGCGCACGCGCTGCTCGGACGAGCCGTGCGTGAAGGATTCCGGGACCACGTAGCCCTGCGACTGCTTCTGCAGGCGGTCGTCGCCGATCGCGGAAGCCGCGGCGAGCCCCTGCTCGATGTCGTCGTTGGTGATGTGCGCGCCGGTCCCCGCGTGGTTCGCCCAGACGCCCGCGAAGCAATCGGCCTGGAGCTCCAGGCGGACGGACGCCTGGTTGAACTCGGCGCGCGAGGCGCGGCCGCGAAGCTCATCCATCTTGTCCGAGATCCCCATGAGCTTCTGCACGTGGTGCCCCACCTCGTGCGCGATCACGTACGCCTCCGGGAAGCGCCCCGGCGCATGGAAGCGCGTCTGCAGGTCGCGGAAGAACGAGAGGTCCAGGTACACGCGCTCGTCGTTCGGGCAGTAGAACGGGCCCATCGCGGCGCTTCCCCTTCCGCACGCGGACGGCGTCGAGCCGTCGTAGAGGACGAGGTGCGGCTTCCGGTATTCGGACCCCTGCTGCTGGAGGATCCCGGTCCACACGCTTTCGGTGGAGGCCAGCACCTGCGCCACGAAGTGGCCCATCTCGTCGGTGACCGGCCCCTGGCGCTCCGCCGGCGCGGATTGGGCGGGCCCCGACGCCTGCTGCGCGATGTTCAGGAGCTGCGAGGGATCGACGCCCAGGAAATA
>DATAMY010000073.1:0-23299 GCA_036266535.1 Usitatibacter sp. | reverse complement strand
GCCGAATGCATGACGAGGTCCGCGCCCAACGCGATCGGCTGGGTGAGGACCGGCGTCGCGCACGTGGAATCGACCGCCACCGCGGCGCCGCCTTCCTTCGCGATCGCGCTCGCGGCGGCGATGTCCGTGATGTCCCAGGTGGGATTCGCCGGCGTCTCGATCCACACGAGCCGCGTGGGCGCCGCCAGGACGCGGGCACGGAGGTCGTCCAGCGAGGCATTTTCGTAGAGCTCGACCGAAAGACCCCACGCCGCCATCGGGCCGGTGAGCCAGTTCCGCAGTCCCCAATACATGTTGCGGGGTGCCAGGACGCGGTCGCCGGGCGCGAGCGCCTGGAAGATGGCCTGGGCGGCGGCCTGGCCGGAGGCGAAGAGGAGCGCCCCGGCCGCGCCTTCGAGGGCGGCGAGGACCGCCTCGGGCGCATCGTAGGTGGGGTTGTCCGCGCGCGAATAGACCCGGCCGCCGGGATAGCTTCCGTCCCCCGCCCGCTCGTAGGTGGTGGAGACGTGGATCGGCGGCACGACGTCGCCGTGCGGCGGCGCCACCCGGCCCATGCCCTGCGCGGTGAGCGTGCGGGGGCTCCGCTTCCCAGGATCGTCGGCCATCCGGAATTGTCGCGGGCCGGGAGGGCGGGGTCAACCGCCGGTTCGACCGAGGCCGGTTCGACCGAAACGGGACTTTGAGGCGGGCGCCGGGCGGCTTATCATGGCGGCACTCGAAAAACTGGAAGGCGGCCCATGGAGCAGGGTGCGATGCGGAACGCGATCGTGAGCTTCTTCGTGGGATTCCTCGCCGCCCAGGCGGTGTGGTGGTTCGCCGCCGGGGAGACGCTCAACACCTCCGCCGCCGATTCGGCGAGCGCCTTCTCGATGCGTTACGTGCTGCTGGACGTGGTCGAGGTCCTGGTCGCGAGCGCGTGCTTCACGTTCGCCCTGGCGATCGCCGGCCGCGCGCGGGGATTGCGCCGCGTGGGCGGCGCGGCACTCCTCGCCTTCGTCGCGGGAGCGACCACGAGCACCATCGCCGCGCCGCCGTCGGCGCTCGTGCCGCGGCTGCTCGCGGGCGACGGGCAGTTCTTCGTGGACATCGTCGCGGCGGCCCTGGTGAGCGCCTTCTTCGGATGGCTCGTCGCCGCGGCGTTCCGCAATCCGCTCGCCGCGGGGACCTCCGCGCCCTAGCGCGCCGTCACGCCGCCGCGGCCGCCGCCGCGGCCCGCTCGCCCACGAGGCGCTCGAAGTCCGCGCCGGGGACCGCCGGCGAGATGAGATAGCCCTGGATCTGGTCGCAGTCCATGCGTTGGAGGAGCGCCAGCTGCTCGCGCGTCTCCACACCTTCGGCCACCACGATCTTCCCCAGCGCGTGCGACATGGCGATGATGGCCGCCACGATCGCCTCCGAATCGGCGCCCTGGCCCAGGCCCTCGATGAACACGCGGTCGATCTTGATCTCGCGCACCGGGAAGCGCTTGAGGTAGGCCATCGACGAGAAGCCCGTGCCGAAGTCGTCCAGGGCGATGCGGTGCCCCATGGCGCTCAGGCGATGCAGGAGCTTCTCCACCGCCTCCCCGCGCTCCATCAAGAGGCCTTCCGTGATCTCGATCCCGATGCATTCGCTGGGAAGCCCCGCGGCGGCCACGCTGTCGCGGATGAACTCGAGGAGCCCTCGGCGGCGGAACTGCCGCGGCGAGACGTTCACGGACACGCTCTCCAGCTCGAAGCCCTTCTCGCGCCAGAGCCGCATCTGGGAGCATGCCTCGCCCAACGTCCAGTGGCCGACCTGCTCGATGTAGCCGGACTCCTCCGCGAGCGGGATGAACCGATCGGGCGGAATGAGCCCCAGCGTGGGATGGCGCCAGCGCACGAGCGCCTCGGCCGCCACGATGACGCCGGAGCGAAGGTCCATCTTGGGCTGGTAGTGGAGCTCCAGCTCGCCGCGCTCGATCGCGACCCGCAGGTCCCGGTCGAGCGTGAGGCGCGCGACCGCCTCGGCGTTCATGCGCTCCTCGAAGTAGACGGCCTGGGAGCGGCCGCCCGCCTTCGCGCGGTACATCGCGGTGTCCGCGCTCTTCAGGAGCTCCTCGGCCGAAGCGCCGTCGCCGGGATAGGAGGCGATGCCCACGCTGGCACTCAGGAAGCATTGCTGGCCGTTCACCGTGTACTCGCGCGAGAGCGACTCCACGATGCTCTCCGCGATGAGCCACGCTTCCTGCGCATGCTGGAGGTTCGTGACCATCACCGTGAACTCGTCCCCGCCCAGGCGCGCCACGGTGTCGGTCGTGCGGATGCAGCGCGAGATGCGCCGCGCCGTCTCGCGCAGCACGCCGTCGCCCGTCGTGTGGCCGAAGCTGTCGTTCACCGTCTTGAAGTGGTCGAGGTCCACGAAGAGGAGGCCGAAGCGCAGCGATTCCCGCTGGCTGCGCGCGATCTCCTGCCCCAGGCGGTCCTTGAAGAGGAGGCGATTCGGGAGGCCCGTGAGCGGATCGAAGTGCGCCTGCACGTAGAGCTGCTCGTCGCGCCAGGCCGAGGACACCGCGACCGCGACCCGGTCCGCGAGCTCGCGCGCGTGCTGGCGCTCGTCCTCGTCCAGGGACGACTCGCCGCAGTAGCCCAGCGCGAGCGCGCCGCAGAGCGTCCCGCGCCAGACGACCGGCTGGACGTACGCCGTGGTGGCTCCCACCTGCACCAGCCGCTCGAGGTAGGCCGGCGCCGTTCCCATGAGCTTCACCCACTGGCCGCCCGGCGTGCCTTCGAGGATGCCGCGGTCGCCGCCGTGGATGTCGTGGCGCGCCATTTCCAGGCTCGCGTCGCCCTCGGAGGTCCGGAAGTACGTGCGCGCGTGGTCCGCGTTGTCGTGCTCGAGGAGCGTCACGGTCACCGCGTCCGCCCGCACCGCGCTCGCGAGGCGGTGGAGCACGGTGCGGATCACCTGGGCGCTGTCGACGGTCGAGAGGATCAGGCGGTCGATCTCCGAGAGCGCCTGGAGCGACGCGAACTGGCGCCCGAGCTTGCCGGACATGTTGTCGAAGGCGGTCGCGAGCTCGCCGAACTCGTCGTCGGTGCGGATATCCAGCCGCGTGCGGAAGTCGTTCTTCTCCATGCCGCGGGCGCGCTCGGCCAGGCGCGCGAGGGGCTTCACGATGTGCCCCGCTTGCCGCACGCTGATCCAGATCACGAGGAGGAGGGCCAGGACCACCACCGGGATGTAGAGCCGGCCGAAGGCCACGGCGCGCGCGAGCTGGAAGCGCTCCGGCTGGCTCGCGACCACGATCCAGTCCGAAGTCCCGAAGCCCGCGCGCATGAATTGCGGCCACGCGATGCCGCGCCACGTCTCGCCGCCGCGCTGCCAGCTCGCCGTCCTCAGGCTCGAGCTTCGCGCCGCGAGCATGGCGTCGACCACGCTGCGGTCGAGATTGGCGTTGCAATGGAGGACCGCGCCGGTCGCTTCGTCGAAGACGCAGAAGTCCGTCTCGGTCGGAAGCTCGTCGGTCGTGCCCCAGAGGAATTCGGGGTGCAGCTCTCCCATCACGACCGTGCCGGGGGCGGTCGCCACCGCGAGGAGGACGCGCGGCGCCCCGCGGGTGGAGACCGAGACCAGGGCCTTCCGCGCGGCGAGGCGCTCGAGCGCTTCGGGGTCGAGCGCTTCCGGGCGCGGCTCGCCCACGATCGGGACGACCGATCCGGACCGGTCGATCACCGCCAGCCACTTGAACGTGCGGTGCGCAAGGCCCTCCGCGGAGATCTCGCGGCTCGGACGCTCCCCGCGCGAGATGGCGAGGTCGGCCGCGACGAGGAGGCGCTCGTAGAGCGTCATGCCGTACGTCTTCGCCGTGGCGGCGAGCCGCTGCTCGCCCTGTTGCAGGAGGAGGCTCCTCACCTCGTTCAGCGACAGCGCCGCGATGAGCGCGAGCGGGACGAACGCCGAGAGCACGAAGAGCATGAAGAGCCGGCGCGCGACGTGCCCCGACTGCCGGCTGGGAAGGGCGCTCCTCACGGATCGAAGTCCGAGGCGAGGCCGATGAAGCCGCCGTCGCGCGCGCGCACGACGTCGTCGCGGCTCACGGGGTTCGCGAGCGACCCGCTGGTCTGCCCGTCGCGCCCGACGCTGTAGAGGTCGAAGTCCGAGTTGAGCGGCGCGAGCTTCTTGTCCTTGCGGGCCGTGCCGTTTCCCTTGTTGTTCGCGAGGTTCACGTACTGGTACGGGAACCCCCAGGGGTCCACCTTGCCGGTGAAACCCGCCGCGTCCAGGGAATCGGGGAGGGCGCCGGTCGTTTTCGCTTTCTGGCGGATCGCGCTCGACATGTCGCCGATTTCGACCACGACCTGCGCCACGCGGCTGCTGTACATGTACGACTGGATGCCGGGCGCCACGATCACGATGAGGATCCCGCCGATCGCCAGGACGATGATCATTTCGACGAGCGAAAACCCCCGCGCCACCATGTATCCCGTCCTCCCTTGAAACGGACGGCCCGAGGCTACAGAGGGGGTGGCGGCCCGTCAACGCGCCGGGCCCTTACAAATGTCACGCGGCTTCGGGAATAACCTGGATCGGGATCCAGCCGTCGTGGATCCCGTGGCAGGCGACCCGCGCCCCCTCGAACGGCAGGAGCGCTGGGCGCTGCGCGCGGCACTTGTCGCGGGCGTGCGGGCAGCGCGGGTTGAAGGTGCAGCCGGGAGGCGGATCGAGCGGGTTCGGCACCTCGCCCGCGACCGGCGTGCGGGCCTTTCCCGACATCTCGATGTCCGGGATGGCGCTTTCCAGCATCCGCGTGTACGGATGGAGCGGCCGGGCGAAGAGGGTGCGGGTCGCCGCGATCTCGACGATCCGGCCGAGGTACATCACCCCTACCGTGGTCGCGATGTGCGAGACGACGGCCAGGTTGTGCGAGATGAAGAGGTAGGTGAGCCCGTGCGCGCGCTGGAGGTCGCGCATGAGGTTCAGGATCTGCGCCTGCACCGAGACGTCGAGCGCGCTCGTGGGCTCGTCGCACACGAGGAACTCGGGCCGCGAGGAGAGCGCGCGGGCGATCGAGACCCGCTGGCGCTGCCCGCCGGAGAACTCGTGCGGGTACTTCTCGCCGTCGCGGGCGGTGAGCCCCACCTGCTCGAGGAGCTCGTCCACGCGGCTTCGCATCGTCCGGTCGTCCGTCGCGAGGCGGTGCTGGCGCATGGGCTCGGCCACGATGTCGCGGACGCGCCAGCGGGGGTTCAGGCTCGCGTACGGGTCCTGGAAGATCATCTGGAAGCGCCGGCGCATGGCGAGCATGTCCGAGCGCTTGTGGATGGAGGCGAGATCCACGCCGTCGAAGAGGACCTTCCCCTCGGTCGGCCCGTAGAGGCCGCAGATGAGGCGCGCGACCGTGGACTTGCCGCAGCCGGACTCGCCCACCAGCGAAAGCGTGGCTCCGCGCTCGATCTCGAAGGACACGTCGTCCACGGCGCGCAGCACCTGCCGCGGCGAGCGCTCGATCATGCGGTTCAGCCACGGGCGCGAGACGTCGAACTCCTTCACGAGGTGGCGCACCTCGAGGAGCGGCGCGGGTCGCACTATCTCACCCATGCACCGCCCCTTCGCTCCATCCCGGACGCGCCTGCGGCGAAGCGCGCTCCGGCGCGTGAAGCCAGCAGGCGGCGAGCGTGCGGTTCGCCGGCAGCAGCACGGGGCGCTCGACGCGGCACCGGTCGAAGGCGCGCGGGCAGCGCGGGTTGAACGCGCAGCCCGGCGGGATCGCGTCCAGGCGCGGCATCGAGCCCTCGATCTGCGGCAGGCGCTCGACGTCCTGGCCCACGGACGGGATCGATCCCATGAGGCCCGCGGTATAGGGATGCTGCGGGTCGTGGATCACCGCTTGCACGGGCCCGATCTCCGCCATCCGCCCGGCGTACATCACGGCGACACGGTCCGCGGTCTCGGCGATCACGCCCATGTCGTGGGTCACGAGCATCACCGCGGTGCCGTGGTCGCGGCACAGGCGCTTCAGGAGCGCGATGATCTGCGCCTGGATCGAGACGTCCAACGCCGTGGTGGGCTCGTCCGCGATCACCAGGCGCGGGTTCGCGCAGAGCGCCAACGCGATCACGACCCGCTGGCGCATGCCGCCGGAGAATTGGTGCGGGAAATAGTCGATGCGCCGTTCCGGCGCCGTGATGCCGACCTCGCCCAGGAGCTCGATCGCGCGCTTCCGCGCGGCGGCGGCATCGAGCGGAAGATGCGTGCGGATGGTCTCCACGATCTGCTCGCCGATCGTGTAGAGGGGATTCAACGACGTGAGCGGGTCCTGGAAGATGGCGCCGATCTTCCGGCCGCGGATCTTCCGCATCTCGTCCGCGGGGAGCTCGTCGATGCGCCGGCCTTCCAGCACGATCTCGCCCGCGGCGATGCGCCCCGGCGGCTCGAGGAGGCCGATGATGGCGCTCCCGGTGATCGACTTTCCCGCGCCCGACTCGCCCACCACGCCCAGCACTTCGCCCGGCGCGATCTCGAAGCTGAGATCGTCCACGGCGACGAGCGTGCCGCGCCGCGTGTTGAACTCCACCCGGAGGTGCCGGACCTCGAGGAGGGGTTCCGTCATCGCGCCGGGCCGAACTTCGCCTCGCACTCGCCGATCCGCTCGCGGCTGCGCACGAAGGGCGTCCACTCCTGCAACGCGCGGTTCTCCAGCCGCGCGGCCACGTAGTAGCGCGTGCAGGGCTCGGCCGCGAGCTCGAAGGTGTGCTGCGTGGCGGTCTTGAAGCCCTTCCGGGGCGGCACGTCGACCGTCACCCGGTGGAGGCCGGGGGCCACGACGGCGGTGTTGTCCGGGCGGGCGTTGCGGTCGTCCACCCGGTTCACGATCACGGGAATCACGAGCGGGTCCGCCGAGCGCGCGACGTCGGTCTGGATCACGGACCAGGGCGCGCCGTACGGGGCGCCCACGGCGCAGCCGGCGAGGGCCATCGCGAGGAAGGCCGGGGCGTTCACGAAGCTCGGTTTCATTCGAGAGCCTTTCCGCGCGAGGTTCAGCGCAGCCGGGGGTTCAGGGCGTCGCGCAGCCAGTCGCCCAGCACGTTCACGGCGAGGACGAGCATCACCAGCGCGGCGCCCGGGAACACCGTGATCCACCACTCGCCGGAGAAGAGGAAGTCGTTCCCGATCCGGATCAACGTTCCGAGCGACGGTTGCGTCGGCGGCACGCCCACGCCCAGGAACGAGAGCGTCGCCTCGGTGATGATCGCTTCCCCGATGTGGAGCGTCACCAGCACGAGGACGGGCCCCAGCGCGTTCGGCAGCACGTGCGTGAACATGATCGCCACGGGATGCCGCCCGATCACCCGCGCCGCCTGGACGTACTCCTTGTTCCGCTCGACCAGCGTCGAGCCGCGCACCGTGCGGGCGTAGCGCACCCAGCCCGCGCCCGCGATCGCGATCACGAGCACGTAGAGCGCCAGCTGGTCGTGCATCTCCTTGGGCAGCACCGCGCGCGCGAGGCCGTCCACGAGGAGCGCGATGAGGATCGCGGGGAAGGAGAGCTGGACGTCGGCCACGCGCATGATGAAGGCGTCGATCTTCCCGCCTGCATAGCCGCTGAGGAGCCCCAGTGCCACGCCCAGCACCATGGCGAGCACGGTCGCGAGGAGGCCCACGAGGAGCGACATGCGCGAGCCGAAGATGATCGCGGAGAGCACGTCGCGCCCCTGGTCGTCCGTGCCCAGCAGGTAAGTGGGGTTGCCCTTGCCGGTCCACGCGGGCGGCGTGAACGCGTCGAGGAGGTTCAACGTCGCCAGGTCGAACGGGTTGTGCGGCGCGACCCAGGGCGCGAGCACGGCGGCCACAACGAACGTGAGCGCGATGGCCGCGGCGAGGATCACGCCGGGGCGCCTCCTGAAGCTGTAGAAGAGGTCGCTGTCGAGGAACCCGCCGATGCGCGCCGCCATCAGTGGCCCCCGCCCGCGCGCTCGACCCTGAGGCGCGGGTCCACGACGTAATAGAGCATGTCCACCACCAGGTTGATCGCGACGAAGATCAAGCCGATGAGGCAGAGGTATGCGGCCATCACCGGGATGTCCGCGAACTGCACGGCCTGGATGAAGAGAAGGCCCATGCCGGGCCACTGGAACACCTGCTCGGTGATGATCGCGAACGCGATGATGCCGCCCAGCTGCAGCCCCGTGATCGTGATGACGGGGACCAACGTGTTCTTCAACGCGTGCCCGAAGTTCACCGCGCGGTTCGTGAGCCCCCGGGCGCGGGCGAACTTGATGTAGTCCGAGCGCAGCACCTCGAGCATCTCGGAGCGGACGAGCCGCAGGACGAGCGTCAACGGATAGAAGCCCAGCGTGATCGCGGGGAGGATCAACGCCCGCAGGCCCGACGTCGTGAGGAATCCCGTCGACCAGAACCCGAGCTGCACCGTCTCGCCGCGCCCGAAGGACGGCAGCACCCCCAGCCACACGGCGAAGATGAGGATGAGGAAGATGCCGATGATGAAGTTCGGGAGCGACACGCCCACGAGCGAGAGTGTCAGCATCGCGCGCGAAAGCCACGTGTCGCGCTTCAACGCCGTGTAGACGCCGGCGGGAATGCCCACGAGGAGGCCGATCAGCGACGCGGTGAGCGCGAGCTCGAGCGTCGCGGGCAGGCGCTCGGCCAGCAGCGCGGAGACCGGGCGGCCCAGGCGAAGCGACAGGCCGAAATCGCCGCGCACGGCGTTCGAGAGGAAAGTGCCGAACTGCACGTAGAAGGGGCGGTCCAGGCCCAGCATGTGCCGCATCTGGTCGCGATCGGCCTGCGTCGCTTCCGGCGGCACCATCTGCGCGACCGGGTCGCCCACGAAGTTGAAGAGCGAGAAGGCGATGAATCCCACCACCAGCATGACGGCGACGCCTTGCAGCAGGCGACGGAGGACGAAGGCGATCAACCTCGCACCTGCACCCACTTCAGCGTGAGCCGGTTGTCCGCCCGGTGGACCACGCTCACGTTCGAGCGCATCGCCCACGGGATCACCTGGAAGTGGAGCGGGAGGTGGCCCACGTCCTGCATGTGGACGAGGAGCGCCTCGCGCGCGAGCGCGGCGCGCCCGGCGGGATCGACCTCGGTCTTGAGCTTGTCCACGGCCGCGTCCACCTTCGGGTTCGAGTAGCCGCCCAGGTTGTAGTCGCCGTCCGCGGTCTTGGGGACGGGCGTGCGCACGAGGCTCTGGAGCGCGTACTGCGAGTCGAACGTCGGCACGCCCCAGCCCAGCATGTAGAAGCTCGTGTCGCGGTTCTGGATCTTGGGGCCCCAGATCGCGCGCGGCATCGCGTTCACGCGCACCTTCACGTCCACCTGCGCGAGCATGCCGGCGATCGCGACGCAGAGCTTCTCGTCGTTCACGTAGCGGTTGTTCGGGCAGTCGAGCGTCACCTCGAAGCCCTGCGGGTAGCCCGCCTCCGCGAGGAGCTTCCGCGCGGCGGCGCGATCCGGCTTCGCGGGGTGGTCCAGGTCCTTGGGGTAGCCGTCGACCTGGGGCGCGAACATGAGCGCGGTGGGGACCGAAAGCCCGCGCATCACCTGGGTCTTCAGCGCCTCGAGGTCGATCGCCTTCTGCAGCGCCTCGCGCACGCGGCGATCCTTGAACGGGTTCTTCCCCTTCACGTTCGAGTAGAGGAGCTCGTCCCGGAACTGGTCCATGCCGAGGAAGACCGTGCGGTTCTCCATCCCTTCGACGACCTTCACCTTCGGATCGCGCTTGAGGCGCGGGATGTCCTGCGGCGGCGGATCGAGCACGAAGTCGATCTCCCCGGAGAGGAGCGCCGCGATCCGCGTGCCGTCCGCCTTGATCGGGAGATAGACGGCCTCGTCGACGTTCCCCTCGCGCTTCCCCCACCAGTGCGGATTCGCGACGAGCACCGTCTTCACGTCCGCCTCGCGGCTCTTCAGCACGTACGGCCCGGTGCCGTTCGCGTTCCGCACCGCGTACGTCTCTTCCTTGTTGCGGTAGTCCTGCGGCTTCGCCACGTTGTGCTTCTCGCACCACGCGCGGCTCATGATGCGCACTTCCGTGAGCTGCGGGAGGAGCACGGGCGCGGGACCCTCGGTCAGCACGTCGACGGTGAGGTCGTCGACCTTCCGCGCTTCCTTCACCCCCGCGAGGTACGTCTTGTAGTTGGAGGTCTCGGCGAGCGCGCGGCCGATCGAGAACACCACGTCATCGGCGGTGAAGGGCGCGCCGTCGTGGAATTTCACGCCCGGGCGGAGCGCGAAGCGCGTGGTGGTGGCGTCCACGGCCTTCCACGAGGTCGCGAGCGAAGGCTCGATCTTCAGCTCCTTGCCGCGCGTGACGAGCGTCTCGAAGACCTGGTCCAGGAACGCATTGGTGAACCCCTCGTTGTTCGCGTGGGGGTCCATCGTCGTGACGTCGCCCTGGCTCGACCATCGGAGCGTCGCGGCCGCGGCGGGAAGGACGGCGAGGAGCGCGGCGAGCGCGGCCGCGCGCAGGGCGGAGTTCATGGGATCTCCCGGGAACGGCGGATTTCGATGGCGCTAGCCGTGGATTTTCAACATCTTAGCGCCGCAATTCGACGATGGGGCATGATGCCGGAACGACGCACGTCAAGTCAATTTGGAGCGGATGATGACCGAGGAGATCTTTCGCGAGGACGCCTACCGCCGCGAGGCGGCCGCCCGGGTGCTATCCGTGTCGCCCGAGGGCATCCGGCTCGATCGCACGGTCTTCTATCCGCGCGGCGGCGGCCAGGCGGGCGACGCCGGGACGCTCGAGGCCGCGGACGGGACACGGATCGAGATCGCGGACACGGTGAAGGCGGGAGAGGAGACCAGATTCATCCTCCACGTTCCCGCCCCGGGGCAGGAAGCGCTCCTCGCGCGCCTGGCGCCCGGCGATCCGGTCACCGCGCGCATCGACTGGGAGCGCCGGCACCGGCACATGCGCTTCCACACCGCGACGCATCTCCTCTGCGCGATCGTGCCGCACCAGACGAACGGCTGCTCGATCACCTCCGGATACGCGCGCCTCGACTTCGACATGGTCGACCCGCTCGATCGCGAGCACCTCGAGCGCGAGCTGGCGCGGCTCGTCTCGGAAGCCCACGACGTGCGGACGACCTGGATCACGGACTCGGAGCTCGACGCGAAGCCGGAGCTCGTGCGCACGATGTCGGTGCAGCCCCCGCGCGGCGTGGGGCGCGTCCGGCTCCTCGAGATCGAGGGCGTCGACCTCCAGCCCTGCGGCGGCACGCACGTCGCCAATACCCGCGAGATCGGGCGCCTCAGGGTCGCGAAGATCGAGAAGAAGAGCGCGCGGACGCGGCGCGTGGTGCTCGAGTTCGCGCCGGACGAGGGAATTTCCGGGCCGTCCGCGTGATCCTAAGGGACGCGGGGACGGGTAAACTGGCGCCCGCCCATCCCACGAGGACACGGCCATGAGCACCGCACCAGAGGTTCCCGACAACCCCATGGGAACCGACGGCTTCGAGTTCGTCGAGTACACCGCGCCGGACCCGCAGCTACTCGGCGCCCTCTTCGAGCAGATGGGCTTCACCGCAGTCGCGCGCCACCGCTCGAAGGACGTGCTCCTCTACCGCCAGGGCGCGGTCAACTTCATCGTGAATCGCGAGCCGGGGAGCTTCGCGCAGTCGTTCGCGCGCGTGCACGGCCCGTCGGCGTGCGCCTTCGCGATGCGCGTGAAGGACGCCGCGAAGGCCTACCGCCGGGCGCTCGACCTGGGAGCGAAGCCCTTCCACGGCAAGGTGGGCCCGATGGAGCTCAACATCCCGGCGCTGCAGGGGATCGGCGGGAGCCTCATCTATCTCGTCGACCGCTACGCCGGAAACAGCGGGTCCCTCTCCATCTACGACGTCGATTTCATCCCCGTCGAAGGCGTTCCCCGCAATCCTGCGGGCGCGGGCCTCCTCGAGATCGACCACCTCACGCACAACGTCTATTCCGGGCGCATGGACGTGTGGGCGGAGTTCTACCGCAAGCTCTTCGGCTTCCGCGAGATCCGCTACTTCGACATCCGCGGGCAGAAGACGGGCCTCACGTCGCGCGCGCTCACGAGCCCGTGCGGGAAGATCCGCATCCCGATCAACGAGCCCTCGGACCGGAAGTCCCAGATCCAGGAATACCTCGACGCCTACCACGGCGAGGGCATCCAGCACATCGCGCTCTCGACCGGCGACATCTACGCGACGGTGGAGGCCTTGCGCGAGGGGAACGTCCGCTTCCTCGGCACGCCGGACGCCTACTACGACCGCATCGACGCGCGCGTCCCGAACCACGGCGAGGACCTCGCGCGACTCAAGCGCGACGGCATCCTCATCGACGGCGAGGGCGTGGACAAGGAGCGGCACGAGGACAAGCTGCTGCAGATCTTCACCGAGACCGTGATCGGGCCGATCTTCTTCGAGATCATCCAGAGGAAGGGGAACGAGGGGTTCGGGGAGGGCAATTTCCGGGCGCTCTTCGAGTCGATCGAGGCGGACCAGATTGCTCGCGGCGCCATTTGACTTAAGGCAACTGCAAACACAGATGAACACAGATGAACACAGATGAGCTCGGGAGCGCGAATCGTGGATGAGCTTGGCTACAACCTCGGGGACATCACGGGCCATCTGTGTTCATCTGTGTTCATCTGTGGTTCCTTTCATGAGTGAGCGTTATCTCTCCGGCTTCGGCGCGCATCGCGAGAGCGAGGCGGTGGAGGGCGCGCTCCCGGTCGGCCAGAACTCGCCGCAGAAGCCGCCCTTCGGGCTCTATGCCGAGCAGCTCTCGGGCTCCGCGTTCACGGCGCCCCGCTCGCAGAACCTTCGCTCGTGGCTCTACCGCATGCGGCCCTCGGCGATGCACGAGCCCTTCCGGCGGATGGACGATGGGCGCATCCGCACCGCCGCCTGCCGCGAGGCGGAGTGCCCGCCGAACCGCCTGCGCTGGGGGCCGCTCCCGATCCCGGATGCGCCGACCGACTTCGTGGCCGGGCTCGCGACCCTCGCCACCGCGGGCGAAGTCCGGACCCAAGTGGGCGCGGCGGTGCACGTCTATGCCGCCAACCGCTCGATGGAGCGCCTCTTCTCGACGTCGGACGGCGAGCTCCTCCTCGTCCCGCAGCAGGGCGAGATCCTCCTCGCGACGGAGTTCGGCCGGCTCGCGGTCGCGCCCGGCGAGATCGCCGTCGTGCCGCGGGGCGTCAAGTTCCGGGTCGACGTGGCGGGCCCCGCGCGGGGCTACGCGTGCGAGAACTACGGGGCGCCCTTCCGGCTCCCCGAGCTGGGGCCGATCGGCGCCAACGGCCTCGCGAGCCCGCGGGATTTCCTGGTCCCGGTCGCGTGCTTCGAGGACGTGGAAGCGCCCGTGGAAGTGGTCACGAAGCTCGCGGGCCACCTGTGGAACGTGCGCTACCCGCACTCGCCGCTCGATGTGGTCGCCTGGCACGGCAACCACTACCCCTACAAGTACGACCTCGCGCGCTTCAACGCGATCAACACGGTGAGCTTCGATCATCCGGACCCGTCGATCTTCACCGTGCTCACGTCGCCTTCGGACACGGCCGGCACGGCGAACGTCGATTTCGTGATCTTCCCGCCGCGCTGGATGGTCGCGGA
Source organism: Usitatibacter sp. (assembly GCA_036266535.1). Taxonomy (GTDB): domain Bacteria; phylum Pseudomonadota; class Gammaproteobacteria; order Burkholderiales; family Usitatibacteraceae; genus Usitatibacter. Next base: position 9,722 of record DATAMY010000073.1, on the reverse strand, counting down.
GCGCACGTTCCGGCCGCCCTGGTTCCATCGCAACGTGATGAGCGAGTTCATGGGGCTCGTGAAGGGTGCCTACGATGCGAAGCGCGAGGGGTTCGTGCCCGGGGGAGCGAGCCTCCACAACGCGATGAGCGCGCACGGCCCGGACCGCGCGAGCCACGAGTCGGCCGCCGCGGCCGAGCTCGCACCGCAATACCTGGGCGACACGCTCGCGTTCATGTTCGAGAGCCGCTATCTCTTCGAGCCCACCGCGTTCGCGATGTCCTCGCCCGCGATCGACCGCGAGTACGACCAGGCGTGGAGCGGGTTTCCGAAGGCGACGCCCGGGGGGAAGTCCCGGTGAAGCTCTCGTCGCTGAAGGGTCCGGGCCGCGACGGCACGCTCGTGGTCGTCGACCGCGCCCTCGAGCGCGCGGCTCCGGCCGGTTCCGTGGCGCCCACGATGCAGGCCGCGCTCGAGCGGTGGAACGAGGCGGAGCCGCGGCTGCGCGCGCTCGCGGAGGCGATCGAGGGCGGGCGCGCGCCGGGCGCGTTCGACTTCGCGGCCGCGTTGGCCGAGGGCCGCGTCGCGGCGCCGCTTCCCCGCGCCTATGAATGGCTCGACGGCTCCGCATACCTCTCGCACGTGGAGCGCGTGCGGCGGGCGCGCAACGACAAGGTGCCGGAGAGCTTCTACCGCGATCCGCTGATGTATCAGGGCGGCGCGGGCGCGATGATGGGCCCGCGCGACCCGATCCGCGCGTTGAGCGAGGAGTGGGGCATCGACCTCGAGGGTGAAGTGGGCGCGATCGTGGGGGATGTCGCCATGGGCGCCACGCCCGGGGACGCGGCTCGGGCAGTGCGGCTCGTGACCCTGGTGAACGACGTGTCCTTCCGGCGGCTCATCCCGGCGGAGCTCGCGAAGGGGTTCGGCTTCGTGAACGGCAAGGGCGCCAACGCGCTCGCCCCCGTCGCCGCGACGCCGGACGAGCTCGGCGATGCGTGGAAGGATGGCCGCGTGCGCCTTCCGCTCGCGTGCGACGTGAACGGCCGCAGGCTCGGAAGCCCGGACGCGGGGCGCGACGCCGCTTTCGGCCTGTTCGAGCTCATCTCGCACGCGGCGAAGACGCGCGAGCTCGCGGCGGGGACGCTCGTCGGCACGGGGACCATCTCGAACCACGACCGCGCCGCGGGCTACGCGTGCCTGATGGAAGCGCGGCTCGTGGAGCAGGTCGAGGGCGGGGAGGCGAAGACGCCGTTCCTGCGCTTCGGCGACACGGTGCGGATCGAGATGCGCGACGCGTCGGGTGCCAGCGTCTTCGGCGCGATCGAGCAGCGCGTGGAGCGCTATACATGACCGGCCAGACCGACCACGCCCTGCGCGGCGACTACAGCCTCATGCGCCCCGACTACACCGTCGACCAGGACTGGGACGCGTACGGGCCGGAGCAGCATGCGCTGTGGCGCCGCCTCTTCGACCGCCAGGCGGCGCTCGTGCCCCGCTATGCGTGCGACGAGTACCGCGCGGCGCTGGCACACCTGGACATCGGTGCCGGCGTTCCGCGCTTCGATGCCATCAACGCGAAGCTCCGCCCCGCGACGCGCTGGGAGCTCGCCGCCGTGCCCGGGCTCGTCCCGGACCTCGTGTTCTTCGACCACCTCGCCAACCGCCGCTTCCCCGTGACCGTGTGGCTGCGCGAGCCGCACGAGTTCGACTACATCGTCGAGCCGGACGTCTTCCACGATTTCTTCGGCCACGTGCCGATGCTCTTCGATCCCGTGTTCGCCGATTACATGCAGGCGTACGGGAAGGGCGGGCTCAAGGCGCATGCGCTGGGCGCGATCGAGATGCTCGCGCGCCTGTATTGGTACACGGTCGAATTCGGTCTGGTGGAGACCCCCGCGGGCCTGCGCACCTACGGAGCGGGCATCCTTTCCTCCGGCGGCGAGATCCGGCACTGCATCGAGAGCCCGGAGCCCAACCGCATCGGGTTCGACCTGCTGCGCGTGATGCGCACGCGCTACAAGATCGATACCTACCAGGAGACGTACTTCGTGGTCCGCGGCTTCGACGAGCTCTTCGACGCGACGGAGCCGGATTTCGCCCCCTACTACCGGACGCTCCGCGCGCAGGAGCCGCTCGCCGCCTCGGCCGTCCTTCCCGGCGACCGGGTGTACCACCGCGGCGCCGCGCCGCCCCGGGCGGCCTAGGAAAAGTCCGATTCCCGCGCCCGGCGGCCTCGCGACTGACGAGGATCAAGCTTCCGGGAGAAAACGGATGCGATTCTGGCCTCCGGACCGGGCGAGACCCGGGAAACGGAGTCGCGATGAACTACCTGGAGATTCGCCGTCCGCAGCCGCTTGCCCGCGCGAGCGCGCTGAAGGCGTCGCCCGCGGGGCTGCCCGACTACCTCGAGCGGCACTACGCATGGGCCTACGTCTGGCCCATCTCGGTGTGGTTCTTCGACCACCAGCCGATCATCAACGCGATCCTCTTCGGCAACTACCGCAGGATCATGCGCGCGACGATCCGCTTCATGGATCTCGCCAACGCCGGCAAGACCCTGCAGGTGGCCGGCGTCTACGGCGAGCTCACGCCCACGCTCGCGCAGGGCCTCCCGGAGCCGCTCCACCTCATCGACGCGGCGCCCATCCAGCTGGAAGCCGCGCGCCGGAAGGTCGAGGCGATCGGACGGGCGGTTCGCCTCGCGCGCATGCACGCGGAGGCGCTCCAGTACGAGAGCGGCAGCTTCGACACCGTGCTCCTCTTCCTGCTGCTGCACGAGATGCCGCCGATGGCGCGGCGGGCGGCGCTGCGCGAGGCGGTGCGCGTGCTGAAGCCCGGCGGGCGCCTCGTGATCGCGGAGTACGGCGAGAACAAGGGCCGCCACCTCTTCCACCGGTTCGCGCCCATGCGCGCGATCCTCACGTGGGCCGAGCCGTTCCTCGGCGGCTTCTGGTGCGAGAACCTTTCCCACGTCCTCGCGGAATGCGGCGCGATGGCCGGGCGCAAGGTGGCGCTCGACGCGCAGGTGGATTTGTTCGGCGGCTTCTACCGCGTGGCGCGCTACCGCGCGAGCTAGCGGAAGGTCTTGCGGATTCCGAGGCGGATGCCGCGCGGCTCGCCCGGATGGACGAGGTAGTCCTCCGGCATCCCGCCGGCGCTCCAGCGGCTCGCCGCGACGAACGCGTCGAGGCCGCTCTCGCGGCGATCCAGCAGGTTGAAGACATCCAGCATGACGGTGGTGCCGTGCCCGAGGCGGCGCGCGAGCCGTGCGTTCACCGCGGTCGAGTCCGCCAGGCGCAGGCTCTCGCTATCCGGATCCGCGATCGCATGGGTCACGAAGAGGCTGGCGCTCCATCCGCCGGCATCGCGCAGCGTCGCGCCTGCGATCGCGAGGTGAGGCGTGGACCCGCTCGCCGGTAGCACGGACGGCGCGGAAACCGCGGAGCCGACCTCGAGGCTCGCCCACGACGATCCCAGCAGCGCGGCGAGCGCGCCCGGCTCCTCGAGCGAGCGCCACGAGCGGTCCTGGGCTTGCACGCCGGACGCGGCGAGCGCCGACGCGGCGAAGAGCGCCGCGGCCACGATTTGTAGTCTCCCTGACGACACCCGACGAGACTAGCATGCCTCCCGCCGCAGGTGGAGGGCCCGTTCTGGCATACACTGGCCGCGGCTGACAAGGGGAGGTCGCCATGGCGCTGCCGCGGGAGTGGATCGGCTTCGCGCTGGTGGTCGCCGCGCTCGCGCGCGCGGCGCTGCTCGTCGCGCACGAGCCGGTCGCGGGCTACGCGAACTCGCACGACATGCTGAGGGCGAGCGCCTGCATCGGCCTCTATCCCGCGGCGGACGAGGCGCGCCGCTATGCGCCCACGCCGCAGGCGCCCGTGCCCCTCTACCGCCCCGGCCCCCGCCGTTCGGACCAGTGCCGGCTCTCGACCGAGGTGGTGATCGATGCGGCCGTCGCGTGGGCCGCGCACCGGATCGAGCCGGGGGCGGAAGGCGTGCCGCTCCAGTGGTTCGGGTACGCGAAGCTGGCGCTCCTCGCGATCGCGGCGCTCGCCCTCGCGCTGGCATTCCACGGCACGCCCTTTGCCGCGCTCCTCCACGGGATTTTCCTTTTCGCGGTGATGGCGGATCCCGCCGTGACGCTCTGGTTCAACACGCTCTCGTCCGAATTCGGCGCCGCGTGGGGCGCGTACGTCTCGGTCGCGGCGTTGTGCGCGCTCGCCCTCACGCTCCGCGGTGCGTTCGTGCTGACGGCGCTCCTCGCCCTGGGCCTCGCCGCCCTCGCGTTCAGCCGCGAGCAGTCGGCCCTCCTGCCGCCGCTTCTCGTCGCGGCCGCCGCGCCGTGGCTCTTGTGGCGCTCGTCGCACGCGGCCGTGGCGGCCTTCGGCGTGGCGCTCGTCGCCGCGGTGATCGCGTTCGGCCTGGTCCCGAGCCCGCTGGGCTTCGCCGCCACGAACCGCGTGGACACGTACCTGGGCCTCGTCGTCCCCTCGGCGTCCGACCCGAAGGAAGCGCTCGCGACGTTGGGCCTTCCGGCCCGGTGCGAAGCGATGGTGGGCGCGACGTGGCGCCTGCGGCGCGGCGAGGCGCTCGAGGAGGCGTGTCCGGAGGCATTCGACCTTCCGGTCACCGCTTTCCTGCGCTTCGCGCGCGACGACCCCGCGACGCTCGCGCGCGCCGCCGCGCGTGTCCTTCCGGCCACGCAGGCGCTGGTACCCGCCTCGGTGGGCATCCTCGCCGGCGCCGTGAACGCGCGGCTCCCCGACCTGCCGCCGTGGCTCGCTTCCCCGCTCGCCGCGCTCCATGCGCGGCTGGACCCGGTGGCCTATGCCGCGATGCTCCTCTGCGTATTCCTCGCGGCGCCGCTGGGCCTCCTCGCCGCCGCGGGATGGGCGCGCCCGGCGCGCGGCGTGCCCGCGGTGGGCGCGCTCCTCGCGATGCTCCTCGGCGGCACGGCGCTCTACGCCTTCGTCGCGACCGCCTTCGCGGACGACGCGAGCGATCCCGCCCGGCATTTCCTGCTCGGGCACCTCGCCGCGGACACGGCGTGGATCGCGCTGATCCTCGCCGCGCCGTCGCTCCTCGGGCGGTGGTTCCGGGCACCGCGCGAGCGCGCCTGGGAGATCGCCGCGGCCGTGGTGGGCGTGGGATCGGTGGTCTTCGCGTGCGTAGCCGCGATTGCCTGGGCGCGCGCGCAGCCGCTGGGGCGGGGACTGCTCGAAGCGCCCGTGGGGCGCGAGGTGCCGCGGGGAGCGCTCGCGATCGCCGGGTGGGCGGTCGACCCGTTCGGCGTGGAAGCGGTGGAGGTGGGCGTCGGGTCGGTCCGCCGGACGTTGCACCCGGATGTCGCGAGCCCGGATGTGCAGGCCGCGCTTCCCGGCTACCCGGATTCGCCTCGCGCGCGCTTCGCGCTCGAGCTTTCCGCGGAAGAGCTCGCCCAGGCGGGCGCGGGGGATCCGTTGCCGCTCCGGCTCCTCGTCCGCAGCCGCGCCGGGCCCGTCACGGAGGTGGACGGGCGCCGGCTCGTGCTGAAGCCCTGAAGGACCGCGGTTACTTGACCGTTACCCAGGTCGCCTGCAGCCAGTTGTCCGCGCGGTGGATCACGCTCACGTTCGAGCGCGACGCCCAGGGGATCACCTGGATGTGCAGCGGGATCATGAGGACGTGGTCGTGGAAGTACTGCATCGCCTTGTCGATCGTCTCCTGGCGGTGCTTCGGATCCGTGTCGCCCTTGGCGCTGTCGATCATCGCGTCGAACTCGGGCTCCTTGTAGTTCCCCCAGTTGTAGTCGCCGTCGCCCTTGTCGTTCCTCGAGTGGAGGACCGGCTGCAGCGTGAAGATCGCGTCCGTCGTGGCGCCGCCCCAGCCCAGCATGCAGAAGCTCGTGTCCAGGCGCTGGACCTTGGGGAAATACTGGGCGCGCGGGATGGCGTCCACCTTCACCGTGATGCCCACCTTGGCGAGCATGCCCGCCACCGCGACGCAGATCTTCTCGTCGTTGATGTAGCGGTTGTTGGGGCAGTCGAGCTTCACCTCGAAGCCGTTCGGGTAGCCCGCCTCGGCCAGCAGCTTCTTCGCGGCCGCCGTATCGTAGGGATAACGCTTGTAGAGATTCGGCGGGATGCCGGCCTTTTCCGGGTTCGGCAGGTTGTAGGGCGTGACGACCGAGAGCCCCCGCATCACGGCGCGATGGATCGCCTCCACGTCAATGCCCTGGTAGAAGGCCTTCCGGACGCGCAGGTCCTTGAACGGGTTCTTCCCCTTCACGTTCGAGTAGAGGAGCTCGTCGCGCGCCTGGTCCATCTGCAGGAAGATGATCCGGTTCTCGCGGCCCTCGTAGACGTGCACGTTCTTGTCCTGCTTCAGCTTGTCGATGTCCTGGACCTCGGGGTCGAGCACGAAGTCGATGTCGCCGGAGAGGAGTGCGGCCATGCGCGTGGCCCCCGCCTTGATCGGCGAGTAGACGATGTCGTCGATATTGCCGTCCCAGTAGTCCTTGCCCGCCTTGAGGCCCCACCAGTTGGGGTTCTTCTTGAAGACGCTCTTCACGTCCGGTTGCCGCGAGACGAGGATGTACGGCCCCGTGCCCATCGCGTTCCTCGAGGTGTAGCTTTCCTCCTGGTGCGTGAAGTCCTGGGTCGCGACCGCGTTGTGCTCCTCGCACCACTTCTTGCTCATCATGAAGAGGCTGTTCGCGAGCATCTCGAGCATCACCGGGTTCGGCACGGGCGTCGTGAGCTGCACGGTATGGTCGTCGATCTTCTTCGGCTCGCCCACGGCGTTGCCGTAGACGCGGAAGTTGGACGTCGGCCCCTGCAGCCGCTTGATCGAGAACACCACGTCGTCGGCGGTGAAGTCGCTCCCGTCCTGCCACTTCACGCCCCTGCGCAGGTTGAACACCCAGGTCGTGGGGCCGGTCTGCTTCCAGCTCTCCGCGAGGCCCGGAAGGATCTCGAGCTTCTTCCCGCGCATCACGAGCGACTCGTACACCTGCCCGTTGATCGAGTTCGTGAGGAGCTCGTTCTGGGCCATGGGATCGGCCGTGAGGTAGTCGCCCTGGCTCGACCAGCGCAGGGTCTTGGCTTCCGAAAGCGGCGCGGCGAGCGCGAGCGTGGCGGCGATTAGCAGCGCGGCGAGACGGTGCATTGGAACCTCCTCTGGATGGACGGCGCCATGATAGCCCCACTCGCGCGCGGCGTATAATTTCGGGTTCCCGGAGGTGAAATCCATGAACGCCATCGCACAGGACCGCGCCACCCTTCCCGCCCTCAAGGATCCCCGGCTATTCCGCGACCGCGCCTACGTCGACGGCGCCTGGGTCGAGGCGGACAGCCGCAAGCGCTTCGAGGTGGACAACCCCGCCGACGGCTCGCTCCTGGGCTCCGTGCCGGACATGGGCGCGGCCGAGACCAAGCGCGCCATCGACGCAGCCAACGCGGCGCTTCCCGCCTGGCGCGCGCTCCCCGCGAAGGAGCGCTCGAAGATCCTGCGCAAGTGGTACGACCTCATCATGGCGAACGTCGACGACCTGGCGCTCCTCCTCACGACGGAGCAGGGGAAGCCGCTCGCCGAGTCGAAGGGCGAGATCGTCTACGGCGCCTCGTTCGTCGAGTGGTTCGCGGAGGAGGCGAAGCGCGTCTACGGCGACGTGATCCCCAGCCCCACCAACGACCGGCGCCTCATCGTGCTGAAGCAGGCGATCGGCGTCGTGGGCGCGATCACGCCGTGGAATTTCCCGAACGCGATGATCACGCGCAAGGTCTCGCCGGGCTTGGCCGCCGGATGCACCTTCGTGCTGAAGCCCGCGGAGCAGACGCCGTTCTCGGCGCTGGCGCTCGCGGAGCTCGCGGAGCGCGCGGGCATTCCCAGGGGCGTGCTCAACATCGTGACGGGCGAGCCGGTCGCGATCGGAAAGGAGCTCTGTGCGAGCCCGATCGTGCGGAAGGTCACCTTCACGGGGTCGACCGAGGTGGGGCGCATCCTCATGCGCCAGAGCGCGGACACGATCAAGAAGATGTCGCTCGAGCTGGGCGGGAACGCGCCCTTCATCGTCTTCGACGACGCGGACCTCGACGCCGCGGCGGAGGGCGCGCTCGCCTCCAAGTACCGGAACGCGGGCCAGACGTGCGTTTGCGCCAACCGGATCTACGTGCAGGACGCGGTCTACGACGCCTTCGCCGCCAAGCTCGCGGACAAGATCCGCGCGTTCAAGGTCGGCAAGGGGACGGAGCCGGGCGTCACCATCGGCCCGCTCATCGACGAGCAGGGCCTGAAGAAGGTCGAGGAGCACGTGGCGGACGCGGTGGCGCAGGGCGCGAAGGTCGTGCTGGGCGGGCATCGACATTCCCTCGGTGGCCGGTTCTTCGAGCCTACGCTCATCACCGGGATGAAGTCGTCGATGAAGGTCGCGCGCGAGGAGACGTTCGGACCCGTGGCCCCGCTCTTCCGCTTCAAGGACGACGCGGAGGCGATCCGGCTCGCGAACGACAGCGAGTTCGGCCTGTGCGCGTACTTCTACTCGCGCGACCTGGGCCGCATCTTCCGCGCCGCCGAGGCGATCGAATCCGGGATCGTCGGCGTGAACGTGGGGATCATCTCCAACGAGGTGGCGCCGTTCGGCGGCGTGAAGCAGTCGGGGCTCGGGCGCGAGGGCTCCAAGTACGGCATCGAGGACTTCCTCGAGATCAAGTACGTCTGCCTCGGCGGCATCCAGTAGCGGTGCGGGAACTCGCGGTGCCCGGTCCGCTCTGAGCGGGCGGGACCCCTCATTCGAAACGAACGGAGAAATCCTTGAAACCGATCCTCGCATCCCTCTTCGTGGTGGCGCTCGGCCTCTTCGGCTGCGCCGCGGAGCCCAAGCCCGCGCCCGCTCCGGTGGCCTGCACGCCGCCTCCTGCCGACCTCGTCACGCGCGACCTCGCGCCGGGCGACGGCGACACGGTGCGCTTCCGCAGTGCCGTCCTCGTGAGCTACACGGGCTGGCTCTACGACGGGTGCAAGCCGGACCTGAAGGGCGCCGAGTTCGATACCTCCGCGGGCCGCCCGACGCCGTTCGGGTTCATCGTGGGCGCCGGCCGCGTGATCCGCGGCTGGGACCGCGGCGTGATCGGGATGAAGGAGGGCAGCAAGCGCCTCCTCGTGATCCCCGCGAACCTCGGTTACGGCGAGCGCGGCGTGGGCAAGATCCCGCCCAACTCGGCGCTCGTCTTCGAGGTGAAGGTCGAGAAGATCGTGGCCCAGCCGCAATGAGGCTCGCGAGCACGAGCTTCGTCGACGGCGGCGTGATCCCGGCGGAATACGCGTTCTGCGCGCCGGATCCCGCGACGCACGCGACGCTCTCGAAGAACCGGAGCCCCCATCTCGCGTGGAGCGACGTCCCCGCCGGCACGCGCTCGCTCGCGATCGTGTGCCACGATCCGGACGTGCCCAGCCGCGGCGACGACGTGAACAAGGAGGGCCGCACCGTGCGCGCGTCCCTCCCGCGCGTGGACTTCTTCCATTGGGTGCTCGTGGACCTTCCGCCCCGCGTGGAGGCGGTCGCGGCCGGCGAGTTCGCCTCGAGCGTCACGCCGCGCGGGAAGCCCGGCCCCGTCGCCCCGCACGGCGCGCGCCAGGGCACCAACGACTACACGGGCTGGTTCGCGTCGGATCCCGCCATGGCCGGCGACTACTACGGCTACGACGGCCCGTGCCCGCCCTGGAACGACGAGCTTCCGCACCGCTACATATTCACCGTG
>DATAMY010000072.1:0-16926 GCA_036266535.1 Usitatibacter sp. | reverse complement strand
ATCCGCCCGCAGGCCGCGCGGACGCCCGGGCGGCTGGGCTCGGAGGAATTCCACTCGGCGCCGCTCCCGGGCCCGCAGGAAGCGGCCGTCCTCTATTCCGCGAACCAGGCCGCCGCCGCGGCGAGCCTCCTCAAGGCGGAGATCAAGGACCCGGCCGGGCGCAACAACAAGCAGGCCTGGCTCATGCTCTTCGACCTGCACCAGGCCACGCACGACCGCGCCGAGTTCGATTCGCTCTCGATGCTCTTCACGGTGAAGTTCGAGCAATCCCCGCCCGCGTGGGCGGAAGGCGGCGAGGCGGCGGCGGACCCGCGCCGCGCGCAGCCGAGCCGGGAGCGGAAGGACTACTTCGCGCTCAAGCCCAATGCGGATGGCGACATCGCGCCCGAGATCGACAAGTTCCTCGCGTTCGCGCAGTCGCACGGGAGCGTCCGGATGGACGTGGCGAAGATCGCGGCGCTCTCGGGAGAAGAAGCCGAGCTCCTCGCGGCGGCGCTCGCGAAGCTTCGGAAGGAACGCATGCCGATGTGGTTCAACCACCTCGATTCGCTCGAGAAGGTGCTCCGCGCGGCGTTCAACGAGAAGGCGCAGGACGAGCAGAAGCCCTATTGGACGCTCCTCTTCGAGCTCCTGATCCTGCAGGGCAAGCCGCAGGAATTCGAGGACCTGGGGCTCGAATACGCGGTCGCCTTCGAGGTGTCGCCGCCCAACTTCGAGGCCTACGTGAACCCCGTGTCCGCCAAGGCCGCGGACGAGAAGTCCGTCCCGCAAGCCGCCGCCGCGCCGGACGAGTCCGGCTACGCGCTGAGGGGCGTCCTCTCGGCGGCGAGCGCCAACCAGATCGCGGAGCTGAACGCGTACGCCGCGAGCCGCTCGGAGGTTGCGGTCGACATGTCCAAGGTCCTGCGCGTCGACTTCACCTACACGGGCGCCTTCTGCGAGACGGTGAAGGCGCTCCAGCTCGCGGGCAAGCGCGTGATCCTGGCGGGCCTGAACGAGCTCAACGCCGCGCTCCTCGAGGCGCTCGGCATCAACCGCTACGCCATCCTCGTCCGCCGGAAGTCCAGCTGAAATCCCGGGCTTGAAAAAGGCGATTTCGCCGCAAGGTTCGCCTGGCGGACTGCTATAGCCCCTCCATGAGCCCCGATTCCCCGCAATTCCACGGCACGACCATCCTCTCCGTTCGCCGCGGCGACAAGGTCGCCATGGGCGGCGACGGACAGGTCACCCTCGGGAACATCGTCGTGAAGGCGACGGCGCGGAAGGTCCGCCGGCTCTACCAGGACCGCATCCTCGCCGGATTCGCGGGCGCCACGGCGGACGCCTTCACGCTCTTCGAGCGCTTCGAGGCGAAGCTCGAGAAGCACCAGGGAAACCTGCTGCGCTCCGCGGTCGAGCTCGCGAAGGACTGGCGCACGGACCGCATGCTCCGGCGCCTGGAAGCCATGCTCGCGATCGCGGACCTTCAGAGCTCGCTCATCATCACCGGCAACGGCGACGTGCTGGAGCCCGAGCACGGCCTCCTCGCGATCGGGAGCGGCGGCGGCTACGCGCAGGCCGCGGCGCTGGCGCTCCTCGCGCACTCCGAGCTCGAGCCCGCGGAGATCGTGAAGCGCTCGCTCTCCATCGCGGGCGACCTCTGCATCTACACCAACCAGAACCACGTGATCGAGACGCTTTGAACGCCGCCGCCCCCGAAACCGCGCCCCCCCTGCCGGAGCCCGCGTCGGTCATGACGCCGCAGGAGATCGTCCATGAGCTCGACAAGTACATCGTGGGCCAGGGCGACGCCAAGCGCGCGGTCGCGATCGCGCTCCGCAACCGCTGGCGCCGCGCGCAGGTGGCCGAGCCGCTGCGCGCCGAGATCACGCCCAAGAACATCCTCATGATCGGCCCCACGGGCGTGGGGAAGACCGAGATCGCGCGCCGCTTGGCCCGCCTCGCGAACGCGCCCTTCATCAAGGTGGAGGCGACCAAGTTCACGGAGGTGGGCTACGTCGGGCGCGACGTGGACTCGATCATCCGCGACCTGGTGGAGGTGGCCGTCAAGGGCACGCGCGAGCAGGAGATGAACAAGGTGCGCACGCGCGCGCAGGACGTGGCGGAGGAACGCGTGCTCGATGCGCTCCTCCCGGGCGTCGCGGCGGACGCCTCGGACCCGGGGTCCACGCGCCAGCGCTTCCGGAAGATGCTCCGCGAGGGAAAGCTCGACGAGAAGGAGATCGAGGTCGACATCGCGCAGGCCGCCGCCGGCATGGAGATCCTGGCGCCGCCCGGGATGGAGGAGCTCACGCAGCAGATCCAGGGCATGTTCCAGAACATGGGCGGCACGCGGAAGAAGCGGCGCACGCTCGCCATCCGCGAGGCGCTGCGGCTCCTCACGGACGAGGAAGCGGCGCGGCTCGTGAACGAGGAGGAGATCCGCTTCAAGGCCGTGCGCTCGGCGGAGCAGGACGGGATCGTCTTCATCGACGAGATCGACAAGATCGCGAGCCGCGGCGAGATGCAGGGCGCGGACGTCTCGCGCCAGGGCGTGCAGCGCGACCTCCTGCCGCTGGTGGAGGGCACCTCCGTCACGACGAAGTACGGCATGGTGCGCACGGACCACATCCTCTTCATCGCGAGCGGCGCCTTCCACCTGGCGAAGCCCTCGGACCTGGTGCCGGAGCTGCAGGGGCGACTCCCGATCCGCGTGGAGCTCGCGAGCCTCTCGGTCGAGGACTTCGAGCGCATCCTCACCTCGACGGATGCATGCCTCACGCGCCAGTACCAGGCGCTCCTCGCGACGGAAGGCGTGGAGCTCGAGTACACGCCCGAAGGCGTGCGGCGCCTCGCGGAGATCGCGTTCGCGGTGAACGAGCGCACGGAGAACATCGGCGCGCGCCGCCTCTACACGGTGATGGAGAAGCTCCTGGAGGACGTCTCCTTCGACGCGGGACGCAATGCCCGGAAGGTCGTGATCGACGGGCCCTACGTGGACACGCGCCTCGCCGGCCTCGCCGGCAGCGAGGACCTCGCCCGCTACGTGCTTTAGCGCGGCGCCGCGAGGCGCTGCATCGACTCGTGCGCGTTGTCTGCCGCCTTGGCGGCGGTTTCCAGGTCGTGCGGATCGGCGCTCCCCTGCGCGATGCGCCCGGCCGCGGCGAGCAGGAACTCGGCCTGGTTCTGCGCGAGCTGCAGTTCCGCGAGCGCATCGGGCGCGCTCGCCGCCGCCTCGCGGAGCGCGCCAAGGGCCGCCTCGAGGCCGGACTCCGCGGCCGCGAGGTCCCGCGCCCACGACGCGCCGGCGAGCCCCCAGCGCTTCCAGAGGACGAGGCGCGCGATGCGCTGCGCGAGCGCGGAGGCCTCCTCGGCGCGCGCGGCGAGCGGGCCGTATCCCAGCGGGTCGTCGGCGAGGAGGCGCGAGAGCTTCGTCGCCTGCCATGCGATCTCCTCCGCCCGCTCCGCGAGCTTGCGCGCGTTCTCGCGGCTCGCGGGCCTCTGCGCCCACGTCCGGTAGTCCGCCGCGAGGAGGACCAGCAGCGCCGCCGCCTCGTGCAGGTCCGCCGGCGCGGCCGGCACGCCGATCGCGCGCACGCTCGCGTCGAACTCGTGGAGCGCCGCGGCCGCCGCGCGGCGGCCACGCCGGCCGCGCGCGTCGAGGACGCCCATGCCCTCCTGCGCCTGCAGCTCGAGGATGCGCTCCGCGAACGCCGCCACGCGGAGCGCGTCGGCCGGCCGCGGCTCGGCGGGGACCGCGGCGGGACCGGCGGCGGATGCGGCGAGGGCTCCTGCCGTCGCGAGCGCGGCGAGCGCCCGCGCGAGCCTCACGCGCGTGCCTCGTCGACCGTGAAGCCGGCGATCGCGCCTTCCGCGCCCAGCTCCGCGAGGAGCGCGTGCCATGGGACGCCGAGCGCGCCCTCACCCAGCCCGTCGACCGCTGCCTCGAGCGAAGCGCCGCGCGCGAGAGCCGCGACGAAATCCCAGGCGAGCGGCTCCATCCTCCGCACCCGCACCCCGGACGCATCGCGCCACACGCGCGCGCGATCGGCCCCTTCGATGCGATCCGGCGTGCCGTCGCGCTCCGGCTGGTTCGCCTCCCACAGCGCGACCACGGGATGCTCCGAGGCGAGGAGCCGCACGGACGGATGCAGCGCGAAGCGGATCGCGGGCTGGCGCTCCGGCGGGACGCGAGCGAGCGCGAGAACGTCGAGCGGCGGCGCGTCCGCGGCGTGGAGCGCCTCGTGGCACGCCCACTCGAGGCGGGCCACGTCCGCGAGGTACGGCAACGCCGCCGCGAACGGATCGTCCGCGGCGAAGCGCGCGAGCGCGTCGCCGTAGAGGTGCAGATCGCCGGAGCGCGAGGGATGCGCCCGCCCGTAGCGCGATGCGAGCGCGCCGAAGAACGCATCGCCCACGAGCCGCCGCACCACGGGATAGGTCGCGGCGAGCGCGTCGCGGCGGGCCGATGCGACGTTGCGCCGGTGGACGTCGACCGCGCCTCGCTCCTCGCGTGCGAGGGCGGCCATGAAATCGCGCTGGAGCTCCGCGAGCGCGCTCACGCGGGAGCCGCCTCGACGGCCGCATCGAGGATCGCATGGGCTTCCGCCGCCTCGGCGAGGAGCGCCTCGAGCGGCGGGATGCACGCGTCGCGCTCGACGAGCGTGGGACGCGGCCCGATCCGCGCGACCGCCTCGCGGAAGAGCGACCACACTTCCGGCGACACGGGCGCCGCGTGCGTGTCGATCAACCCGCGCTCGCCGCGCTCGTGCCCCGCGAGGTGGTACTCGGCCACGAGCGGCGGGTCGACCGCCGCGAGCCATGCCCGCGCATCGAAGCCCAGGTTCACGGCGTTCACGTGGATGTTGTTGACGTCCAGCAGGAGCGCGCATCCCGCGCGGCGCACGACCGCGTCGACGAACTCCCATTCGGCCAACTCCGGCTCGCCCAGGTCCACGTAGCACGACACGTTCTCCACGAGGATCCGGCGCTTGAGGCGATCCTGCACCTGCATGATCCGGGCGGCCACGTGGCGCACCGCCTCGTGCGTCCTCGGGAGCGGCAGGAGGTCGTTCGCGTGGATGCCGCCGAAGGAGGACCACGACAGGTGCTCGGAGACGAGGGCCGGCTCGAAGCGGCGCACCAGCGCCTCGAGGCGGGCCAGGTGCCGCTCGTCCAGCGGATCCGCCGAGCCCAGCGAGAGGCCCACGCCGTGGAAGCTCAGCGCGTAGTCGGCGCGAAGGCCTTCCAGCACGGCGAGCGCGGGGCCGCCGTCGCCGAAGAAGTTCTCGCTGTGGACCTCGAGGAACGCGAGGTCGGGCCTCGCGCGTGCGATCTCGTCGTAGTGCGGTGCGCGCAGGCCGATGCCCGCGCCGGCCGCGAGCGCGCCCACTCCGCTACTTGCGCTCGCCCTTGCCGCCGGGCTCGACGCTTCCGCCCGCCTTCTCGCAGGTGCCCTTCGGCACGTATTTCCACTCGGCCGGGTCGTTGTCCGACGTGGCCTTGCCGGCGCACGAATGGCGCGCCGTGCCGCAGTCGTTCTGGCCCGCTTTCGCGACGCCGTAGCATTTCTCGGTCGGCGCGGGCTTGTCGGCGGCGCTCGCCTGAGCGGCGAGGGTGGCCGCGACGAGCCCGGCCAGGGCGGATCCGATCAGCAGGCGCGACGATTTCATGGGGGCTCCTTCGAGGTTTCCGGGTGCGCACGAATCTTATCACCGGCCCCGCGGCCCGCTTGAAATCGCGCGGGGGCGCCCCACCTCCTCCTCGAACCAACCCTTTCCGGAGACTTGCCATGAACATCCTGCTGCGCCACGAGCCGCTTCCCGGCATCGATGCCCTTCTGGAACCTTTCCTCCGCCCGTCGCGCGCCGGCGCCGAGCGGCCGGCCGCCCCGCGGGCGATCCGCGTGGACGTGCGGGAGACCGCGGACGCCTACGTGGTCCAGGCGGATCTTCCCGGCGTGAAGAAGGACGAGATCGGGATCGAGGTCGAGGGCGACGAGGTGGTCCTCGCCGCCGAGACGCGCCGCGAGGAGCTCGCCCAGGACGCCGGCCGGTGGCTGCACCTCGAGCGCCCCCTCGGGAAGCTCGAGCGCCGCTTCTCGCTCCCGCAGGAGCTCGACGGCACGCGGGCGGACGCCCGCTTCGCGGACGGCGTCCTCACGCTCACGCTTCCGAAGAAGGCGCCCACCGCCTCCCGCCGGATCGAGGTGCGCTGAAGCCCGCGCGCGGGGCCGCGGCCCGAGGGCTCCGGGGGTTACGCTCCCCGGGGCCCTTTTTGTTTCCCGGGTCGGCCACTACAATAGCCCTTCCCTCCCCGCCGCCGCTCCCCATGCCGCCGAAGCTTTCCTCCGCTCAGAAGGCCGAGGTCCTCGTCGAGGCCTTGCCGTACATCCAGCGCTTCTACGACCGGACCATCGTCATCAAGTACGGCGGCAACGCGATGACGGACGTGGCGCTGCAGGAGGACTTCGCCGAGGACGTGGTGCTCCTCAAGCTCATCGGCATGAACCCGGTCGTCGTGCACGGCGCGGGGCCGCAGATCGGCCAGCTCCTGCAGAAGCTCGGGAAGCAGAGCGAGTTCATCCAGGGCATGCGCGTCACGGACGAGGAGACGCTCGACGTGGTCGAGATGGTCCTGGGCGGCCTCATCAACCAGGAGATCGTGACGCTCATCAACAAGGCGGGCGGCAAGGCGGTCGGCCTCACCGGGAAGGACGGGCACTTCATCCACGCGCGGAAGCTCAAGGTCGCGAGCAAGGAAGACAAGAAGAAGAAGATCGACGTGGGCCTCGTGGGCGAGATCGTGCGGATCGACCCGGAGATCATCCAGCTCCTGGACCAGCGCGACTTCATCCCCGTGATCGCGCCGCTCGGCGTGGACGAGAAGGGCGTGTCGTACAACATCAACGCGGACATCGCGGCGGGAAAGCTCGCCATCACGCTCCAGGCCGAGAAGATGATCCTCCTCACCAACACGACGGGCGTCCTCGACAAGGAAGGCAAGGTCGTCACGGGCTTGAACGCCCAGAAGGTGAAGGACATGATCGACGACGGCACGATCACCGGCGGCATGCTCCCGAAGGTCGAGTGCGCGCTGGACGCCGTGAAGAACGGCGTGAAGAGCGCGCACATCATCGACGGGCGGGTGTCGCACGCCCTCCTCCTCGAGGTGCTCACGAGCGAGGGGGTGGGCACGTTGATCCGCGGCGCCGCGGCCAACCGCACGGTCCACCGCTAGGGTCAGGCGCGGACGAGCCGCGCGGAGAGGGCCACGTGGTCGGAGAGCCGCGACCACTGGGCGCCGGTGAGGCGCTGGGCGCTTTCCACCGTGAGGTCGCGGACGTAGATCCGGTCCAAGGACAGCATCGGGAGCTTCGCGGGATAGCTCTTCGCGAGCCGCCCCTCGGAATGCTCGAACACCTCGACCAGCCCCAGCTCGGCCGCGAGGTACTCGCTCGCCTTCTTCTGCCAGTCGTTGAAGTCGCCCGCGACCACGAGCGGCCCGCGCTTGGGCACCGCGGAGCGGATCCGGTCGCAGAGCCATTCGAGCTGGTAGCGGCGGCTGCGTCCCCAGAGCCCCAGGTGCACGTTGATGCAGTGCAGGCGCTCCTTCCAGCCTTCCACCTCCACCTCGCAGTGGAGGAGCCCGCGGCTCTCGATCGGGTGGTGCGAGATGTCGACGTTCTCCCATGACGGGATCGGGTGCCTGCTCACGACCGCGTTCCCGTGGTGGCCGTCCTGGTAGACCGCGTTCATGCCGTAGACGCTGTGCCGGCCGTCGTGGCAGAGGAACTCGTGCTGGGAGACCTCCGGCCAGGTCACGTGGCGGCGCGCGCTCTTCTCGTTCCGGCCCTGGACCTCCTGGAGGAACGCCACGTCCGCGTCGAGCGAGCCCAGCCGGTCGCGGATCTCGTGCAGCACGAGGCGGCGATTGAACTGCGAGAGTCCCTTGTGGATGTTGTAGGTGACGACCGTGACGGACCGCGCGGGCATGTCAGGCGAGCCTTTCGGGGAGCATGAGGATGGCCTTCCGGTTGCTCCAGGAGAACACGCGATCGGCCGCCTCGCGCCACGGCAGCCACTCGGCCGCCAGGTGCTCGCGCGGCTCCACGCGCACCGGCACCCGCCCCGGCACGCGCAACCCGAACACGTGCTCGGTGTTGTGCGTGACGCCGGGCGCGTACCGGGCGCGCCACACGGGATAGATTTCGAAGACGTTCTGCAAGTTCCAGTCCGAAAGCTCGTGCCGGGCGGCATCGATGCCGGTTTCCTCCGCGACCTCCCGGGCGGCGGTCTCGGCCAGGGTCTCGCCCTCGTCCTGGCTGCCGGTCACGGATTGCCAGAACCCGGGGTGGTCCGCGCGCTCGAGGAGCAGCACGTCGAGCTCCCGCGTGTAGATCACGACCAGCGTAGAGACCGGGATCTTGTGGGTCATGGGACGCGCATGCGCGCCGAGACCGCCCCGTCCGCCGAGAACCAGGCGTGCGGCATGTCGCGGGTGCGATGCGCGGCGACCGGATTCCCGGACGCGTCGACGGCGATGAAGCCCACGTCGGCGTCGAAATCGCGGCCCAGCCGGTCGAGCACGTCGGCCACCGCCTTCGCGAGCGAGGCGCCCCGCTCGACCGCCTCGGCGATGGAACGCGTGGCCAGCGCGCGCATCACGTACTCGCCGGTTCCCGTGGCGGAGGCGGCCGCATAGGCGGACGCGTAGTTCCCGGCGCCCGCGATCGGGGAATCGCCCACGCGGCCCACGAGCTTCATCGTGACGCCCCCGGTGGACGTGGCCGCCGCGAGGATGCCGTTCGCATCAACCGCCGCGGCGCCGACCGTGCCGCCCGCGTACTCCGGGTGGTCCTCGAGGAAGCGGCGCATGCGCAGGCTGTGCTTTCCGAGCACGTCGTCGAGATGCGCCTTCTTCGCGGCCCAGTCCGCGCGCCGCGCATCCGTCACCGGATCGTGGTCGCCGAAGCCCATCGTCCGCGCGAAGCGAAGCGCCCCTTCGCCCGCCAGCATCACGTGGTCCGTCTCGTCCATGACCTTCCGCGCGACGAGCACGGGGTTCTTCACGCGCTGCAGCGCGCAGACGGCGCCGATCCTCGACTCCCGGGACTCCATCACGCTCGCGTCCAGCTCGCAGAAGCCGTCGAAGTTGAGGACCGCGCCCGTGCCGGCGTTGAAGATCGGGTTGTCCTCGAGCGACACGACCGTCGCGCACACGGCGTCCAAGGCCGTGCCGCCCGCGCGGAGGATCGAGCGGCCGGCTTCGACGGCCGCCGCGAGGCCCGAGACGGCGTCGTCTTCGGAGCCGGGCCGCCAGTTGCCGGCGCCTCCGTGGGCGATCAGCGCGATCACGGCTGGTTGCGCAGCCGGATGTGCAAGTCGCGAAGCTGCCGTTCCGTGACCGGCGTGGGCGCCTCGACCATCAGGTCCTGCCCGCGCTGCGTCTTCGGGAACGCGATCACGTCCCGGATCTGGTCGACGCCGGAGAGGAGCGCCACGGTCCGGTCCAACCCGAACGCGATGCCGCCGTGCGGAGGCGCGCCGTAGGAGAGCGCGTCCAGGAGGAAGCCGAACTTCGCGCGCTGCTCCTCCTCGCCGATGCCCAGCACGCGGAACTGCTTCGCCTGCACCTCGGCGCGATGGATCCGCACCGAGCCCCCGCCGATCTCCCAGCCGTTCAACGCGATGTCGTACGCCTTCGCGAGCACGCGGCCCGGATCGGTCTCCATGAGCTCCACGTGCTCGTCCTTCGGGCTCGTGAACGGGTGGTGCGCGGCGGCCCAGCGCTTCGCGTCCTCGTCGTACTCGTAGGCGGGGAAGTCCACGATCCAGCACGGCCGCCAGCCCTGCTCCGCGTGGCCCTTCTCGTGGCCGATCTTGCTGCGAAGGGCTCCCAGCGCGTCGTTCACGACCTTGCGGCGGTCCGCCCCGAAGAAGATCACGTCGCCCGCCCGCGCGCCGGTGCGCTCGAGGATGGCGGCGAGGATCTCCGGCGACAGGAACTTCACGATCGGCGACTGGAGCCCTTCCTCGTTCGGCTTGGACGGATCGTTCACGCGGATGTACGCGAGCCCCTTCGCGCCGTAGATCGCGACGAACGGCCCGAGGTCGTCCAGTTCCTTGCGCGTGAACTGCTCGTTCCCGCCGGGCACGCGCAGCGCCGCCACGCGGCCGTCCTTCAGCTCCGCCGCGGCCTTGAAGACCTTGAAGCCCGCATCCTTCACGAGGTCGGTCAGTTCGGTGAGCTCGAGCTTCACGCGCAGGTCCGGCTTGTCGCTGCCGTAGCGCGACGTGGCCTCGGCGTGAGTGAGCCGGGGGAAGGGCCCCAGGTCCACGTCCAGCACGCGCTTGAACACGTGGCGGACGAGGCCTTCCATCAGGTCCTGGATCTCGCGCTCGGCGAGGAAGGAGGTCTCGATGTCGATCTGCGTGAACTCGGGCTGGCGGTCGGCCCGCAGGTCCTCGTCCCGGAAGCACTTCACGATCTGGTAGTAGCGGTCGAAGCCCGCGACCATCAGGAGCTGCTTGAAGAGCTGCGGCGATTGCGGGAGCGCGTAGAACTGCCCGTCGTGGATGCGCGAGGGCACGAGGAACTCGCGCGCGCCCTCCGGCGTCGACTTGTAGAGCACCGGGGTCTCGACGTCGATGAACCCGTTCCCGTCCAGGTACTCGCGCACCGCCCGCGCGGCGGCGTGGCGCATCTTCAGCGCGCGCTGCATCGGCTCGCGGCGCAGATCCAGGTAGCGGTACTTGAGCCGCACCTCCTCGGAGATCCGCTCGTCGTCCATCATGAACGGCGGCGTCGCGGCCGGATTCAGGATCTCGACCTCGTGCGCGAGCACCTCGATGCCGCCGCTCCTCAAGTTCGGGTTCACCGTGCCCTCGGGCCGCGGACGGACGATGCCCTTCACGCGGAGCACGTATTCGTTGCGCGCGCGGTCGGCGACGGCGAAGGTCTCCGGCCGATCCGGGTCCGCGACCACCTGGACCAGGCCCTCGCGGTCGCGCAGGTCGATGAAGATCACGCCCCCGTGGTCGCGCCGGCGATGGACCCAGCCGAAGAGCGTCACGGCCTCGCCGAGGAAACGGGTGTCGATGTTGCCGCAGTAGTCGGTTCGCATGCTTTGCGTCATTGCCGCGCGGGCGGAGGGCTCGCGGGCCGCAGGTGGCGGGGAGCGGGCTCGGCCACGCCCATGGAGATGATGTACTTCAACGCGTCGTCCACGGTCATCTCGAGCGGGATCGTGTCCGCGCGCGGCACCATGAGGAAGAAGCCGGACGTGATGTTGGGGGTGGTCGGGACGAAGACGGACACCAGCTCGCGGCCGAGGAGCCCGGCCACCTCGTGCTCCGGCGAGCCGGTCACGAGCGCGACCGTCCACGCGCCCGCGTGGGGATAGCGGACGAGCACCGCGCGCCGGAAGGCCTTGCCCTCCGGCGAGAAGAGCGTGTCGCTGATCTGCTTCACCCCGCCGTAGATCGAGCGGACGATCGGGATGTGGGAGAGCATCCGGTCGCCCATGCGCAGGAGCTTCCGGCCGAAGAAGTTCGCGGCGAGCGCGCCCGTCGCGAGCACGATCGCGACGGTGAGGATGATGCCGAGGCCCGGGACGTGGAAGCCGAAGAGCGCCTCGCTCCGGTAGCGCTCCGGCAGGAGGAGGAGCGACTGGTCCATCGCGTCCACGAGGAGCTTCAAGACCCAGAGCGTGATGCCGAGCGGGATCCAGACCAGGAGCCCGGCCACGAAATAGCGGCGCAGCGTGATCATGCGGCCGGCGCCTCGCGCGGCCGCGTCATGGCGTGCGGGGGCCCGGAGGCGTCAATGGCAGGAGCACCCGCCGCCGCATCCGCCGCCCGAGGACGCCTTCTTCTCGCCCTCGGCGGGTTTCGACTCGGTCTTGGCCGGCTCGGAGCCCTTCGCGGGAGCCTTGGCGGGGCTTCCCTTGAAGTCGGTCGCGTACCAGCCGCTTCCCTTGAGCTGGAAGCCCGCGGCGGTGACCATCTTCGAGAAGCTCGGTTTGCCGCACTGCGTGCAGACGGTGATGGGCGCGTCGCTCACCTTCTGCAGGAATTCCTGCTGGTGGCCGCAACTGCCGCAGCGGTATTCGTAGATCGGCATGCTTTTCCCCGGAACTAAAATCGCATTTTAACAGAAGGACTTGCGCATCTTGTGCATTGCATCATCAATCTGGTGGCGCCCTGCCCCGCTTCAAGGGGGGCCGGTGAGCCGGCGCCGGTTCGCGATCACCCCGCCCCCGGCCAGCGCCACCGCCATCGCCCAGAAGACGGGCAGCATTCCCAGCGCCTCGCCGGCGCCGCCGAACGCGAGCGGGAGGAACGTGCTGCTCGCGGCGAGCACCACGGAGCGCACGCCCACGGCCTCGCCGCCGCGCCCGGGCGGGGCGGTCGCGTAGATGAGCGACATGATCGAGGGCTGCGTGGCGCCCAGGCCCAGGCCCAGCAGGAAGGCGATCGTCGACAGGAGCGGCACGGTGCGCACCGTCGGGAAGATGGCGTAGGCGATGCAGGCGACCGAGAAGGTCGCCGTGATGAGCGTCCACTCCCGCAGGTGCCGCGAGAGCCACGGGAGCGCAAGCCGCACGGTGAAGGTCGCCGCGGCGAACGAGGCCAGGATGAGGCCGATGGTCGAGGCGTTGAGGTGGATCGACGTGCCGTACACCGGCACCGCGAACGTGAAGAGGTCCCACGCGCTCGCGAGCATGCCCGTCACGACGAAGACGCGGCGCAGCTCGGGGTTGGCGAGGAGCTCGCGCGCGCCGCCCGTCGTGGGCGCGGCGGCCGCATGGGGCGTATGGCGGAAGTGTCCGCGCTGCGCGGCGAGGAGGACGAAGGCCGCGAAGGCGAAGACGGAGAGCCCCGCGAACGTGGCGCGATGGCCCACCAGGTCGATCGCGAATCCCGCGAAGAAGGGGCCCAGGAAGTTGGAGATCGAGAAGCCGAGCGAGAGCCAGCCGAAGTTGTCGCGGCGCTGGGCTTCCATGCTGCCCTCGCCCACCGTGTGCTGGATCGAGATGTGGAAAAGCATGAAGCCCACGCCCGCGCCGGCCGCCGCGACGAAGAGGAAAGGGAACGACGGGAAGGCTCCGGGCACCACGACCGAGAGCCCCAGGAGGGCCGCCGCCGCGATGATCGGGTAGCGCACGCCGATACGGTCCACGAGGCGCCCGGCCGGGACCGCGAGCACCATCGGGAGCGCCGCGACGAGCGAGATGAGGATCCCCACGGTGAAGGGCGTGGCCCCCATCGCGAGCGCGGTGAGCGAGATCGCAAGCCGGCCGCCCGTGAACGAGGCGTGCGCGAGGACCGTCGAGACGACGATGAGCGCGATGGGCACGGCGCGCTCCGCGCCGCGGCTAGGACGGGCGCCGGGACTCGAGCGCCGCGATGCGAGCCTCGATCGGCGGGTGGCTCGAGAAGAGGCCGAGGAAGGGGTTGCCTTCCGCGATGCCGTGCGCCTGGAACGCCTGCGGCAGCGCTCCGTGCTCGAGACCCCCGAGGCGGCGGAGCGCCGCGACCATCGCGCGCGGGCTCCCGAGGAGCGTCGCGGAGCCGGCGTCCGCGCGGAACTCGCGCTGGCGCGAGAACCACGCGACGATGATGGAAGCGACGACGCCGAAGAGGATCTCGCACGCGATCACGGTCACGTAGTAGCCCATGCCGAGGCCGCGCTCCGTGCGGAAGACCGCGCGGTCGACCACGTAGCCCACGACGCGCGAGAGGAAGACCACGAACGTGTTCACGACGCCCTGGATGAGGGTGAGCGTCACCATGTCGCCGTTGGCGACGTGCGAGAGCTCGTGGCCCAGCACCGCTTCCACCTCGTCGCGCGTCATGGACTCGAGGAGGCCGGTCGAGACCGCCACGAGCGCGGAATCCCTGAAGGCGCCGGTGGCGAACGCGTTCGCCGCGCCCTCGTAGATCGCGACCTCCGGCATCTTCACTCCGGCGCGGTCCGCGAGGCGCCCGATCGTGTCGAGGAGCCACTGCTCGTCCGGCGTGGCGGCGGTGTCGATCCGGCGGGCGCCCGTGCTCCAGAGCGCCATCGGTTTGCTCATGAGGAGCGAGATGAACGAGCCCGCGAAGCCCACGATCACCGAGAAGACGGCGAGCATGCCCACGTTGAGCCCGCTTCCCGCGAGGTAGCGGTTCACGCCCAGGATCGAGAGCGTGATCGAGAGCACCAGCCCCACGGCGAGGTTGGTGGCGAGGAAGAGGACGATGCGTTTCATGGGCGCGGAGAAAAGGGTGCCGTCGGAATCCGACGGGGCAATTCTACGGCAACGCCGGGCCTAGAAAGTCTGGCGCTGGATGGCTTTTACGCCGCTTATGCCATCCACGGTATACGTGACGGTGCCATCGTTGGGGCCCGTGAAGTCGAGCTTCACCGTGCCGACGATGGAGAAGCCGACGGCCGCCGGATTGAACGTCGGCCCGAAGGGCGGCCCCGTGACGCGATAGAGGCTTCCCGCGCACGAGTTGCCCGTGACCGTGCAAGCGGGTGCGACGAGCCAAGTGGGCTTGCCCGAACCGTCATACACGAACCACGCGAGGAACATCTCGTCGTACTGCTGGGTGATGGCCATGCCCCACCCCGACTCGCTCGGGTTGAACCAGAGGTCGGTGAAGTCGACGGCGACGGGCGCGGTCGAGCTGATCGGCTGGCGCGTGATCGGGACGGTACGCGTGATGCCGGCGACCGTATACGTCATCGACGCATTGTTGACGTCCGTGAAGCGCACCTGGATCGTGCCGACGATCGGCGCCTGGATCTTGCTCGGATCGAAGGGCACGCCGAAGAACGCGGGCCCGCTCACCTCGAAGAGGTTGCCGTTGCAGGTTCCGCTCGTGGCGGTGTTGCCGGCGGCCATCGCGCAGTTGTCCGACACATACCATTTGGCCTTGCCGGCCGCGTCGTACGTGTACCAGGCGACGAAGGTCTTCGCCGCGCGCGAGGAGAAGTAGATGCCCCAGCCGCTCTCGGCCGCGTTGTACCAGAGCCCGCTCAGCGCGCCGGGCGATTTCGCGACGACCGATGAATTGAGCATCGTCCCGCAGCTCACCGGTCCTGGCACCGTCGCGGCACCCTGGTAGACGCCGCCGTTCAGCATGCTCCCCGCATCCGGACCGTAGCCCGCGAAGACGGTGACACCGGCCACGCTTGGCGTGGGCGCGTTGTTGAGGAGCGAGAGCGACTGCCCCTGCGCCCCGAGGACGCCGCTGAACGCGGGCGAGAGCGTCGAGGCGGAAGTCGGCGAGAGTTGGCCGGAAGGGCTCACGGAGGCGAGCACGCAGGGATCCCCGCCATCGAGATTGCGCACCGGGGTGCCTCCCGCCTGCGCCCGCTTGGGCGCGCCCACGCGGCTCGCCGGCGCGTGCGCGAAGACGAAGACCCCTTCCTGCTTGCCCACGTCCTCCGGCTTCGGCTGGAACTGCGCCGTGACCGTGGCGCTCGTGGCTGTGATGTTCGACTGCACTGTCATCGGGAAGGGCGGCGGCGGCGGGTTGCGGGTCGCGGTGAACTCGATCGCGACAGTGAGGGGCAGCCCGTCATTGTCCAGCACGGACGCGCTCGCCGCGCCCTGGGTGCCGTCCCAGCCGCCGATGAGCGCCACCGTCTTGTCGTTGCGCGCACTCGCGATCGAGCAGGTCCCGTCGGCATTGTGGATCTTGCTCTGGTCGATTCCGCCCAGCGTGACGGCGAGCGTGAGCGGCCCCGGATGCGAGAGGTCCATGCCGGCCATCGTGAAGCTGCCGCTCAGCGGCAGCGTGTTGGAGCAACTGAGCTCGACCAGGGTCACCTGGTAGCCGCCGGTGCACACCGGCTCGCCCTTGCAATCGAACGTGCCGTTGACGCCGCTGCCATCCGAGTCGAGGCCGACGATCTGCCCGCTCACGTGGGTGTCGGCGAGGGACTGCGCCGCGGCAAGCGGGGCCACGCACGCGGCCGCCGCGAGGGCGGCGGCGCGCGCGAACTGCGCGATGCGAGCTGCGGGAAGAAAAGACATGCGCCTCCCAGTCGGCAATGCCGGGGCGCTCTGGCGGCGCCTCCCTGACGGGCCTATTTTTTCACTAATCGGGGCCCCGGTCCAGAAAGGCCCTCCGCGGTCAGCGCGGGTCGATCCCGATCTGCTGCAGGTACGCCGCGATGGCGGGCGTGATCACGCCGAGCGCTCGCGCCTTCACCGCCCAGGCCTGCGCCTCGGCTTGCTTGCCGTCGGCCGCGAGCGAGATCGCGGCGCCCAGCATCCAGCGCCCCTCGCCGGGCTTCAACCTCAGCGCCGCGAGGTACGAGACCGCCGCGTCATGGTGCAAGGCGAGCCGCTGCTCCGCATTGCCGCGCAAGGCCCACGCATCCGCGTCGCCGGCGAGCGGCGCCTCGAGGCGCTTCAGCAAGTCGAGCGCCGCCTGCGCGCGATTGCCGGCGATGTCGAGCCGGGCGAGCTCGCGCGCGAGCTCCGCGATCGCGCTCGCATTGCGCCCGGCCTCCGCCGCCGCGAGCGCATCGGCGAGCGTCGCCACCGCGGCGCCCTGCGCGCCATCGGTCCACAGGGCCCGCGCCGTGCCGACCGTCTCGTCGGCCGCCACCTGCCGGCGGGGCGCATCCGTCCCGGGCGCCTTCGCGATGGCGGGCGGCGGCGCAGCGGCGGTGGGGGCGGCGGGCGAAGCCGGCGCGGCGCGCGGGGGCGTTTCGACGCGCGCGGCCGGCGGAGCCTCGGGCGGCGCGTTGTGGAATTCGGACAGCAGCGCCGCAAGCTTGAGGGACCGGCTTTCGATCGCGGCCTCGTCCGCCGCGGTAGGCGAGGACGGTGCGACAGGCGCGGGCGGCGCGACGATCGCCGTCACGGGCGCGGGAACGGGAGCGCGGACGGGGGCGGGCGGGCGCGCATCCGTCTCGTCGCGCAACGCTCCCCACGTCGCCGCC
>DATAMY010000071.1:0-12950 GCA_036266535.1 Usitatibacter sp. | reverse complement strand
GTGCCTCGCGAGCTGGGCGCGCGAGACCTCGGCGAGCTCCCCGCCCCTCGGCGCCGCGAAGCCCGCCCGCCATTTCACGTACTCGACGTAGGGCGGCAGCACGCGCTCGTGCGGGAGGCCATCCAGCTGGAAGACCTCGCGGAAGTCGTCGCCCTCGAGCGCGTAGTACCCGGCATTGTGGAAATAGCCCAGCCGGCCGCGCGCGACGTCGATCTCGTTCACGCCGACCGTGGTCTTGGTGTGCGCGAGGCGGTACGCCGTGCCGGCGGTGTCGGGAAGGAACCACGAATCGAGCTCGACCAGCACGGGACGCCCCGCTTCGACCTGCTCCACGACGTGCTCGACGAGGGGGCGCCAGATCGCGAGCTCCTGCAGGTCGAAGCCGTAAAGCTCGTGCAGGTCGGCCGCGGGCGGCTTGAAGAACGTCCACTGGTCGCCCTCGAAGTCGATGGCGAGCGTGAAGGCGAGCGCCGCCGCCGGCTCGAAGCCCAGCCCGTGCGCGAGCTCGACGATGAGGTCCGTGTAGCAGTTCGTCTCCGCCCAGATCCGGTCCTCGCCGTGGATCGCGTGGCGCCGGTAGGTCGCGGGGTCGAGCGGGGCGATCCGGAGGCGATGGGGTTGAGCGGTCCGCGGGCGGACGCTCTCCTCCAACTCAATCGAGGTCAAGGACATCCCGAACCTCGCCCGGCCACGCCTTCACGTCGAGCCCGTGGATGCGGAAGAGCGCGAGCGCGACTCGCTCCAGGCCGAAGCCCACGCACGCGCTGTGCGCGACCGCGCCATCGTGGGTGCGGATATCGAACGCCGCGCCGAAATGGTCGAGGTGGTAGTTGCTCGACCCGATGGCGGTCGGTTTCTCGTCGGAGCAGATGGGGATCACGAACTCGTACTTGAGGTTCTGCTCGCGCTGGATCGCCTTCTGCACCTTTCCGCCGCGCCCGAAGAACGGATCGTTCGCGACGACCGGCGTGGTCTCGAGCCCGACCGAGCGGAAGATCTCCTGGCCCAACTCGAGCCAGTGGTCGCGGTGCCCGAGCGCCTCGTCCGGCGTCCCCAGGCGGACGAACTCGTGCATGCGGAAGATCTGCATGCGCGCCGGATCGGCCGACGGCTCGTGGCGGAACGCGTAGCCCTGCAGGTCCACGCGGCGGCCGCCGGGCGGGAGCGTTCCCGTCGAGCCGGGATAGAGCGGGTAGCAGATCGCCGGCGTCATCATCACGTCGGCGGGCGCCAGGTCGCGGCTCCAGTCCTCCGAGCGCTCGAAACGGCCGAGCATGTCGCGGTGCTCGCGGTCGCCGCCCTTGAACGTGTGGACCGACCCCATGAGGTCCGGGAAATTCCGGATGTGGTCGATCTTCTCGTAGTGCCGCCGGTTGAAGATCGGCGGGAAGCGCAGCACCTCGGGCGCGAGCGGCGCCGCGGCCCGCGTGACCAGCGCGTCGAAGCGCTCGATCGCGCGCTCGAAGTCCGTGCCGCGCCCGTAGACGCCGGGCACGCCCGTCGGGAGCAGGTGGCCGTAGGCGATGAGCTCGTCCAGGTACTCCCGGTAGCGTTCCTCGACGGGCATCGCGAGGTCGCCATGGTCGGTGTGATACACGCACATCTTTCAGCCCTCCCGCAACGCCACCTGCATCGTCGCGTTCTGCCCGAGGATGCGGTCGTTGTTCACCATGAGGCCCGCGCCCGTCGCGTCGCGCAGGTGCCGGCCGAGCGAGAGCTTGGAATCGTTCCGGTAGCCCGCGATGCCGCAGATCACCATCGCGCGGGCGACGATGTCCAGCACGAGCTGCGAGGCGATGAGCTTCAGGTTGTTCACGCGGATCACGAAGCCGTAGGCCGCGAAGGCCTCGGGGTCGCCCGCGACGAGGAGGCGCGCGTATTCGTCGCGCACGCCGTGGACGGTCGAGCGCATCGAGTCGAGCACGAGGTCCGCTTCGGCAAGGCGCGTGGCCGAGATCGGCGTGGCCCCCGGGGTCTTCCGCGCTTCCGCCTTCACCGCGGTGCGGGCGCGGGCGAGCGCATCGGCGGCGAGGCCCAGCCACAGGGACGACCACACCACGTGCGCGAACGGGTGCTGCGTGCGGGTGTGGATCTCCGCATACGGCGCGGGCAGGACCTGGCGCGCATCGCCCGCGGACTTCAACGCGAAGCCGGGGCTGCACGTCCCGCGGAAGCCGAGGGTGTCCCACGCGGAGAGCGGCGTAAGCTCGCGATCCTCGCGGCGCACGAGGACCTGGAGCTGGTCGCTCTTCGCGGCGTCCTCCGAGCGGCGGCAGGTGACGAGGATCGCGTCGGCCTCGGCCCCGTAGGAGATCACGGGCGCCTGCTTCTCCAGCGTGAAGCGCTCGCCCTCGACCTTGACCGCGCAGATGCTCGAGCGCGCGTCCCCGCCGATGCCGAGCTCGGTCGTCGCGGAGGCGAGGAGGAGCTGGCGCGCGGCCAGCTCGCGCGCGTACCCGCGGAACCATTCGGAGTCGAGCGCGTGGTGCACGATGCACGCGGCCTGGATCTGGTGCATCGCGAAGATCATGGCGGTGGAGGCGCAATAGTGTCCGAGCGCCTCGCAGATCGCCGCGATCTGCACGACGTCGAGCCCGAGGCCGCCCAGCTCGAGCGGCACGTACGCGCCCAGGAGCTTCGCCTCGCGCAGCGCCGCGAAAGCCTCGTGCGGGAAGCGCGCGTCGCGATCGACGGCCGCGGCATTGGGTGCCACGACGTCGCGGCCGATCGCGTTCACGCGCTCGAGGAGCGCGCCGAAATCGGGCGGCGGCGGGTGGATCGCGCGGCGCGCGACCGCGGGGGTCGCGAGCGGCGTCATGGATTCACTCCCTGGGCGGCCTGCGGCGCGCCCTGCGCCTGCGACGGCGGGGTTCCGCGCAGCTCCGAGATCGCCTCCGCGAGCGCGCGGATCGAGCCGAAGGTCTTGCGGCCCAGCATCCGGTCGAGGAACTCGACATCGAAGTGCTCCTCGAGCGCGAGCATGAGGTTCACGGTGGAAAGGGACGTGAGGCCGGCCTGGTAGAGGTCGCTCTCGTCGGTGAGCTCGTCCACGCTCACCGGCAAGCGCGCATGCTCGGCGAGGATCGTGCGGATTTCTTCGGAGTACATGTCGTCGCGTCCGGGAATCGGGGTTTGTCACGAAATGGTGACGCCCGATTTGGACGCGGGGGCGGTCGATTGCGTCGTCCGCCCGGATCATTTCACAGGCTGAAATCGGACGGCGTCGTAGGACGCGACGCCGTCCGCCGATCAGTAGCGGATGATGGGATCGTCCGGCATCTGGTCCGTGCGGTCCACGTCGGTGCGCGGCGCGATGCCGATCACGCGCGGCTCGCGGCCTTCGGCGCGGCGGCGCGCTTCCTTGGCCGTCTCGGTGCGCGTCACCTGGTCGAGGAGCGGCGTGGCGCTCGCGGCCGGCGCGGGCGGCGCGATCGTGACGGAGCTTCCGCCGATCGCCGCGTTCCCGCCGCCGAAGGAGCCGCCGCCTCCGGCGACGCCGCCGCCGAAATCGGTCACGGGCGCGACCGAGGTCGTCGTGGTCGCCGCGGTGGAGGTCGAACCGTTGAGCGTGCCGTTCACGCCGAGCGAGGAGCTCCCCACGTCCAGCGCGGTGCCGGAATTGCCCGCCGCGGTCCCGGCCGACGTCTGCCCGGGCGAGGTGCCCAGCTCGGGATTGCCGCTATCGTTCGAGAACGACGACGTCGCGCCGAACGACGACGCGTCGGTGGTGGCGCCCGTCGCCACGTTCGGCGAGATCGTGCCGGGCGCGGTCGTCGTGTTGGCGGTGTTCGCCGAGCTCGTGGTGTTGGTCGTGTTGGCCGTGGTGGTCGTCGTCGACCCCGCGGTCCCGGGCGCAGAAGTGGGCGCGGTCGGACCGGTGGTGGCGATCGTCGACGTGGGCGCCGTCATGGTCATCGACGGCCCGGGCGCGATGCTTGCGCCCGGCTGTGCCGCGGGCGCCGTCGAGGTGGTCGTCGTGGTGCTGCTGGCCGTGGAGGTTGCGGCGATCACGGGTGCCAGCGGCGTGAAGAGGGCGGCGAGCGCGAGCGCGGCCGACGCCGGGGGGCATTTCGGGTGAGGCGAGCGCATGGTGGACTCCTGTCCGATCGTTGTCCTGTTCGATCGGGTGCCCTGCAATGCGTTTGCCAACGCCCATAGGCTGTTCGGACGCGCACCGCGCGCCCGAGCGGCCCGGATGTCAGTCGTCGAGCTCCGCGGGCCAGTCGCCCATCTGCAGTCCGGGCGTGTCCTCGTCGCTCGACCAGCGCGCCTGTCCCCACGGCTCGAAATCCGTCACGGGGACGCCGTCCTCGTCGATCTCGAGGAGGGGAGGAAGCTTGGCCCTGCGCGGCTCGATTCTCGCCTTCGTCTTCATGGCTGCTCTTTCATCGGGGTGAACCTGAAGCGAATCTAGCCCCTGCCGCGGCCCATCGCCAGCCGGAAACCCGCATCCTCCGGTAGGACATTTTCCCCATCGCGCGTGAGAAACGGCGCACGAAAGCGCTACCGCGGAACCGGGAATCGCGACACCGTCCAGCGGGTCACGAAATCCTCCGGCTCGTCGCCCACGGCGGGGGTGAGCGGAAGCGCGAGGTTGGTCACGTACATCGACCCGCCGGAGATCACGAGGCTCGCGGGAAAGAGGAGCCCCTGCGGCGAGCCGTCCGCGCCCACGCCCTGGAACTCGCCCGCCTTCAGCACGATGCGCCCCTCGGAATTGAGCGCCACGACGTGGTCCGCCTGGTTCGTCGCGACCCAGAGGAGGCCGCTCGCGCGATCGAAGAGGAGGCCGTCCGCGCCGTGCAGGCTGATCGAGAAGACGGAGAGCGCCTTGGTCGCCATGTCCATCGCGAGGACGCGGTGGTCGCCCGTGTTGGCGATGTACATCGTCTTCCCGTCCGCGGAGAAGGCGAGGCCGTTCGCGCCGAAAGGCGGCGTGCCGGCGGTGGCGAGGAGCGGATCGTGGGAGACGAGCGTCGCCGCGCAGGGACGCGCGCACGTGGCGGCGTTCGCGACCTCGAAGATCGCGCCCTGGAACGAGTCGGAGATGTAGAGATTGCCGTCCGCGTCGAACACCATCGCGTTGGGCGCCGGAAATCCGCTCGATCCGAACGTGAGGAGGTCGCTGCTGCCGTCGGGATTCGGTTCGCTGCGCGAACCGGACGAGCCGATGGAGGGGATCGTCGCCACGTCCTCGACCGGCGTGCCGGGGCCGAAGTTGGCGGCGATGCGCTGCAGCTTCGAGGCGCCGAAGTTGAGGATGTAGACCTTGTTCCGCGCGAACTCGAGCCCCAGCAGCGGCGTGCCGCCGAAGTCGCGGATGGCGCTCACGCGGCCGGACGAGTCGAGCCGCACGAGCTTGTTCGAGACGGGCCCGAAGTCGAACGTCGCGACGAAGATGTCGCCGTTCGAGGGGTTCGCGGTAATTCCTTCCGGGAACCGCACGCCGTCCGGCAGCGTGGCGAAGCGCTCCGCCTCGATGAAGCCGATGGCGGCGGGTCCGGCGAGCGCGGCGGCGGAAGCGAAGGCGGCGATGGCGGCGGCGATCCGCCCGATCCGTTTCAGGCTCATGGGATGTCCTCCACGCGGATGAGGTGCACGAGCGGGCATGCTCTGCCCGTCTCCGCGCGAAGTCAACCGAGCGCGATGGCCGCGGCGGCGAGCGCGGCGATCACGAAGGCGATGACGGTCGCCGCGCGATCCGGATCGATGCGGCGCAGGAGCCACGGCCGGCGAAGCGCCGTCGTGTCCGCGCGCGTGCGGGCGAGCTCGCCCTCCGCGGAGAGCACCGGCAGGCGCGCGAGCGCAGCCGACGAGTCGAAGCGCGGCGAGGGCCGCAGCTCCACGGGCTCCTCGCGGCGCAACGGCGCCGGAGGATCCGCGCGCCCGCCCTCGTCTCCTTCCGCGAGCGGCACGGTGGACGAGGATGCACGCTCGAGGCGCGCGGCCTCCGAGGCCTTCACCTCCGGGATCGCCGCCCACAGGTCGCGCGCGAGATCACCCGCCGAGGCATACCGCTCCTCCGGCTTCTTCTTGAGCGCCCGCGCGACGATCATGTCGACCACGGGCGGAAGCCCCGGCACGACATGGCTGGGCGGCGTCGCGGACACGTTCGCGACCTTGAACGTGAGCTCCGGGATGTCCTCGCCGGCGAAAGGCCGGATGCCGGTGATCATCTCGTAGAGCACGAGGCCCAGCGAGAAGATGTCCGCGCGATGGTCGAAGGGCCGGCCGACGATCTGCTCCGGCGACATGTACTGCGGCGAGCCCAGCAGGAGCCCGGTCTGCGTCTTCACCGTGGGCTCGTGGGGACGCGCGATGCCGAAATCCATGATCTTCACGCGGCCGTCCGGCAGCACCATGATGTTGCCCGGCTTCACGTCGCGATGGACGATGCCCTGCTCGTGCGCGCAGGCGAGGCCCTCCGCCACCGTGGCCGCGATGGTGAACGCCTGCGATGGCGCGAGCGTGGCCGTGCGGACGAGCTCGCGCAGGTCCACGCCCCCGAGGAGCTCCATCGCGATGAACGCCACGTCGCCCTCGCGCCCCATCTCGTAGATCGTGATGACCGCGGGGTGGCTGATGCGCGCGGCGGCGCGCGCCTCCTGCAGGAAGCGCGCCTCGTGCTGGTCGCGCTCCTCGCGCGTGCCGCCGCCGAGCGAGATCGTCTTGATCGCGACCACGCGGCCCAACGTCGTGTCCTCCGCCCGGTACACGACGCCCATCGCGCCGCGGCCGAGCTCGCCCAGCACGCGGAAGCGGCCGAAGCGCTCCGGGGTCGCGTCCGGCATCACGAGCCGCCGAAGCGCCGACGCAGGTCGCGCCAGAAGCCGCCCTTCGGCTCCGGGCGCGCGGCGGCGAACGAATGCGCGAGCGTGCGGCGCTCGCCCGCCTTGAGCCGCATCTGCGCCTCGAACGGGGGCGCGCCGGGAAAGCGCACGACGATCACGTGGCGCCCGGGCGCGAGCTCGATCTCCGTGAGCGGCGGTGTGCGTCCGCGCAGCTGCCCGTCGACCCAAAGCTCGCCGCGCGGCTTGATCGCGAGCTCGACCGTGGCGGGCGCCGTCGGGAAGAACACGTGGTGCACGACGCGGGCCGAGACGCCGAGGAAGAGGATCGCGGCCACGCCGGCGACCGCCTGGCGCAGGATCCGCCGCCGCTCGGCTCCGCGCCGCGCGCGGTCCACCGCGTAGAGCGAGTGCAAGCGCACGCGCGTGTCGGTGAAATCGCCCGCGGGCGCGAGGCTTGCCGCGCGCAGCGGATTGGTCGCCTCGAGCGCGCGGCGGAACTCGTCCGTGACGAGCGTGCGCTCCGGCGCGGCGAAGCGCGCCGCCGCCGCGGCCGACGCGAGCCCGTCGCCGAAGACGCGCCCGTCGCCGCCTTTCGCGGTGAGCGCGAGCGGCCCGTAATTGAGGCCCGCCTGGAGCGGCTCGCCCTGCGCCACGAGCGCCTCGAGGGTCTCCAGCGCGCGGGCGGGATCGCCGAAGAGGACGAGGGCCACGCCGTCGTCGGCATCGAGGACCGCGCGGTCGGCGGACGCGAAGCCCGCGAGAGCCCCGCGCGCACGGGCCTCGAGCGCCTGCTTGGCCGCGGCCTGGACCGCGACGGGCCGCCCGTCGAACGCGGGAATCCGGAGGAAGGCGACGCTCGCGTGCGCGGGAGGAGTGGCCGTGCTCGCGTGAGCGGGAGGGATGGTGATCGGCATGGCGGGAATGTGCCCGCCATTGTAGCGGCCCCCCGCCGCCGGCTGCCGCCTACTTTCCGAGCCGATCGCGCTCGGGCGCGCGCGGCGCAGTGCGGGAGCCGGGCGAGTCCTTCCCGCGCGTGCCGGAGCGCGACGCGGGAGCGAGCGGGTATCCCGGCAGGTTCATGGTCCGCCCATGGCGCGCGCCCGGGTCTCGGCGTGCGCGAGCGCGGGGATGCGCTCGTCCAGCACCCAGCCGCCGGGCTCGAGGAACCACCGGTCGCCGCGAAGGATCCAGCGGTGCCGCCGCCAATGGCACCCCTGGCGCGCATGCACCCAGT
Source organism: Usitatibacter sp. (assembly GCA_036266535.1). Taxonomy (GTDB): domain Bacteria; phylum Pseudomonadota; class Gammaproteobacteria; order Burkholderiales; family Usitatibacteraceae; genus Usitatibacter. The sequence goes on along the minus strand of DATAMY010000071.1, from coordinate 4,925 downwards.
GGCCGGAAACCCACAGGTGGTGGTCGTTCCTCCAGTCCCAGTAGCCCGGCACCCAAGCGTGGCCTGCGCGCGGCGCCGGGACGCTCTCGTGCACGACCGGAGGCGGCGCGACGGCGACGCCGCCCGGGGGCTTCTCGGTCGAGAGATGCAGGTGCATGTGCGCCGCTCCGGCTCAGTCGTCCAGCGGCGAATGTAGCGAGTCTTCCTCTACGACGGTGTCAGCGCCGATCAATTCATGGCGTAGGACCGCCGCGGGCGCGCGTAGGCGGGCGCCTACGTTCGCGTGCCGCTTCTCTGATGGAAGCGTCGCTCGCGGCGGTGGAAGATGCAGCACATGGATGCGGTCCTCGACTCGACGCGCGGCTTCGAACGGAGCGACCCCGGCTGGCATTGCAAGCTGGAGATGGCCGAGTCGGCGGACGAGGTGGTCGCGCTCCTGCGCGATTACACCGCGACGCTCTCGCCGCAGCACCTGGCGCGCCTGCCGGACGTCTGCCGCGGACTGCGCGTGAAGGCCGAGGACGACGTCGAGTACTGGACGTATCGCCTCTCGCAGCGGCCTCGCCACGTGGACGCCATGATCGACGGCGAGCTCATGCAGGAAGTCTTCAACCACTTCCTCCATGCGTCGCTGCGCATCTCCCAGATCCGGCGCGCGGCGGCTCCAGGCCCCGGTCACTGAGCCTGTAGGAACCCTCCTACGAAGGGGCGGCACGGTTTCCTACATCGCCCCCTCCGAACGGCGCAGACAATGACCCTCGCCCATGAGCTCCTCCTGGATCGGCCAGATCGAGAACGCCCTTTCCACCGGCGAGGTCGTCGCGATCGCGCGCGACTACATCGCCATGTGGTCGCCGGAGGAGATCGCCTCGCTTCCGTCGCCGGTGCGGCCGGGACGCGTGCGGGACGAGTCGGACATCACGGACCTGCACGACCGCCTCGTCGAGGCGTATCGCACCACGCGCGCGACGGGCGACGCGCTCGCGACCCTGCAGCGGCTCACCGGCTTCATGGCGCGGGCGTCGATCCGCATCGCGGAGCTGGGCGGTTCGGCGCGGCAGGAAATCGAGGACGACGCACCCTCGTATCCGCGCAAGGCCCTGGCACCCAGGGGCTAGGGCGCGCCGCGCGGCTCCTTCGGCTCGCCGGGACTCCCGCCGGCACGATCGGCCCCCGGTTCGCCCCTGAGGCGCGGGCCCGCATCGCGAAGCACCCACCGGCTTCCCTCGCGCACCCAGACGTGGAAGGGCAGGTTCACGTCCGCGAAGAAATGCTGGTCGTCCATCGGATGCGGCGGCGTTGTTTCGGAGAGCATCACTTTAGCGGCGCGTTTTCGCCCACGGTGTCGGCGGCGCCTGAGTTGATCGTAGGAATGGACCTCGGCGCGAACTTCCCGCGCGGGCTTTCCTCGAATGGGGACGACCTGCGGAGCGGACGATGAGAGACTGGGGCCCGCGCGCGCTCTGGAACGAGCTGTGCGACACCGTCGAGGACTGGATGGGCGAGCGCGATCCGGACGACGACCCGGCGCTCCTCTTCCATCTCGCGTTCCTGGCGCCCCTCCTGCTGGGGCTGATCGCCCTCCTGAGGCGCGCATGAAGGCTGCAGGCCTCAGGTCGTTCGGCGACCTCTTCGTCCGCGCATTCAAGGCCTGGAGCGCGGATTGGGCGCCGAGCATGGGTGCCGCGCTCGCCTTCTACACGCTCTTCTCGCTCGCGCCCCTGCTGGTCCTCGCCATCGCCATCGCGGGATTCGTGATCGGCCACGATGCCGCCCAGGAGCTGCTCATGCGCGAGCTCTCGGGGCTCCTCGGCGAGACCGGCGCGCGAGGCGTGAAATCCGTCCTCGACGCGACCGCCACGCAGAAGGACGGCCTCATCGCGACCGCGGTGAGCCTCGCGACGCTCGTGCTCGGCGCGACGACCGTCTTCGCGGAGCTTCGCAACGACCTCGACCGCATCTGGCACTGCCAACCGCCGAAGAGCGGCGGTATCTGGGCGACGTTGCGGGCGCGCTTCCTCTCGTTCGGCATGGTGGTCGCGATCGGCTTCCTCCTCCTCGTCTCCCTGGTGCTGAGCGCCGCCGTATCGTACGTGGGCGGACTCTTCGGGGGAAGCGAGGTGGTGATGCACATGCTGGAGCTCCTGGTCTCCATCGTGGTCGTCACGGGTCTTTTCGCGCTCACGTTCAAGGTGCTCCCGAGCGCCCACATCGCATGGGGCGACGTGTGGCTGGGGTCGCTCGTGACGGCGGTGCTCTTCTCGATCGGCAAGTTCCTGATCGGGCTCTACCTCGGCAAGAGCGCCGTCGCGTCCTCGTACGGCGCCGGCGGTACGCTCGTGGTCGTGATCCTGTGGGTGTACTACTCCGCCCAGATCTTCTTCTACGGAGCCGAGTTCACCCACGAGCATGCGCTCCTCGCCGGCTCCCGCAGCGGCGGGCGGGAGGCGGCGAACTCTGAGTTCGCCCGCGAGGACGATGCGATGGTCGCGCGCGCGCGGCGCATCGTGAAGGGCAAGGATCCGGTCATCGCCCGGCCGGACCCGGCGCGGTAGCGCCATGGAATTCGTCCGCGAGGCGTGGGGCCTCGTGAAGCGCTCGATCCAGGGCTGGCTCGACGACTCCGGCGGCAGCATGGGCGCGGCGCTCGCGTTCTACGCGCTCTTCTCCATGGCGCCGCTCACGCTCGTCGCCATCATCATCGCGGGGACCGTCTTCGGACGCGACGAGGCGCAGCACCTGCTCCTCTCGCAGCTCGCGGACGTGCTGGGCCACAGGGCGACGGCGGGCATCCGCTTCCTGGTGCAGGCGACCGCCAACCACGGCCGGGTCTTCCCGGCGGCCGTCGCCGCGGTGACGGTCCTCATCGGCGCGGCCACCGTCTTCAACGAGCTGAAGACCGACCTCGATCGCATCTGGCGCTGCCACGCGAACCGGCCCAAGGGCTTCATCGCGGTCCTGAGGAGGCGCCTCATCTCGATCGTCATGGTGATCGGCGTGGGATTCCTGCTCCTGGGCTCGCTCCTCATGAGCGCCCTCATCTCCTCCGTGGGCGAGGAGCTCTTCGCGAACCTCGAGCTCATCCGCCTCGTGGAATTCGGGGGGTCGGTCGTCGTGGTGACGGGGCTCTTCGCGATCATCTACAAGGCGCTGCCGAGCGTGCGCATCGCATGGGGCGACGTGTGGGTGGGCGCGGTCGTCACCTCGATGCTCTTCTGGGTCGGCAAGGCGGTGATCGCCGTGTACTTCGCGCACAACGTGGTGGGCTCCATGTACGGCGCCGCCGGCGCGATCATCGTGCTGATCGCGTGGGTGTATTACTCGGCGCAGATCTTCTTCCTCGGCGCGGAATTCACGCGCCAGTACGCGCTGCGGCACGGATCCCACCAGGCCGAGCTCGACATGCCGATCGCGCGCGACTCGGCCGAGGACGCGATGGTGGACCGCGCGCGGCGCCTGGTGAAGGGCGAGGACCCGATCGTGAAGCGCGCGGCGTAGGCCGCTACTTGAGCGGCTTGAAGCGCAGGCGGTGCGGCTGCGCCGCCTCCTCGCCCAGCCGCTCGAGCTTGTCTTCCTCGTACTCGCGGTAGTTGCCCGGGTAGAAATACCATTGCGAGTTGCCTTCCGCCGCGAGGATGTGCGTGGCGATCCGGTCGAGGAACCAGCGATCGTGGGAGATCACCATCACGGTGCCCGCGAATTCCGTGAGCGCGTCCTCGAGCGCGCGCAGGGTCTCCACGTCGAGGTCGTTCGACGGCTCGTCCAGGAGGAGGACGTTGCCGCCCGTGAGGAGCGTCTTCGCGAGGTGGAGGCGCCCGCGCTCGCCGCCGGAGAGGTTGCCCACGAGCTTCTGCTGGTCCTGGCCCTTGAAGTTGAAGCGGCCGAGGTAGGCGCGCGACTGGATCTCGAACTTGCCGATGGCGAGGATGTCCTGTCCGTTCGAGACCGCTTCCCACACGTTCTTCTTGTCCGGGAGCTTGCGCGTCTGGTCGACGAACGAGAGCTGCACGGTGTGGCCGATCTTCACCTCTCCGGAATCCGGCTCCTCCTTGCCGGTGATCATGCGGAAGATCGTCGACTTCCCGGCGCCGTTGGGGCCGATGATGCCCACGATCGCGCCGGCGGGCACGATGAACGAGAGGTTGTCCACGAGCAGCCGGTCGCCGTAGCCCTTCGAGACGTTGGAGAACTCGATCACGTCGTTCCCCAGTCGCTCCGCGACCGGGATGAAGATCTCGGAGGTCTCGTTCCGCTTCTGGTACTCGTAGGAGTTGAGCTCCTCGAAGCGCTTCAGGCGCGCGATGTTCTTCGTCTGCTGGCCCTTGGCGTTCTTGCGGACCCACTCGAGCTCCTTCTTGATCGCCTTCTGCCGCGCGGTCTCGCTCGATTCCTCCTTCTGCAGGCGGTCGCGCTTCTGCTCGAGCCACTCGCTGTAGTTGCCCTTGTACGGGATGCCCGTCCCGCGGTCGAGCTCGAGGATCCACTCCGCGGCGTTGTCGAGGAAGTAGCGGTCGTGCGTCACGGCCACGACGGTGCCCGGGAAGCGCGCGAGGTACTGCTCGAGCCATTCCACGCTCTCGGCGTCCAGGTGGTTGGTGGGCTCGTCCAGGAGCAGCATGTCCGGCTTCGAGAGGAGCGTGCGGCAGAGCGCGACGCGGCGCTTCTCGCCGCCGGAGAGCACGTCGACCTTCGCGTCCCACGGCGGCAGCCGCAGCGCATCGGCGGCCACTTCGAGCTGCGTCTCGAGCGTCGAGGAATCCGCGGAGGCGAGCAGCTTCTCCAGCTTCTCCTGCTCGGCGGCGAGCTTGTCGAAGTCCGCATCGGGCTCGGCATAGGCGGCGTAGACCTCGTCGAGGCGCTTCTTCGCCACGAAGATCTCGCCCACGCCCTCTTCCACGGCCTCGCGCACCGTGTGCCCGGGCTGG
>DATAMY010000070.1:0-37236 GCA_036266535.1 Usitatibacter sp. | reverse complement strand
ACGGTTGGCTCCCAATTTGCTGAGTCCAGAGCCAGAATTCGTAAGATGCTGGCATATGAAAATGACCACACTGACTCCTCGCAATTGTGTAGCTCAGGAACGTCCGCTGAGGTGGGGGCCTAAACTTTGGATTCAGGCCCTTGCGCGTTTGACCAGAATATAGAAAAACCTTAAAATTATCGGCTTCCCTTTCCCCGATAGCTCAGTTGGTAGAGCGACGGACTGTTAATCCGCAGGTCCCTGGTTCGAGCCCAGGTCGGGGAGCCAAGATCCGCAAGGGTTGGCCTCCCATCCAGCCCTTCCCCCTTGCGCTTTCCAGCGCAAATCCGAGCGCAAGTCGGCCCTCCACGCGCGCCCTGACCGGTGGCACAATCGCCTGACCGCCCATCGGGGCGCGGTTCGAGCGGCCATGAGATTGCGAACGCGGCTTTTCCTCCTCGTTGCCGGGACGGTCGTCCCGCTGGTCGCGCTCGCCCTCCTCCTGGGCGTCCTGCTGGTCGACCATGAGCGCGAAATCTTCCGGCAGGGCGCCGTGGACCGCAATCGGGCCGTCATGTCCGCCGTGGATGCGGAGATCCACGGTCACGTCACCACGCTGCAGGCGCTCTCCGCTTTCCGCAGCATCGCCGCGAGCGACCTTCCGGCGATCCACGACGCCGCAAAGCGCGTCCTCGCGACCCAGCACAACTGGCAGCAGCTCATTCTCTCGTCGCCCGACGGCAACATGCTGGTCGACGGCACGCACGAAATCGGGGAGGCGCTGCCGCCGGACCCAGACCTCCCGAGCCTGCGGAAAGCCGTGGAGCAGCGCGCGCCCAGCGTGGGCAACGTCGTGTTCCGCCCTCTCGCCGGCACGTACGGACTCCCCATTCGCTTGCCCATTGTCCGTGACGGTGTCGTCACCTTCGTTCTCACGGCGATCGTGGATCCCGCCCAGTTCCAGCACCTCATCGAGGCCCAGAAGCTGCCGCCCGAATGGGTGAGCGGCCTCGTGGACCGCGCCGGGCACTTCATCGCGCGGGTGCCTGCGCGGTCGAACGCGGAAAAGGCCTCGGACGATTTCCTCTCGGAAGCGAACCGCGGCCTCGAGGGATGGTATCGGGGCCGCACCGTCGAGGGGCTCGACACCTTCACGGCGTACCGCCGCTCGGGTGAAACGGGCTGGAGCATCGGCCTCGGGATCCCGGCGCGCATCGTCTTCGCATCGGCCACCCGCGCGCTCTGGGTCTTGGGCGTCGGGACACTCGTCGCGCTCGCGATCGCCCTGGGATTCGCGTGGTGGATGAGCCGCGGGATCACGGCTCCGATCGCCTCGCTCGCGACGGCCGCTCGGGCCGTCGGGCGCGGCTATGCCAATCCGCACCTCGCGAGCAAGTCCTCGATCCTCGAGGTGCGCGACGTCGCGAGCGCCCTGGACGAAGCCGCCGCGGCGGTCCTCGAGCGCGAGACGCTCCTCGAGCGCGAGCAGGCGGCGCTCAAGGCCGCGGATCGGGCGAAGGACGAGTTCCTGGCGATGCTGGGGCACGAGCTGCGCAATCCCATGAGCGCCATCGGCACCGCCGCGCACATCCTGGGCGCCGCCCAGCCCGGAAGCCCGATGGACCGCCAGGCGCGCGGCATCATCGAGCGCCAATCGCGCCAGATGACGCGGCTCATCGAGGACCTCCTCGACATCAGCCGCCTCACCATGGGCAAGGTGCGCCTGCGGACCGAGCCCTTCGACCTCGCCCAGCTCGCCCATCATGTGGTCCAGACCTGGCGGCAATCCGCGCGCGTGCAGCCGGACCGCATCTCGCTTGCCGCGGAGCCCGCATGGGTCGACGCGGACCGCGCGCGCATCGAGCAGGTCCTCGCGAACCTGATCGACAACGCGAACAAGTTCACGCCGGCCGGCAAACGCATCTTCGTGACCGTGCGATCGGCGGACGGCGCGGCGATCCTCGACGTGACGGACGAAGGCGACGGCATCGCGCCGGAGATGCTCGACCAGGTCTTCGAGCTCTTCGTGCAGGCCCCGCAGGGACCGGACCGGAGCGATGGCGGCCTGGGGCTCGGCTTGGCGCTCGTCCGGCGGCTCGTCCAAATGCACGGCGGGACGGTCGGGGCGATCAGCGCCGGCCTGGGCCACGGCGCGTCGTTCATCGTGTCCCTTCCGGCGATCGAGCCCGCGGGTGCCGTGCACCGGAGCGAGGGCATTCCCGCCGGCGCCGGACAGGCGCTTCGAATCATGCTGGTCGAGGACAATGCGGACGCGCGCGACATGCTGCAGGCGGTCCTCGCGCTCGCCGGCCACGAGGTCTTCGGCCTTTCGAACGGAGAGGCCGCCCTTGCCGAGGCGCGCCGGTTCCGCCCGGATGTGGCCATCGTCGACATCGGTCTCCCCGGCATGGATGGGCACGAGGTCGCGCGACGGCTTCGCGCCGACCCGGAGCTTCACCGCCTGCGGTTGATCGCCCTCACCGGATACGGATTGCCCGAGGACGAGCGCCGGGCCCACGAGGCCGGGTTCGACATCCACATCACGAAGCCCGTCGAGCCGCAGGCGCTCGCGAGCGCCCTTGCCAAGCTCGCGGCCCCTACCGTAAGCTTGGCGCAAGCCTAAGGCACCATTCACGATAGATATTAGTCAGTCTGCAGAAACCATCGCAGCCTAGCCTGAGAGGGTAGCTGCCTTCGAAGGGTCCCTATGTTCGACGTTTCCGCGGTTTCCGGCACGTCCGGAGCGCTGGTCGCGCTCCTGCAGATCATGGTCATCAACGTGGTGCTGAGCGGCGACAACGCGGTCGTGATCGCGCTCGCCTGCCGCAAGCTCACGCCCGCCCACCAGAAGCAGGCCTTCATCTGGGGCAGCGTCGGCGTGGTCGTGCTCATGGTCGTGCTCACCATGTTCGTCGTGTTCCTGCTGAGCCTGCCCTACCTCGAGATCGTGGGGAGCGCCATGCTCCTCTGGATCGGCATAAAGCTCCTCGTCGCGGAGGACGAGGGAGACGACGGGAAGGTCGAGCAGAAGTCGACGCTCGCCGCCGCGATCCGCACGATCATCATCGCGGACATGATCATGAGCCTGGACAACGTGCTCGCGATGGCGGCCGCCGCCCACGGCCACACGTGGATGCTGATCGCGGGCCTCGTCATCACGGTCCCCGTGATCCTCTTCGGAAGCGCCCTCCTCATGAAGCTGATGGAGCGCTTCCCGTTCGTGGTGATGATCGGCGCGGCGCTGATCGGATGGGTCGCGGGCGAGATGGTGATCTCGGATCCGGCCATCAAGGACTGGATCGACGCGAACGCGGCGTTCCTCCATACGGCCTCGCCGATCGCATGCGCGGTGCTGGTGATCGCCGCGGGCAAGCTCCTCGAGCGCACGCATGCCAAGCGCCGCTCGGAGACTGTCGCAGCCTCCTGACCGATCGCGCGTATTATCCGACAGCCGAGGTTCCCCGGCCTGCCTTACCATTGCAATTCGCGCTGTGAACGGCGTCACATCCCGGCGCGTCGAATCGAACTTAGCCTCTCGTCCATGGGATCCCAGACCCCGCCCGATCGCTGTCGCGTCCTCGTCGTCGACGACAACGAAGACGCCGCCACGAGCCTCGCCATGATGCTGGGCATGATGGGCTACGAGGTGCGCATGGCCCATGACGGCCTGGAAGCGGTGCGCGCCGCGGACGAGTTCGTGCCGGAGGCGGCGCTCCTCGACATCGGGCTCCCTCATCTCTCCGGCTACGATGTCGCGCGCCATATCCGCAGCCACCAGGGCGATGACGTGCTCCTCGTCGCGATCACCGGCTGGGGCACCGCCGAGGACGTGAAGCGCTCGGAGGATGCGGGCTTCGACCATCACTTCACGAAGCCGGCGGACCCGGATCGCCTGCGCCAGATCCTGCTGGCGAAGTGCCCGCCCACGGCCTGAGCTGCCCGCCGAAAATCTTACCGGCGGTTTCGCTCGTCAGTTCTGGGTCTCCGGCGCCATGTCGTAGAGCGTCCACATCCGCGCGAGGAGCTCGGCGACCACGAGATGGCATCCCTCCCCGCACTCGACGGGCGTGCCGATGTGCCAGTTCGCCGAGACGTCGTCCGGCGGCGGGCGCCAGTACGGAATCGGCACGCGGCAGCGCCGGCACGCGGCGGGCCGCAGCTTCCGGAACTCCGTGTCGAGGATGGTGTAGAGCTGCGCGGAGCTCACGGTGGTTCGACTCACGATCTACGCTTCGAGCGCGCCGGCCCCGCGTCGTTCCCTCTGGTACGATCGCGCGTGGTGAATCGCGCGATCCCGCTCCTCTTCGGGCTCATCGCCGCGTGCGCGACCGCGCTCGCGGAGGCCCCCCGCTCCGTGTTCCTCGAGGACCTCACCTGGCCCGAGGTTCGCGCGGCGACGCACGCCGGCAGCACGACGATCATCGTCCCCGTCGGCGGGACGGAGCAGAACGGCCCGCATATGGCGCTCGGCAAGCACAACGTGCGCGCGCGCGTGCTCGCGGGGCGCATCGCCACGGCACTCGGGAACGCGCTCGTGGCGCCCGTCGTGGCCTACGTGCCGGAAGGCTCCGTGAATCCGCCCACTGGCCACATGCGCTTCCCCGGCACGATCACCATTCCGGAGGACGCGTTCGAGAAGACGCTCGAATCCGCGGCGCGCGGATTCCGGCTCCACGGGTTCAAGGACGTGGTGTTCCTCGGCGATCATGGCGGCTACCGCAAGAGCCTCGAGCGCGTAGCCGAGCGGCTCGATCGCGAATGGGCGGGCACCACCGTTCGCGCCCATGCCATCGCCGCCTACTACGACGCGGAGAGTGCGGGCTTCGACTCGATCCTGCGCAAGAAAGGCTTCACCGAGGCGCAGATCGGCGTGCACGCGGGGCTCGCGGACACGGCGCTCGCGCTCGCGCTCGATCCCGCGCTCGTGAGGACCGATCGTCTCGGCGCGCCGAACAAGGGCCCGGCGGACGGCGTCGTGGGCGATCCGCGCAAGGCCACCGCGGAGCTGGGCCAACTTGGGGTGGACCTCGTGGTCGAGCGGACGGTCGAGGCGATCCGCCAGGCGACCGCGCGCCGGTAAAATGGGCGTTTGACGCTTCGGAGCTCCTGAATTGACCGCCACGCGGCAGCTGCGCATCGTTTCCCTCCTCGCTCTCCTCGCCTTGCCCTTCGCCGCCGGCGCGCTCACGCCCGTCGAGGGGATGCCCCCGGTCCCGGACCCGCACGACCTCTACAGCGAGACCGGCGCCGGGAAGCTGAGCCCGGAGGTGCGGGGCGACCTCGAGCGCGTGTACGTGCCCCACGTGTCGTCGAACGACGTCTACGTGATCGATCCTGCGACGATGAAGGTCGTCGACCGCTTCAAGGTGGGCCTCAACCCGCAACACGTCGTGCCGTCGTGGGATCTGAAGACGCTCTGGGTGACCAACAACGCCGAGGGCACGACGCGAGGCACGCTCACGCCGATCGATCCCAGGACGGGAAAGCCGGGCGCGCCGATCGCGGTGGACGATCCCTACAACATGTACTTCACGCCGGACGGAAAGAGCGCGATCGTGGTCGCGGAGGCGCACAAGCGGCTGGATTTCCGCGATCCGCACACGATGGCGCTCCAGTACTCGATCCCCGCGCCCGGGTGCGGCGGGATCAACCATTCGGACACTTCGATCGACGGGCGGTACGCGATCTTCACCTGCGAATTCTCGGGCGGCCTCGCGAAGGTCGACCTGGTCGCGCGCAAGGTCGTGGGCTACCTCAAGCTCTCGAAGGGCGGCATGCCGCAGGACATCCGCGTCTCGCCGGACGGGAGCGTCTTCTTTGTCGCGGACATGCACGCGGACGGGATCTTCGTGATCGACGGCGAGGACTTCCGCGAGGTGGGCTTCGTCCCCACGGGCAAGGGAACGCATGGCCTCTACCCCAGCCGCGACGGCACGAAGCTCTATGTCGCGAATCGCGGCTCCCACGCGATCCACGGCAAGAAGGCGGGCCCGGGCAGCGTCTCCGTGGTCGACTTCGCGACTCGCAAGGTGATCGCGAACTGGCCGGTCCCCGGCGGCGGCAGCCCGGACATGGGCAACGTGAGCGCGGACGGGAAGACGCTCTGGCTCTCCGGCCGCTACGACAACGTGGTCTACGCCTTCGACACGGAGACCGGCGCCGCGAAGGTCATTCCCGTGGGCACCGAGCCCCACGGCTTGGCGGTCTGGCCGCAACCGGGCCGCTACTCGCTCGGCCATACCGGGAACATGCGCTAAGGCGCCGGCGGCCGTGATCTTCTCGGTCACGCTGCCGTTCTTCGCGCTCATCTTCTTCGGCTACGCCGCGGCGCGGCGTCGCTGGGTGCCGCCGGAGTCGGTGCCGGCGTTCAACGGCTTCCTCCTCTTCTTCGCCGTGCCGGCCATGCTCTTCCGCTTCGCCTGGCGCACGCCCATCGAGCAGCTCGCGAACGGCCGCTTCTTCGTCGCGTGGTCGCTCGCGGGCGTCGCGGTGCTCCTCATCGTGACCCTCGGCGCCCGTCGCCTCGCCGCGGAAAGCCACCGGAACGCCGCGTTCTACGGGCTCGCGGGCGCCGTTTCCAACTCGGGGTTCCTGGGCGTGCCGCTCATCGTTGCGCTCCTGGGAGAGCATGCGGCGGCGCCGGTGATCCTCTCGATCGTGGCGGATCTCGTCATCGTGGCGTCGGTGGGGCTCCTCATCGCGGAATCGGGAGGCGCGACCGGCCGCGGATGGAGGCAGGACCTGCGCGATGCCGCGTTTCGCATCTTCCTCAACCCGTTCGTCGTGAGCATGGTCCTCGGAGGCGCGTTCTCCGGATTCGGGTGGGGGCTTCCCGGACCGGTGGAAGCGATCGTGAAGCTCCTCGCGGACAGCGCCGGCCCCTGCGCGCTTTTCGCGATCGGCGTGTCGCTCGTGCGTCCGGACGCGCCGCTCCGCTCCCCGGTTCTGGCGCTTCCCGTCGCGGGCAAGCTCGCGCTGCATCCGCTCCTCGCCTGGGCCTCGATGCGCGCCTTCGGCATGGACGCGTTCACGACGACGGTCGCGGTGCTCGTGGCGGGCCTTCCGTCCGCGGGCTGGGTGTTCATCTTCGCCACGCGCTACGAGGCGGATGCGGGTCGCATTTCGGCGACGATCCTCCTCACCACCGCACTGGCATTCGCGACGTTCTCGAGCCTCGCCTGGCTCCTCGGCGTGCGCGGCGGCTGAATCGCCCTCCGATCGGCCTATGGCGCGGACCTTGCGAGCGCCCTCCGCGTCACGACGTCGGCGCATGCTTGAAACCGTGATCGTTCGCGCTTCGGAGGATGCGTGGCGAGTTCCTTCCCGAAGGATTCCGAGCCCGCGCCGCCGGGAGCGGAGCCGCTCGGCCTGGGTCCCCTGGAGCCGCTCGCCGCGAACGACGAACGTTTCCGGCACCTCGTCGAGGCGAATCCGGCCATCGCGTGGTCGGTGGACGCGCGCGGGAAGATGACCTACGCGAACCAGCGCCTCTTCGACTACACCGGCCTCGAGGCCGGCCGCGACATCGACGATTGGGCGCGGCAGGCGCTGCACCCGAGCGACTATCCCACGCGTGCGGACGCCTGGCGGAAAGCCCGGGAGGACGGCGACGCGTTCGAGATCGAGGCGCGCATCCGCCGGCACGACGGCGCCTATCGCTGGTTCCTGCTCCGCGCGCTCCCGCTGAAGGATGCGGCCGGCCGCGTCGTGGAGTGGTCCGGAAGCGGCACCGACATCGACGAGCGCAAGCGCTCGGAGGAGAACCTGCGCTTCCTCGCGGACGCGAGCGCGGCGCTGGTGGAGATCGCGGACTTCGAGGGGACGTTGAAGCGGATCGCGCAGATCGCGCTCCCGGGCTTCGCGGACTGGGCCGAGGTGACCGTGCTCGATCGTTCCCATCACGTCCGCCGCCTCGCGGCGCTCCACTGGGATCCCGAGCGCACGAGGTTCGCCGAGGAGCTCGAGCGCCGCTATCCCATCGACGAGAAAGGCACCGCCCGGCGCGCGATCCGCAGCGGCCAGGCGGTCCTGGTCCCCGACGTCGACGAGCAGATGCTGCGCGAGGTGGCGCGAAGCGGCGAGCACCTGGAGCTCCTGAGGAGCCTTAAGCTGCGCTCCTACCTGTGCGTTCCGATGCGATCGAAGGACCGCATCCTGGGCGCCATCGCGTTCGCGACCTCCGAATCCGGCCGCGCCTTCACGGAGTTCGACCTCGAGGTGGTCGAGGAACTCGCCCGCCGCGCCGCGATCGCGCTGGAGAACGCGCGGCTCGTGCGCGAGCTGAAGGAGGCGGACCGGCGCAAGGACGAGTTCCTGGCGGTCCTCGCGCACGAGCTGCGCAACCCGCTCGCCCCGGTCCGGAACGCCATCGAGATCCTGCGAAGCCTCCCTCCGCCCTCCCCGCAACTCCAGTGGACGCACGACGTGATCGACCGCCAGGTGCGCCAGCTCTCGCGCCTCGTGGACGACCTCCTCGACGTCTCCCGCATCACCAGCGGAAAGATCGAGCTGAGGAAGGAGCGGGTCGAGCTCGCGGCCGCCGTGCGCATCGCCCTCGAGTCGAGCCGCCCCCTGATCGAGCGCGGCGGCCACGAGCTCACCGTGCGCGTGACCTCGCAGCCCGTGTGGCTGGACGCGGACCTCGCCCGCCTCGCGCAAGTGCTCTCCAACCTCGTGAACAACGCGGCGAAGTACACGCGGCCCGGCGGGCACATCTGGGTCACCGCCGAGCGGCGCGATGGCGAGGCCGTCGTGTGCGTGCGCGACAACGGCATCGGCATCGAGCCCCGGATGCTCTCGCGCATCTTCGACATGTTCACCCAGGCGGGCAGCGCCGGCGCGCACTCCCAGGGCGGGCTCGGCATCGGCCTCACGCTCGTGCGCCGGCTGGTCGAGCTGCACGGCGGACGCGTGGAGGCGCGCAGCGACGGCATCGGCCGCGGGAGCGAATTCGTGGTGCACCTTCCGGTCGCGCCCGGCGAGGGCGCCGCCGACACGCCGCGCGAGAAAGCGGACGGCGCCGCCGCGACCCCCGCCTCGCGCCGCATCCTGGTGGTCGACGACCATCGCGACGCCGCGGACAGCCTCTGCGTGCTGCTCAAGTCGCGAGGGCACGACGTGAGGGTCGCCTACGACGGGATCGAGGCGATCGGCGCCGCGGTCACGTTCCAGCCCGACGTCGTGCTCCTCGACATCGGGCTCCCGAAGCTCTCCGGCCACGACGCGGCGCGGCGGATCCGCGAGGCACGCGGCGAGGACGTGCTTCTCATCGCCGTCACGGGGTGGGGCCAGCAGGAAGACCGGCGCCGGGCCAAGGAAGCAGGTTTCGACCACCACCTCACGAAGCCCGTCGATCCGTCGGCCATCTCGCGCCTCATCGACGGCGCGCCGGCCGGCCGGGCCTAGCCTTCCCCGCCGGTCAGAACTCCTCCCACTCCCCGTCCGCGCTTCCCTTCGCGCCCGCGATCGCGGCCGCGGCGAGCGCGACCGCTTCCTTCCGGACCCGCTCCGGCGGCGCCGCCAGGCGCGAATCCGCCGATGGACGATCCGGTAGCCGCGGGGCCGGCCTTCCGGCGATTTCCGGCTGGTGCGCCGAGCGGGCTTGCGCGGGCGTCGCGCCATCGTCCACCTTGAAGCGCTCGACCAGGCCGACCAGCTGTTGCGCCTGGGCGGACATGTGCTCGGATGCCGCGGCCGATTCCTCCACGAGGGCCGCGTTCTGCTGCGTCACGCGGTCCATCTCGGTCACGGCGCGGCCCACCTGCTGGATGCCGGTGAGCTGCTCCTGGGATGCGGACGCGATGTCCGACATGATGCCGGTCACGCGCTTCACGGCGAGGACGATCTCTCCCATGGTCTTTCCGGCGCCCTCCACGAGACGCGCGCCGCCATCGACCCGCTCCGCCGACTTCTGGATGAGCCCCTTGATTTCCTTCGCCGCGTCCGCCGAGCGCTGGGCGAGGTTGCGCACTTCCGATGCGACCACCGCGAAGCCCCTGCCCTGGTCACCCGCCCGTGCCGCCTCGACGGCGGCGTTGAGGGCGAGGATGTTCGTCTGGAAGGCGATCGCGTCGATGACCCCGATGATCTCCGCGATCTTGCGCGACGAGTCGGATATGCCGCCCATCATCGCGATCACGTCGTCCATCGCCTTGCCCCCGGCTTCCGCCACCTGCGAGGCGCCCAGGGCAAATTCGTTCGCCCGCTTCGCGTTGTCGGCGTTCTGCTGGACCGCCGACGTGAGCTCCTCCATCGAGCTCGCCGTCTCCTCGAGGCTGGACGCCTGCTCTTCGGTGCGCGAGGAAAGGTCCGCGTTGCCGCGAGAAATCTCCCGGGAGGCCGCGGAGATCCGCTCGGTGCCGCCGCGCACCTCGGTCACGATCTGGCGAAGCCCGCCGTTCATGTCCCGAAGCGCCCGCATGAGGAGCGCGGTCTCGTCGCCGCCGCGGGCCTCGACTTCCGACGAAAGGTCTCCGGCCGCCACGCGGCTCGCGATGTCGACCGCGTCCTTGAGCGGCCGCGTGATGCTGCGGGTGATGACCCAGGCGAGCAGCAAGCCGAGCGCCACGGCCAGGGCGCCGATGCCGTAGGAAAGAACGTGCCGGCGGGCCTCCGCCTCGGCGTTCTCCTCCAGGAAACGGCTCGCCGCCGCCTGCTCGATGCCCACGAGCCTGTTGATCTGCTCGATCGACTGGCGCGTGAGCGGGTCGATCTTCCCGGTGATGATCTTGGCCGCGACTTCCGGGTTGAAGTTGAGCGACTGCCCGATCGCCTGGGCGAAGGGTTCCTCGATCTCCTTGTCCACGCGAGCGAGGCCGTCGAGAAGCTCCTTCTCCCCGCTCTCGAGCCCCGTGGCGACAAGCCGGTCCCGCGCCTCGGCATAGCGCTTGCGCTGCTCGCGGACGCGGTCCTCCTCCTGCGACATCGCCTTCACTTCGGACTGCAGCCCGATGTTGCGGGTGGCCACCGCCGCTTCGAGGAGGGCGCTCTTCATCGTCTCGGCGAGCGCCCCCTTCGCGTTCGCGGCGGCCTGGCCGGATGTGAGCCTGCGCATCGCGATGTCGCTCATCACGTTGCCCCCGACCACCACGACCGCGAGGAGCGCGAGGAGGATCGCGAATCCGATCCCCAGGCGCATCCCGATCGCCATGCTGCGTAGACTCATTCCTGCCGCTCCTTGGGCCGACACCTTGGAAGGCGCGTCTCGCCGCTCACTTGTCCGCGACGTAGACTCCGGAACCGACCATGATGTCGCCTTCCATCTCGGCGTATCCGGTCTTCGTCTCGATCTTGTTCGTGGCCGGGTTCAGGAACTTGAACGTGAACGTGCCACCGCCGTTCTGGGCGGCCTGCAGCAGACCCTTGTTCACGAACTTGCCGTCCGGGTCGCGCATGTCGGCCAGGTCCTTGCCGATGAGGCGGGGGTTGCCGCCATGGGCCAGGTTCTTGAGGTTCTTGTCGTACACGTAGACGTAGAGGTCGCGGTCGACGAACATCCCGTCGCGCTTGTCGATCTCCGCGAACGCCTTCTCGCGCCCGTTCTTCTGGATGTACTGGCGCGCCTTCTTGACCATCGCCTTCGCCTCGTCGAGCGTCGCCCGATCCGCGGCGAACGCCGGCACCGCGAGCACCAGGGACATGAGCGCGAACATGGATGCGGCAAATAGCTTCTTCATGACTTCTCCTCTGCGGGGATCGTGGATGGGACCTTCGGCCATGTCGCCCGCTCCGGGCGGCTCGACCAGGGCTTCCCCCGGATTATTCCCAACGCGGGGGCGCCGTAGTGTGCGGAAGATCACATTCGGCAGGCCCCTGCCGATTACAGCGGTAGGCGTTTGCTAGACTAGCCGTCCCCATCCAGAGGAGGAAGACCGATGAATCGACGCAAGTTCCTAGCGCGCGGCGGCGTTGCCGTCGCCGGCGCGGCGGCGGTGTCCCAGGCCGTGGCCCAGGCGCCATCCCTCCCCCAGGTCCGGTGGCGTTGCGCCTCGAGCTTCCCGAAGAGCCTGGATACCATCTTCTACGGCGCCGAAACGATCGCCAAACGGGTGGCCGAGCTCACCTCGGGCAGGTTCCAGATCCGGGTCTTCGCCGCCGGGGAGATCGTCCCCGCATTCGGCGTCGTGGACGCGATCCAGCAGAACACCGTCGAGTGCGCCCACACGGCGAGCTACTACTTCGTGGGCAAGAACAAGGCGTTCGCGTTCGACACGACCCTCCCCTTCGGGCTGAACCAGCGCCAGCAGAACGCGTGGATCTACTACGGCGGCGGGCTCGAGCTCGTGCGCGAGTTCTTCCGCGATTTCGGGATCATCTCGTTCCCCGCGGGAAACACCGGGGTGCAGATGGGCGGCTGGTGGCGCAAGGAGATCCACACCACGGCGGACCTGAAGGGCGTGAAGATGCGCATCGCGGGCCTCGGAGGCGAGGTGATGGCGCGCCTGGGCGCGGTGCCGCAGCAGATCGCGGGCGGCGACATCTACCCGGCCCTCGAGCGGGGCGCCATCGACGCGGCGGAGTGGATCGGCCCGTACGACGACGAGAAGCTGGGCTTCTACAAGATCGCGCCGCACTACTACTTCCCCGGATGGTGGGAGAGCAACTCGATGTACTCCCTCTACGTGAACATCAAGGAATGGGAGAAGCTCCCGAAGGAGTACCAGGCCGCGATCGAGTGCGCCTCCTACGAGGCCAACACCGACATGATGGCGAAGTACGACTTCAAGAACCTGGATGCCCTCGAGCGCCTCGTGAAGAACGGCGTGAAGCTGCACGCCTTCACCAACGAGATGATGGCGGCGGCGCAGAAGGCGGCCTACGAGCTCTACGAGGAGGAATCGGGCAAGAACCCGGCCTGGAAGAAGCTCTACGAGCCGTGGAAGAAGTTCCGCGCGCGCGAGTTCCTGTGGCATCGCTCGGCGGAATTCACGTACGAGAACTTCGTGTACACCCACCCGTTCGGGAAATAGCCGCCTACTGCTGCTGCTTCAAGAGCCGCTCGAGCTCCGAGCCCGCATCCTCGGTCTTGGGCGGCTCGCTCGTCGGGGCACCCTTCCCGGCGGGCGCCTTCGGCGCCGCGGGCGGACCGCCCAGCTGGCGTTGGAGCTCGTCCGCGCCGGAGCCCTTGATGGCGCCGGCCGCCTGGGAGATGTTGTTGGTCACGACGCCCGGGAACGCGATGATGATCGCGACCATGATCACCTGGATCACGACGAAGGGCACCGCGCCCCAGTAGATATCCATCGTCTTCACGCTCTTCGGCGCGACGCTTCGCAGGTAGAAGAGCGCGAAGCCGAACGGCGGATGGAGGAACGACGTCTGCATGTTCACCGCTAGGAGCACCCCGAACCACACGATGTCGATCCCGAGCTTCTGCGCGACCGGCGTGAGGAGCGGGACCATGATGAAGGCGATCTCGAAATAGTCGAGGAAGAACGCGAGGAAGAAGATGAGCGCGTTCACGACGATGAGGAAGCCCAGCGCCCCGCCCGGCACGCTCGTGAGGAGGCGCTCCACCCAGAGGTCCCCGTCCACGCCGCGAAAGACGAGGCTGAAGACGGTCGATCCCACCAGGATGAACATCACGAAGCTCGTCATCTCGGCGGTGGACTCGAGCGCCTGCTTGAGGAGCGACCAGGAGAGCTTGCGCTTCACGAGCGCCATTGCGATGGCGCCGGTCGCGCCCATGGCGCCGCCCTCCGTAGGCGTCGCGACGCCCAGGAAGATGGTGCCCAGTACGAGGAAGATCAGGACGAGCGGCGGGACCATGGTGGTGAAGACGCGCACCACGAGCGCCGCCCCGTAATGCGTCCGGAACTCCGGCGGGCAGGCGGGCGCCGCGGCGGGCTTCACGACCGAGACGATCAGCACCCAGAGCGCGTAGGCGCCCGCGAGCGCGAGCCCCGGGAAGAGCGCCCCTTCGTAGAAGTCGCCGACGGATGCGCCCATCTGGTCGGCGAGCACGATCAGCACGAGGCTGGGCGGGATGATCTGCGCGAGCGTCCCGGACGCGGCGATGACGCCGCTCGAGAGCCGGTTCGAGTAGCCGTAGCGCATCATCACCGGCAGCGAGATGAGGCCCATCGCGAGCACGGACGCCGCCACCACGCCCGTCGTCGCCGCGAGGAGGGCACCCACGAACACGACCGCGTACGCGACGCCGCCGCGGATGCGCCCGAAGACCTGGCCGATCGTGTCCAGCAGGTCCTCGGCCATGCCGCTGCGCTCGAGGATCAAGCCCATGAACGTGAAGAACGGGATCGCGAGGAGCGTCGCGTTGGCCATGATGCCCAGCACCCGTTCCGGCAGCGCCTGCAGGAGCGCGGGCTCGAGCGCCCCGTGCATGATCCCGACGATCGCGAAGAGGAGGCCGTTCGCGGCGAGCGAGAAGGCGACCGGGTAGCCCAGCAGCAGGAAGACCACCAGCCCCGCGAACATGAGGGGCGCCATCATCTCGAAGCCCATGGCGCGACCTAGCGCTGGTACGCGGAAGCCGGGAGCTTCCGCAGGAACGCCACGCTCTTGATCACCTCGGAGATTCCCTGCAACCCCAGCAGGGTGAAGGCGACCGGGATCAGCAGCCGCACGGGCCAGCGGATGAGCCCCCCGGGGTCCGACGAATACTCGTTGATCTGCCACGAGCTCACGAGCGAGGGCCAGCTGTACCAGGCGATGATCGCCACGGTCGGCAGCAGCATGAAGACCGCCCCGAAAATGTCGATCCACGCCTGCGTGCGAAGCGAAAGCCTGCCCGCGATCACGTCGATCCGCACATGCTTGTTTCGCTTGAGCGCGTAGGCCGCGACGAGGAGGAACACGGCGGAGTTGAGGTACCACTGGAGCTCGAGCCACGCGTTCGAGCCGATGTTGAGCACGTAGCGCGCGGTCGCGTTCGCCGTGCACACCAGCACCGCGACGAGCCCGAGCCAGGCGACCGCCCGGCCGATCCACTCGTTCAGGCGGTCGATGAAGCTCGAGAAGCGAAGCAGCGACTGCATGGGATCTTCCTCGGAAGTGGCGGGCACTCGGCGCCGCCAGTGTCGCCAAATGCGGCGGAAAACGCAACGTAGCGCGCGAGGGCCTGCGGTAAACTCCGCGTTCCTTCCGCGTTTCGAATCCCGGAGAAGACCTTCCGATGAGCCAACCGACCCGCGGCCTGCGCGGCATGGCGGTCGCGCCCCATTCCCTCGCCGCGCAATCGGCGATCGCGATCCTCCGGGAGGGCGGCAACGCCATCGAGGCCATGGTCGCGGCGGCGGCGACGATCGCCGTCGTCTATCCGCACATGAACTCCATCGGTGGCGATGCCTTCTGGCTCGTGCATGCGCCCGGGGAGCCGCCGCGCGCGATCGATGCCTGCGGCGCCGCGGCGGCGGCCGCCTCCCCGGGGTTCTATCGCGAGCGCGGGCTCTCGAGCATCCCCTTCCGCGGCGGGGTCGCGGCGAATACCGTGGCGGGAACCGTCTCGGGCTGGGACCTCGCGCTCGAGCGCAGCACGCGCCAATGGGGCGGGCGCATGCCCTTGCCGCGCCTCCTCGCGGACGCCATCGGCTACGCGCGGGGCGGCATCCCGGTCACGCGGAGCCAGACCGCCACCACGAAGGCGAAGCTCGGGGGCCTTCGCGGCCAGCCCGGGTTCGACGAGACGTTCCTCGTGGAGGGCGCGCCGCCCGCGACGGGCACGCGCTTTCGCAACCCGCGGCTCGCGGCGACGCTCGAGCGGCTCGCGGCCGCCGGGCTCGCCGATTTCTACCGCGGCGACCTCGCGCGCTCGTTCGCGGGCGACCTCGCCGCCGTCGAGAGCCCGCTCGCGCTCGCGGACCTCGAGCGCCATCGCGCGGCATGGCGCACGCCGCTCGCCCTCGCCCATTCGATGGGCACGATCCACAACGTGCCTCCCCCCACGCAAGGCGTGGTGTCGCTCCTCATCCTGGGCATCCTCGACGCGCTCGAGATCGGCAAGGTCGATCCCGCCGGCCCCGACTACGTGCACCTCTGCGTCGAAGCGGTGAAGCAGTCGTTCGCGATCCGCGACCGCTACGTGACGGACCCGGCGTACATGAGCGTCGATGCGCAGTCGTTCCTCGCGCCGGAACGGGTCTCCGGGCTCGCGCAGCGCATCGACCGCGCCCGCGCGGCACCCTGGGGCGCGGGCAAGGGCCCCGCGGACACGATCTGGATGGGCGTGATCGACGGCGCCGGGCGCGCGGTGAGCTTCATCCAGAGCCTCTACCACGAGTATGGGAGCGGCGTGGTGCTGGCGGAGTCGGGCGTGAACTGGCAAAACCGCGGCTGCAGCTTCTCGCTCGATCCCGGGGCCCTCAACGCGCTGGTCCCCGGGCGCAAGCCCTTCCACACGCTGAATCCCGCCCTGGCGCTCCTCTCCGACGGCCGCACGATGGTCTACGGCAACATGGGCGGCGACGGCCAGCCCCAGACGCAGAGCGCCGTCTTCACCCGCACCGTGGTCTTCGGCATGAACCCGCAGGACGCGATCGCCGCCCCGCGCTGGCTCCTCGGGCGCACGTGGGGCCAGGTGAGCGACACGTTGAAGCTCGAGGCGCGTTTCCCGCCCGCGGTGGTCGACGCCCTCGCCCGCCGCGGCCACGAGGTCGAGCTGGTCGGGGAATACGACGAGGTGGTCGGGCACGCCGGCGCGGTGATCCGGCACGCGGACGGCCTCTTCGAGGGCGGATTCGATCCGCGCTCGGACGGCGGCGTCGCGAGCTACTGAGGCGCCAGGCCGGGGTTCTCGCCCACGCCCACGAGCCGCGGGAGGTTCAGCTTCGGCGGAGGGATCGATTTTCGATCGCGCAGGTATGCGCCGATCACGTCCCACACCGGCTCGCCCCTGGCACCTTCCGCGACGGGCGCCCAGCCGGCGACCTTGTACGTCTTCGCGGCCTCGATGGGCTTCCCCGCGAGGCGCATGTCCGAGATCCGCCGGCCCATCGCCTCGCCCGGCGTGCACGTGTACGCGAGCCCGCCCACGCGCACCATGTCGCCGCCCTGCTGGTAGTACGGATCCGGATTGAAGAGGTTGTCGCAGACGTCCTCCAGGATCGTCTTGATCATCTCGCCGGAGATGTCGGTGAGCGTCGCGTGGGGGTAGGTGATGGCGGACCAGTCCATCACGTCCCCGAACGTGATCGCGTCGCCCGGGAGGAGCGTCGTCCCCCAGCGGAAGCCCGGCGAGAATGCGATCTGCGCGCCCTTCACCGCGAGGAGCGCGTCGAGGATCACCTGGTCCACGGTGCCGTTGAAGTTCCCGCGGCGGTAGAGGAGGCCCTCGGTCACCGCGAGCTTCTCCGAGAGCTTCGCGGCATAAGGGGCGCGCCCCTTGGCGATCACCGCGTCCATCGCGGGATCGGCGGGCAGCAGGTTCGAGAAGACCGGCAGCAGGCGATAGCGCCAGCTGCGCACGCGCCCGTCCGCGTAATCGAAGTCGAGGACGGCGAGGAACTTGCCGTTGCTGCCGGCGTTGGTCACGAGGGTCGTGCGGTCGCCGTTTCGCACCTCCACGGGCCGCGGGACGGCGTCGTGGGTGTGACCGCCGAGGATCGCGTCCACGCCACGAAGGCGCGTGGCGAGCTTCAGGTCCACGTCCATCCCGTTGTGCGAGAGGAGGACCACGATCCTGGCGCCCCGCGTGCGCATCTCGTCCACCTGCTTCTGGAGCGCCTGCTCCTGGATCCCGAAGGTCCAGTCCGGGACGAAGTAGCGTGGGTGCGCGATGGGCGTGTACGGGAAGGCCTGGCCGATGATGCCCACCGGGACGCCGTTGATCTCGCGCAGCACCGAGGCCTTGAACACCGGGTCGTTGAAGTCGGCGGTGGAGACGTTCTGGGCGAGGAACTCGATCCGGCCCTTGAAGTCGCCGTCCACGACCTCCCTCACGCGCTCCTCGCCGTAGGTGAACTCCCAGTGCGCCGTCATGATGTCGACGCCGAGGGCCAGCTGCGCGTCGATCATGTCCTGGCCTTTCGTCCAGAGCGACACGCCGGAGCCCTGCCACGTGTCCCCGCCGTCCAGGAGGAGCGCGCCGGGACGGGAATCGCGCAGCCGCTTCACGAGCGTCGCGAGATGCGCGAAGCCGCCCAGCTTCCCGTACGCCCGGGCCGCGCGCGTGAAGTCGAGATACGTGAACGCGTGCGCCTCGCGCGAGCCGGGTGCGATGCCGAACGCCTTGAGGAACGCCTCGCCCACGAGGTGCGGCGGCTTTCCCGCGGCGCCGGCCACGCCGATGTTCACGTCCGGCTCGCGGAAGTGCACCGGCAGGATCTGCGCGTGGCAATCGGTGAAGTGCAGCAGGCTCACGTTGCCGTAGCGCGGGATGTCGTAGAAGCCCTCGCCGTCCGCGGAGAGCGCGGCGCGCGAGGCGAGCGGAAGTCCTGCCGCGGCCCCGATGGCGAGCGCCTCGAGGAACTCGCGGCGGTCCATCAGAACTCCAGGTCTTCGGCGATGGCGGCCGCGCCCGCCTTGGCGCACGCCTCGTCCGCGTCGCCGCCGGGCGCCCCGGAGACCCCGATCGCCCCCAGGAGAGATCCGCCCGCCTCGATCGGGATGCCGCCAGCGAGCGCGGTGATCCGCGGCACGTTCCGGAGCGCCGCCATCGGCTCGCCGGGGCGCGTGATGCGCTGCACCTCGGCCGTGCTCGTGCGGGTGCTGGCCGCGGTCCACGCCTTGTTGGCCGAGACCTCGATCGTGTGCGGCCCCGCGAAGCGATCCCGGAGCTGCGCCTGGACGAGGCCCTGGCGATCCACGACCGCCACCGCCACCTGGTAGCCGGAGGCGCGGCAGCTCGCGAGCGCCGCCTGCGCGGCCTTGAGCGCCGTTTCGGTCGTGAGCTGGCGGACCGTGTACGTGGAGGGCTCCGCCGCGGGAGCGGCGAGCGGCGCGAGGGCTGCGGCGAGCGCCGCGGCGCGCGCGAGCGGGGTCACTGGTTGACCGGCGACTTGGGATCGAGCAGGAGGGCCACGACGTCCTTCATCTGCTGCTCGGTGAGGATGCCGTGGGCGCCGAAGCGCGGCATCGCCGAGCACGCGGCGAACGCCTGCGAATCGTAGACCTTTCCGTAGACGTATTTCTGCATGTCCGGACCGAAGCCGCGGGTCCGCCCGAAATGCCAGAGGCTGGGCCCGATCGTGCCGTACGAGAGCTCGGTCTTCGAGATCTGGTGGCACGCGTAGCAGTTGCCGCCGGCGGGCTTCGCGGGATCGTCCGTCCATTGCTTCCCGACGCCGGTCTGCGCGAGCTTCTCGCCGGCCTTCCAGTCGCCGAGGTAGCGCCCGTCTTCCGGGTACTTGATGAGTGCCAGCTGGCTGCGCTGGATGCGCTCGGCCTGCGCCGGCGGAAGCGTTCCTCCCTCGGCGAGCTCGCTGCACGCCTTCTGCACCTCGTCCTGCCGGAGCCGGTCGAGCGTCGCCTGGCCGCGCGGCTTGAAGTCGCGATGCATGAGGGCGATGGCGGCCTTCTCCGGATCGTCCGACGCGTGGTTCGCCGCGCAGCTCGCGGCGACGAGCCCGATCGCGGCGAGCGCGCCGGCGGCAATGGGTGCGAGTCCGATCTTCACGCGGTTGTCCTCCCGTTCAGCGCTTCACCGCCGGGCCGTTGTACGTGCCGCCGTTCGCGTTCCGCGCGAGGTAGAGCGTGAGCGCGGTGATGGCGTCCGAGGCGTATTCCGGCTCCGGGAAGCGCTGCTGGCGATAGCAGTCGTTCAGGCGGTGCTGCATGGTGCGCACTTCCCCCTGCGAGACGCGGTAGCCCGGCCACGTCGTGTAGGCGCGCTGCGCGTCCTTCGGCGTGGTGAGGTTCGGCAGGTCCTGCAGGCGGATCCGCTGGTTGTCGTGGGAGTGGCAGGTGGCGCAGGAGAAGTCGTGCGGGCCCGCGCGGTAGAAGAACATCGCCTTCCCGATCTCGTAGGCGCGCTCCTCTTCCGGCCGCGAGAGGGAGACGTTCATCGGCATGCCGCGCGACTGCGACGTGATCCATGCCGCCAGCGCTTCCATGGGCGAGCGCTTGGGGCCGCTCCCGAAGTGGTCCTTCTTGGCCTCCGCCTCCGGGATCCCCTGGAGCGCGCCCATGCAGGTGACGAGCCGCGATTCCAGGTCCTGGACCTTGCCCGTGTCCGGGAAGTATTTCGGAAGGACGGTGTACGCGCCCTTCACCACGCCGGGGCCCAGGCCCAGGTCGCACTGCTCGAGCGAGGCGTTCTTCGGGCCGCGCCTTTCCTTCCAGAGCGCCTCGCCGCGCGCCTCCCAGAGCTCCGCGGGATTGTCCTCGCCCAGGGTGGCGCGGTACTTCTCGATCTCACGCTCGGTGTTCGAGGGCTGCTGCGCGAAGGCCACGCCCGCGACCGCGGCGCACGCGGTGCAAAGCAGGATCGCCGCCCGATGGATCGGCTTCAAGATCGCTTCCTCCTGTGTTCGACCGCGAGCGCTACGAGATCGTCGCCTCGTCGGTCCGCTTGTCGCCATGGTTGTCGACCCAGCTGATGGCGACCTTGTCCCCCGGCTTCCCGCCGCTGAAGCGGAAGGAGAGGAACGGGTTCTTCGCGACCGCCGTGCCCCACTCCGCGGCGAGCACGGTGCGGCCGTTGCACGTGGCCGTGACGCTCTGGATGAACCAGGCGGGGATCACCTTGCCGCTCGCGTCCTTCCTCTGACCGGTCTCCATCTCGTGGGCCATCAGGACCTTCACTTCCACCTTGTCGCCCGCCATCGCGGCGCGGATCTTCATCGGATCGGCCATGGCCTCAACCTCCGCATCCGCCAAGGGTGACTTTCACCTCCTTGGCGTTGTAGTAGTACTTGCCGTCCGCCTTCACGAGCGCGATCACGCGCGAGGTCTGGGCCATCTTCACGCGCGTGTTGATCCAGGGATCGGTCCCCTGCGGGATCTGGAAGTCCGCGGCGAGGACGTTGGGGTTCTTCTCGATGAGGAGCGCGATGGACTGGGTGTTGGGAATCCGGCTTTCCACGGCGAAGGGCACGACCGCGCCGTTCTCCGCGATGTCCGGGGAGTTCAACACGATGTCCTTGCTCTCGACGGGATGGGGCGCGCCGACCGCCTTCATCGCGTCCGCGACCGAGCCGCTCTCGAACGCGGCCTTGTTCCACGCCTCGGCGCGCGCGACGCCCGGCTTCACGAGGCCCGCCGCCACGGCAAGGCCCATGACCGCGAGGCCTCCGGTGCCCTGGAGGACCCTCCTGCGACTGCTCTGCATGCAATGACTCCTCGGGGGGGAACTGAAAATTATACCCGCCGGACACGCCTCCCGGAGAGCCTCAACGCCACCGATCCGCGGCGTCGTCGTCGCTCGCGCGGGCCTCCACCCACCGGGGCCCCTCCGGCGTCTCCTCGCGTTTCCAGAAGGGGGCGCGGGTCTTCAGGAAATCCATGATGAACTCGCAGGCCGCGAAGGCCTCGCCCCGATGGGCGCTCGAGACGCCGACCAGCACGATGCGCTCGCCCGGGACGAGCGGTCCCACGCGGTGGATCACGAGGGTGTCGAGGAGGTCCCAGCGCTCGTGCGCCTGCCGGCAGATCTCCTCCAGCGCCTTCTCCGTCATCCCGGGATAGTGCTCGAGCGTCATCCCGGCGATGGGGCTGCCATCGTTCGCGTCGCGGACGAGGCCCACGAAGCTCGCGAGCGCCCCCACGTCCGCGCGGCCGCGCGTGAGCGCCTCCAGCTCGCGGCCCGTGTCGAAGTCCTCCGGCTGGACGCGCACGATCGGCATTTCAGCCCCCGGTGACGGGCGGGAAGAACGCGACCTCGTCGCCCGGCCTGAGCGGCGTGGCCGCCTCCGCCATCCGCTGGTTCACGGCGACCCGCCAGGCCTTCCCGGGTGCCAGCGCCTCGGTCCAGCGCTCGTCGCGGGCGCGCAGGTGCTCGAGGAGCGATTCGACGGTCGCGTTGCCCGAGGGCAGCGCCACCTCCTCCCGGGAGCGGCCGAGGCGCTCGCGGAGGCTCGCGAAATACAGCAGCGTCACCATGCGCGCCTGCCTAGCGGACGAGCCTCGCGCGGGCGAACCCGAGGTGCTCCACGATGAAGCGCGCGACCCCGGCCGCATCGGCGAGGTCGATCTGCGGGAGGCGCGTGTCGAGCGGCTCGTCCGTCGCGACCGCGACGACGTGGGGATCGCCGGGGTGGAGGAGCGGCGCGCCCGCGCCCTTCCGGTGCACCTCGATCTTGGGGATCGGCTCCGACTTGTAGCCCTCGACGATGACCACGTCGCAGGGCGAGAGATGCCGCAGCTGCTCCTGCAGGCCGGGCTCCGGGGCGCCGCGGAGCTCGTGCATGATCGCCCAGCGCCGCGACGAGCTCACCAGCACCTCGGTGCAGCCCGCGTGCCGGTGCCGGTAGGAATCCTTTCCGGGCTGGTCCACGTCGAACTCGTGATGGGCGTGCTTCACGAGCGAGACGCGCAGCCCCTCGGCCACGAGGAGCGGGACCACCTTCTCGATGAGGGTGGTCTTCCCGCTGCCGCTGAACCCGGCGATGCCGATCACTTTCATCCGCAAATGATACGGCATCGCACCCGTCCGCCCCGGACGGGGAAGCCCGGGACGGATGGGACGAAGGTCAGTCGGTGACGGGAAGCGGCAGCCCCGGGACGTTGACGCGCTGGTCGAGGCACGTGATGAGGCCCTTGGGCTGCCCCGGGCCGCCGACCTGGCCGTCCGTGCTGGGCGAGTTGTCGCGCCGGTTGCCGTCCGAGTTGGCGGTGCAGAGCTTGTGGTCCATCAGCACGGGGCTCGTCGGCGTCTCGAGGGGACCCGCGTTGCGAAGCTTCGTCACGCCGTTCACGGGGTTGCGGAAGACCTCGATCACCTGCCGGCTGCCTCCCGCGACGAAGACGACGGCGTTGCGCTCGTTCGCGTCCGCCCAGATGCTGCCTGCCTGGTCGAGCACGAATCCGTCGATCCCTTCCAGCAGCGGATGCTGGACCCAGACATGGGAGAGGCAGAGCGTGTCCGAGGTGAACGTCTCGTCGCAGCCGATGCGGACGAACGGCGTTCCGTCCGACTGCAGGTGCACCTTCCAGATCGCGCCGCGGGCGGTATCGGCGATGTAGAGGTTGCGGTCGCGGTCGAATTGCACGCCGTTCGCGACGAGCGGCTGCGCGTTGTTGGTGGGAACCGTGAGCACGCTGCGCCCGACGCTGGTGACGCCGCTCGGGGCGCCCGTCACCTGGTTCACCATCGGCTGGATGCGGAACATCTCGACGGGCGTGCCGTCCGGGCCGATCCGCCACACGCGGCCCAGGCCCGTGGTGCCGTCACCCGTCCAGAGGTTGCCCTTGAAGTCGAAGGCGAGGCCGTTGTTGCCCGGCACGTTGCTCGCGAAGACGGTCGCCGTGGGCACCGGCCCCGTCTCGCTCGGCGTGAACCGGTAGATCGAGTTGTTGGCCTGGGTCACGTAGAGCTGCCCGTCCGGGCCGAACGCGAGGCCGCTCGGGGAGCACGCCGTCGTCGCATTCGGGGCGGGGATGTTCCCCACGAGGATGAGCGACGGGTTGTCGACCGGGATCTTGTAGACCGGGCAAGGCTGGCCCGCGGCCGCGCGCGCGGGCGTGTAGAGGTTGCCCTTGTAGTCGCTGGTGAGCCCCTCGATGTTGGTCGGCAGCGTGATGAGGGTCGAGAACGAGGTGCTCATGCCCTGGTTGGATCCACCGGGATCCGCGGCCGCCGCGGTGGCGAAGAACAGCAGGGGAATTGCCCACCGGGCCGAAATCATGGCGATCGTCTCCTCGATATTGTGGGTATCAGCGCGCGCTTATCGTGCACCGCCGGGGAAGGCCGCGCAAGCTGGGGGAACGGCGTTCCACATCGAGGAAAACGCCGTTTATTCCCTCGCTATTCGCCCTTGGCGACGACCGAGAGCTGCGGCGGCTCGCCCACCGCCGGCAGCAGCGGCTCCGCCCCGCCCGGGAGCTCCGCCCGCTCGATCGCGGCGAACTTGTCGCTGATCTTCTTGCTCGTGACGGCCACGTCCTTCACGTCGTCGTTCGCCTGGCGGATGTGGTCCGCGAGCCGCTTCATGCGCTCGTCGAAGCGGCCGAACTCGCGGCCGAGCTTGCCCAGCTCGTCCTTGATGATGTGGATCTGCTTGCGGGTCTCCACGTCGCGGATCACGGCGCGGGCGGTGTTCACGACCGCCATGAGCGTGGTGGGCGAGACGATCCACACGCGGCGTTGCTGCGCGTACTCGACGAGGTCCCGATGGTGGGCGTGGATCTCCGCGAAGACGGACTCCGCCGGAAGGAACATGAGCGCCCCATCCGCCGTCTCGCCGGGGATGATGTACCTGGACGCGATGGCATCCACGTGCCGGCGAACGTCCGCCTTGAAAAGCGCGGGCCCCACCTTGTCCGGCCCGTCCGAGATCATCCGCTCGTAGTTCTCGAGCGGGAATTTCGAGTCGATCGCGAGGAGCCCCATGGGCTCCGGGAGCTTGAGCACGCAATCGGCCCGCACGTTCGCCGTGCGGAACGTGTACTGCAGCTCGAAGGCCGTTTCCGGAAGGTAGTTCCGGATGATGTCCTCGAGCTGGCGCTCGCCCAGGGCGCCGCGCGAGCTCTTGCTCCCCAGCAGGTTCTGGAGGCTCACGACGTTGGTCGCGAGCGCGTCGATCTTCTTCTGCGCCTCGTCGATCGCCTGGAGCCGCGTCATCACCGAGAGGAACGTCTCGTTGGTGCGCCTGAAGCCCACCTCGAGCCGCTCGTTCACCTTGCCGCCGATCTCGCTCAGCCGCGAGTCGACCCGTTCCGCGAGGCCCTTCTCGAAGAGCTGGAGCTGGTTCCGGTTGCGCTCGAGCTCCTCGCTCACCGCCCGGCGCAGGCGATCGCCCTCCTCGCTCTGGCGCGACGCGATGCGGTCCGCGGAGCCCGCGAGGCCGTCGTGGAGATCCGAGAGCATCGCCCGGTGCCGGGTTTCCTCCCCGGAGCGGACGGTGAAGACCAGCCAGGCCACGGCGGCCGCCAGCAGGACGACCATGACCACGAGCACCACCAGGAGGCTCTGCGTTTCCATGGAGCCATTCTCGCACGGGGGTAGCTCACCCGGTGACCCCGTCCGGCGGCTAAGATTCGTCCATGCCGGAGCTTCCGGACATCACGGTCTACCTGGAGGCGCTCGAGCGGCGCATCGTGGGCCACGCGCTCGAGCGGGTGAAGCTCGCGAGCCCCTTCATCCTGCGCTCCTTCGATCCGCCGCTCGAAGCCGTGAACGGGCGCGTGGTCCGGGGGCTGCGCCGCATCGGGAAGCGGATCGTCCTGGACCTGGGCGAGGAGCTCTTCGTGGTCCTCCACCTCATGATCGCCGGGCGCCTGCACTGGCGCGCCCCGGGCGAGAAGCGCCGGCCGCAGGGCATCGTCGCGAGCTTCGAGCTCGCGGGCGGCACCCTCCACTTCACGGAGGCCGGCACGCGCAAGCGCGCTTCGATCACCGTCGTGCGCGGGGAGGAGGCCCTGCGCGCGATCGATCCGGGCGGCATCGAGCCGCTCGCCTCGACGTTCGAGGAATTCGACGCGAGGCTTCGCTCGGAGAGCCATACGTTGAAGCGCGCCCTCACCGATCCGCGCCTTTTCAGCGGCATCGGGAACGCCTACTCGGACGAGATCCTCCACGCGGCGCGGCTCTCGCCGTTGAAGCTCACGCGCTCGCTCACCGAAGACGAGGCGCGGCGCCTGCACCAGGCCGTCCGGGTGACGCTCGCCTCCTGGACGGACATCCTGCGCGCCGAGGCGGCCGTGAAGTTTCCGGAGAAGGTGACGGCGTTCCGCGAGGGGATGGCGGTGCACGGCCGGTACAGGGAGCCCTGCCCCGTCTGCGGCTCGCCCGTGCAGCGGATCGTCTACGCGGAAAACGAGTGCAACTACTGCGCGACCTGCCAGACCGGCGGGAAGCTCCTCGCGGACCGGTCGCTCTCGCGCCTGCTCAAGGACGACTGGCCGAAGACGATCGACAACACCTGAGCCGGCCATCTATTCCCGGCTTCATTTTGGCCTCCCGCTACCGGCGTAATGCCGCCCAGGCGCCTCGTGCGGGGCTATCCATTGTCCGCTCGGGGACATTGCCTTACGCTCGGCGGCAACAATAAGGGGACATCGCTTGACCGGCAGCTTCAACAACGGCGTGGTGGTGCTGTCGATCCTGGTCGCGATCCTCGCGTCCTACACGGCGCTCGCCCTCGCATCGCGGATCACCGCCTCGGCCGGCGCCGCCGCGGCCGCGTGGCTCGTCGGTGGCGCCTTCGCCATGGGCACCGGCATCTGGTCCATGCACTTCATCGGGATGCTCGCCTTCAGCCTGCCCATCCCCATGTCGTACAACGTGCTGGTGACCGCCGAGTCGATGTTCATCGCGATCGTCGTGTCGGGCTTCGCGCTCTTCACGGCGTCGCGCAGCTCGTTGAGCCTGCGCAACCTCGCCGCGGGCGGCATCCTCATGGGCATCGGCATCAGCTCGATGCACTACACCGGCATGGCGGCGATGGAGATCG
The DNA here is from genome assembly GCA_036266535.1 of Usitatibacter sp. GTDB lineage: Bacteria > Pseudomonadota > Gammaproteobacteria > Burkholderiales > Usitatibacteraceae > Usitatibacter. The sequence goes on along the minus strand of DATAMY010000070.1, from coordinate 10,753 downwards.
TGCCGGGGATCCGCTACGACCTCGCCCTCTTCGCCGCCTCGATCGCCATCGCCATCGCCGCGTCCACCGCAGCCCTCTGGATCGCGTTCACGCTCCGCGCGGACGGTGCCCGGCGCGTCTACGCGCGGCTGGGCGCGGCGGTCATCATGGGTGGCGCCATCGCGGGCATGCACTACACCGGAATGGCCGCGGCGAGGTTCGCGGCGAACACGATCTGCACGGGCGGCTCGCTCGCGGACAACTCGTGGATGGCGGCGACGCTCGCAGCCATCACCTTTCTCATCCTTTGCGGCACCCTCTCGCTCTCCGTGCTCGACGCCCGGATGGAGTCGAAGACGGCGCTCATGGCCACGTCCCTGCGCCAAGCCAACGCCGAGCTCCAGCACCTGGTGCTCCACGACACCCTCACGAAGCTTCCGAACCGCCTGCTCCTCGAGGACCGCGTGCAGCAGGCGGTCGAGGAGTGCCGGCGCACCGGCGCCCACTGCGCGGTGCTCTTCGTCGACCTGGACCGGTTCAAGACGCTCAACGACTCGCTCGGGCATTTCGCCGGGGACGTGGTGCTGAGGACCGTGGCGGAGCGCCTGCGCGCCTCCGTTCGCGAGGAGGACACGGTTTCGCGCATGGGCGGCGACGAGTTCGTGATCCTGCTGCGGCACGTCGCGCGCGCGGAGGACGCAGGCGAGGTCGGGCGGAAGATCATCGACGCGCTCTCCCGGCCGATCGTCCTGAACGAGCACGAGCTTCGCATCGGCTCGAGCATCGGGGTGAGCGTCTTCCCGCAGCACGGCGACAGCTCCACGCGCCTCATCGCCAACGCCGATGCCGCGATGTACCACGTGAAGAAGTCCGGCGGCTCGAGCCTCGCCTTCTTCGCTCCCGAGATGAGCACTTTCTTCCCGAAGCGCCTCGCGATGGAGAACGAGCTGCGCGCGGCGCTGGAGAAGAACCAGTTCGTCCTCCACTACCAGCCCAAGGTCGACGTGGCGAGCGGCGCCGTGGTGGGCATGGAAGCGCTGGTGCGCTGGAGCCATCCCCAGAAGGGGATGATCTGGCCGTCCGAATTCATCCCGCTCGCCGAGGAGACGGGCCTCATCGTCCCGCTGGGGAACTGGGTCCTCCAGGAGGCGTGCACGCAGGCCCGATACTGGCAGCGGCAGGGCATCGCGGACATGGCCATCGCGGTCAACATCTCCGGGGTCCAGTTCCAGCAGCGCGACCTGGTGAAGACCGTCGCGGACGCGCTCGAGCGAAGCGGCCTCGATCCCGGCCACCTCGAGCTCGAGATCACCGAGAGCGTGGTGATGCAGAACGCGTCCCAGGCGATCGTGATGCTGGGCGAGTTGCACGGCATGGGCGTCTCGCTCTCGATCGACGACTTCGGCACCGGCTACTCGAGCCTCAACTACCTCAAGCGCTTCCCGATCGACAAGCTGAAGATCGACCAGTCGTTCATCCGGGACATCTCGCCCGGCAGCGACGACGCCGCGATCGTGCAGGCGATCATCGCCATGGCCCACAGCCTTCGCCTTCGCGTGGTCGCCGAGGGCGTCGAGCACGAGAGCCAGCTCGAGTTCCTGCGCGGCCTGGGCAACGACGAATACCAGGGCTATCTCTTCAGCAGGCCCATGCCCGCGGGCGACGTGGAGCGGCGGCTGCTCGCCGGGCGCGGCGACGGGCGGGTCGTCGCCCTGGCGACGGTCTAGCGGCTAGGCCGCGCGTTCCTCGCGCGCGGCGCGCTTGCGGTCGTGCTCGGAGAGGTAGCGCTTGCGCAGGCGGATCGACTTGGGCGTCACTTCCACCAGCTCGTCGTCCTCGATGAACTCGACCGCGCTCTCCAGCGTGAGCTGGATGGGCGGCGTGAGGACCACGTTCTCGTCCTTGCCCGCCGCGCGCACGTTCGTGAGCTTCTTTCCCTTCACCGGGTTCACGATGAGGTCGTTGTCGCGGCTGTGGATGCCGATCACCATGCCCACGTACACGCGCTCGCCCGGCGAGACGAACATGCGGCCCCGCTCCTCGAGGTTGAAGAGCGCGAAGGCGACCGCCTCGCCCTGCTCGGAGGAGATCAGCACGCCGTTCCGCCGCGAGGGGAGCTCGCCCTTCACCGGCGCGTACTTCTCGAAGACGTGGCTCTTGATCCCGGTGCCGCGCGTGAGCGTCATGAATTCCATGTGGAAGCCGATGAGCCCGCGCGAGGGGATGCTGTAGTCCAAACGCACGCGGCCCTTGCCGTCCGGGACCATGTCCTGGAGCTCCCCGCCGCGGCGGCCGAGCTCCTCCATGATCTTGCCCTGGTTCTCCATGTCGACGTCGACCGTGAGGTTCTCCCACGGCTCCAGGCGCACGCCGTCCACGGTCTTCGCGACGACCTTGGGCTTGCCCACCGCGACCTCGTAGCCCTCGCGGCGCATGTTCTCGATGAGGATCGTGAGGTGCAGCTCCCCCCGGCCGGACACCCGGAAGACGTCCGCGTCGCCCGTCTCCTCGACCCGGAGCGCCACGTTCGCGAGGAGCTCGCGGTCGAGCCGCTCGCGGATCTGGCGGCTCGTCACGTACTTCCCTTCCTGGCCCGCGTAGGGCGAGGTGTTCACCTGGAAGTTCATGGTAAGCGTGGGCTCGTCGACGCCCACCATCGGGAGGCCCTCGGGATTCTCCGGGTCGGCGAACGTGGTGCCGATCATGAAGTCCTCGATGCCGGTGACGGAGACGATCTCGCCCGCCGTCGCGACGGCCGTCTCGACCTTGTCCAGGCCCTGGAACGTGTGGATCACGCCGATCTTGGCCTTCCGCACGAGCTTGTCGCCGGACATGATCGCCACTTCCTGCTGCTTGCGGATGCTCCCGCGGCGGATGCGGCCCACGGCGATCCGGCCGAGGAAGCTCGAATAGTCGACGGCGGCGATCTGCAGCTGGAGCGCGCCTTCCGGGTCGCCCTTGGGCGACGGCACGTGCTCGAGCACCGCGTCGAAGAGGGGCTGCATCGTCTTGCCGACCTCGCCGGGCTTCGTCGTAGCCCAGCCATTGAGGGCGGACGCATAGATGACCGGGAAATCGAGTTGGTCCTCGGTCGCCCCCAGCTTGTCCATGAGGTCGAAGGTCTGGTCCACCACCCAGTCCGGCCGGGCGCCGTCGCGGTCGACCTTGTTCACCACGACGATGGGCTTCAGTCCCTGGGCGAGCGCCTTCCTCGTGACGAACCGGGTCTGGGGCATCGGCCCTTCGACGGCATCCACCAGCAGCAGCACGCCGTCCACCATCGAGAGCACGCGCTCGACCTCGCCGCCGAAGTCCGCGTGGCCGGGGGTGTCGACGATGTTGATGTGCACGCCGTGGTAATCCACCGCGGTGTTCTTCGCGAGGATGGTGATGCCGCGCTCTTTCTCGATGTCGCCGGAGTCCATCACGCGCTCGACGATGTGCTGGTGCTTGGCGAACGTGCCGGCCTGCTGCAGGAGCTTGTCGACGAGGGTGGTCTTCCCGTGGTCGACGTGGGCGATGATCGCGATGTTGCGTAAAGGGCGCATGTCTCAAAAATCCGAAAAATTTCAACATTTTAACATGCCGGACCCTGCCCACGCACCCCCTTTCCCGGAAATCTTCGCAGGCTCGCGCGGGCAGGCTCGAAGGGCGTCGGGTCGGCGTGGGAGAATCACATTCTCCCCGTTCCAGGACATCCCCTCGGGATGAAGCTCGCGCTCAAGATCGACGTGGATACCCTTCGCGGCACGCGCGAGGGCGTCCCGCGCCTGGTCGAGCTGCTCCAGCGCCGGCAGGCGGGGGCGACGTTCCTCTTCTCCCTCGGGCCGGACCATACCGGGCGCGCCATCAAGCGGGCGCTCCGCCCCGGCTTCATGAACAAGGTCGGCCGCACGTCGGTCCTCTCGCACTACGGCGTCCGCACGCTCCTCTACGGCACGCTCCTCCCCGGGCCGGACATCGGCCGGCGATGCGCGGACACCCTGCGCCGCGTTCGCGACGCCGGCTTCGAGGTCGGGATCCACACCTGGGACCACGTGAAGTGGCAGGACGGCGTGGCCGGGGCGAACGCGCGGTGGACGTCGTGGCAGATGGCGCTCGCGTGCCAGCGCTTCCGCGAGATCTTCGGCGAGGACCCGGAAGTCCACGGCGCCGCCGGCTGGCAGATGAACGTCCACGCGTACCGCCGCACCCAGTCCCTGGGATTCCGTTACGCCTCGGACACGCGCGGGAGCCACCCTTTCGTGCCGGTGATCCGGGGCGAGATCGTGGCCTGCCCGCAGCTTCCGACGACACTCCCCACGCTGGACGAGATCATCGGCCTCGACGGCGCGACCGAGTCGAACGTCGCGGCGAAGCTCCTCGAGCGCACGGCGGCGGACCCGCGGGACCACGTGTTCACCCTGCATGCGGAGCTCGAGGGAATGAAGCTCGCACCCATCCTGGAGGCGCTCCTCGAAGGATGGACGGCCCAGGGCTACACGCTTTGCGCGCTCCGCGACCTCGCGGCGGGGCTCCCGCCGGAGAAGCTCCCGCTGCATTCGGTGGTCGAGGCGCCGGTCCCCGGGCGCTCCGGCCCGCTCTCGTGCCAGGGCCCGGAATTCCTCGCCGCGTAGATCGGATTCCGGCTTGCCCGCGCGTTGCCCTTTCTCCACCATCGCCTTCCCCATCCCGATGAAATCGTCATGAACGCGCCTTCCCTCCCCGAGTTCGAGCTCGCCGCCACCGGCAACCAGCGCTTCTCCCTCGCCGCCTTCCGCGGCCATCCGTTCGTCCTCTACTTCTATCCGAAGGACGACACGCCCGGCTGCACGCAGGAAGGCGCCGATTTCCGCGACCTGCACGGCGAGTTCGCCACGGCCAGGGTCTCCGTCTTCGGCGTCTCGCGCGACACCGTGAAATCCCACGAGAAGTTCAAGGCGAAGATGGGTTTCCCGTTCGAGCTCCTGGCCGACCCCGAGGAGAAGGCGTGCTCCATCTTCGGCGTGATGCGGATGAAGAACATGTACGGCCGGCAGGTCCGGGGCGTCGACCGGAGCACCTTCGTGATCGACCGGGAAGGCCGTATCGCCCGCGAGTGGCGGGGGGTGAAGGTGCCGGGGCACGCGAAGGAAGTGCTGGAGTTTGTCCGATCGATGGCCCCCTAGGGGCTCGCTCTCGAAGGACCTGTAAGCGCCATAGCTTGCGTTTTGCGAAGTTTTTGTTCACCATGGGTTGTGGCTATGCACCCCATGGGCCCCCGAGCCGGATGATCGACCGAGCTTCCTCGAGCGATCCCCTGCTGGTTCCGGCAACGACCGATTCCGACACCCCGCATCCGCACGGCCCGCAGGCTCGAACTGCGGGCCGTTTGTCTTTTCCAACCCGCTCCAGCACCCGACCCTGATGCCCAACGACACCTTGAGAGACTCCTCGGCCCGGCACGATGGCGAGGAGGCGTCCGGCCACGCCTCTTCCCCGGAGGTCCCCATGCAGCGCAGGCGCGAACGCGAGACCCCCGCCCGGGGCTCGAAGGCGGCCGTGTCGAAGCTTTTCGTGCTGGACACGAACGTCCTCATGCACGATCCGACGAGCCTCTTCCGCTTCGAGGAGCACGACGTGTTCCTCCCCATGGTCACCCTCGAGGAGCTGGACGACCACAAGAAGGGCATGAGCGAGGTCGCGCGGAACGCCCGCCAGGCGAGCCGCTTCCTGGACGAGATCGTCTCGCAGGGCGGCGACATCGAGCAGGGCTTCTCGTTGAAGGCGAAGAGCGCCGGCGAGGCCGCGGGCCGGCTCTTCCTCCAGACGCACTCGGTGGACGTGGAGATCCCGAGCTCGGTCGCCTCCCAGAAGGCGGACAACGTGATCCTGGGGGTGGCGCTCGACCTCAAGCGCAAGTTCCCGAAGCGGGACGTCGTCCTGGTGTCCAAGGACATCAACATGCGCATCAAGGCGCATGCGCTGGGGATCCCCGCCGAGGACTACTACAACGACAAGGTCCTCGAGGACACCGACCTCCTCTATACCGGCGTGATGCCGCTCCCCGAGGACTTCTGGGACCGCCACGGGAAGGACGTCGAGAGCTGGCAGGAGCACGGGCGGACGCTCTACCGCGTGCGCGGCCCCCTCGTCCCCTCGATGCTGGTGAACGAGTTCGTGTTCCACGAGGGCGACCGGCCGTTCCTCGCCACCGTGAAGGAGGCCCGCGGCAAGGTCGCGGTGCTCCAGACGCTCAAGGACTTCTCCCACCACAAGAACAACGTCTGGGGGATCACGGCGAGGAACCGCGAGCAGAACTTCGCGCTGAACCTCCTCATGGACCCGGACATCGACTTCGTGACGCTCCTGGGCCAGGCCGGCACGGGCAAGACGCTCCTCACGCTCGCGGCGGGCCTCATGCAGACGCTCGAGTACAAGGTCTACACCGAGATCATCATGACGCGGGTGACCGTTCCCGTGGGCGAGGACATCGGGTTCCTCCCGGGCACCGAGGAGGAGAAGATGACCCCGTGGATGGGCGCGCTCGAGGACAACCTCGACGTCCTCATGCGCACGGACGACGAGGCCGGCGACTGGGGCCGCGCGGCGACCGCCGACCTCATCCGGAACCGCATCAAGGTGAAGAGCCTGAACTTCATGCGGGGGCGCACGTTCATCAACAAGTACCTCATCATCGACGAGGCGCAGAACCTGACGCCCAAGCAGATGAAGACGCTCATCACGCGCGCGGGCCCCGGCACGAAGGTCGTCTGCCTGGGAAACATCGCGCAGATCGACACGCCCTACCTCACCGAAGGCTCCTCCGGCCTCACCTACGTGGTCGACCGCTTCAAGGGATGGGAGCACTCCGGCCACGTGACCCTCATGCGCGGGGAGCGCTCGCGCCTCGCGGACCACGCGGGCGAGGTGCTGTAGCGGCGTCGCCGCCGGCCTTCAGTCGGCGGCGTGCGCCTTCTGGAAAAACGCGCCGAAGACCGCGACCGCGCGATCGATCGAGGCCCGGTCGACGTCCAGGTGCGTGACGAGGCGAAGGCGCGGCCCGACTAGCGCCTTGATGCCGTTCTCCTCGAGGTGGCGCTTGAGCGAGGCGACGCCATCGGCCGGAACCGCCGCGAAGACCATGTTGGTCTGCACCGGGTCGACCTTGAGGCCCACGGCCGCGAGGCCCTTGGCGAGGCGCTCGGCGTTCGCATGGTCCTCCTCCAGGCGCTCGACGTTGTGCTCGAGCGCGTAGAGGCCCGCGGCGGCGAGGATGCCCACCTGGCGCATCGTTCCTCCCAGCATCTTCCGCACGCGGCGCGCGCGGGCGACCACGTCCTTCCGCCCGACGAGCACCGTGCCCGCGGGCGTCCCGAGGCCCTTCGAAAGGCATACCGAGACCGTATCGAAGCCGGCGCAGAGGTCCTTCACCGGCATCCCGAGCTTCACGGACGCATTGAAGATGCGGGCGCCGTCGAGGTGCGTGGAGAGCCCGCGCCGTTTCGCGAGCGCCAGCGCCTCGGCCATGTACGCGCGGGAAATGACCTTCCCGCCGATGGTGTTCTCGAGCGCGAGAAGCTTCGTGATCGCGAAATGCGCGTCGTCCGGCTTGATCGCCGCCTCGACTTCGGCCAAGTCGAGCGTGCCGTCCGGCCGGTTCGCGAGGGGCTGCGGCTGGATCGATCCCAGGACCGCCATGCCGCCCGCCTCGTAGTGGTACGTGTGCGCGTCCTGGCCCACGATCACTTCCTCGCCGCGCTGGCAGTGGGCCATGAGGGCCGCGCAATTGGACTGCGTGCCGGACGGGAAGAAGAGCCCCGCTTCCATGCCGAAGCGCTCGGCGCACGCCTCCTGCAGGCGGTTCACGGTGGGGTCGTCCCCGAAGACGTCGTCGCCCACCTCGGCGCGGGCCATCGCCTCGCGCATCGCGGGCGTGGGCTGCGTGACGGTGTCGCTGCGCAGATCGATCGGCTTCATGGCTAGCGCAATCCGTCGTTCAGCTTCGCGAGCGCGGCGGCCCCCGGGCAGAGCTCCCGCTCGCCCAGCTGGTTCAGCGGCTGGGGAACGGTATTGAGGCTCGCGTGGAGGTCGCTCGCCTCCTCGTGCACGTAGAGGAGCCCGGTCACGATCTCGCCTTCGGCGTAGCGCGACTGCACGTAGGTCATGGCGGCGATGCGATCCGAGGGATCGTAGGCGTCCTCGAGCTTCCTCAGGCGCAGGACCGAGCCGTCGTGCTGGCGCACCTCCTGCACCGTGCCCGGCTCGTAGTCCGCCGTGATCTCGGTCCTCATCGTGATCACGTCCAACCGGTTCACGGCCTCGTTGTGGTCACGCACGTAGTCGTAGCTCTTGGTCGAGCCCTCGTGGTTGTTGAACGCGACGCAGGGCGAGAGCACGTCGATGAACGCGGCGCCCTCGTGCGTGAGCGCGCCCTTGATGAGCGGGACCAGCTGCGCCTTGTCCCCGGAGAAGCTGCGGCCCACGTAGGTCGCGCCCAGCTGGAGCGCGAGCGAGACCAGGTCGATGCCCTCGTCCGTGTTCACCGCCCCGCGCTTCGCCTTCGAGCCCCGGTCCGCCGTCGCCGAGAACTGGCCCTTGGTGAGCCCGTACACGCCGTTGTTCTCGACGATGTAGCACATGTTCACGCCTCGGCGGATGCTGTGGGCGAACTGGCCCAGGCCGATCGAGGCGGAGTCGCCGTCGCCCGAGACTCCCAGGTAGATCAGGTCGCGGTTGGCGAGGTTCGCGCCCGTGAGCACCGACGGCATCCGGCCATGGACGCTGTTGAACCCGTGGGACTGGCCGAGGAAGTAGGTGGGCGTCTTCGACGAGCAGCCGATGCCGGAGAGCTTCGCCACGCGGTGCGGCTGGATCGCGAGCTCCCAGCACGCCTGGATGATCGCCGCGCTGATCGAGTCGTGCCCGCAGCCCGCGCAGAGGGTGGATATCGCGCCCTCGTAGTCGCGGCGCGTGAGCCCGAGCGCGTTCTTCGGGAGGTCCGGGTGGTGGAGCTTCGGTTTGGTCAGGTAGGTCATTCATCACCCCGGAAAGCGAGGGAACCACGGATGAACACGGATGAACACAGATGGCTTATGGGGCTTGAATGCGGCGTGCCCAAGGTAGTTGCGGGATTCTCTTCGACGTTCATCTGTGTTCATCCGTGTTCATCTGTGGTTTCAATTGCTTTTCATCAATCCGCCGCGGCGGTCTTCTTCAGCGGGCTCACGTTGAAGGCCGAGAGGCGGGAGGCGATCTCCCCGTGGATGAACCGCGCGGTGATCGGCGTCCCGTCGTAGTGGAGGACCGGCGTGAGCTTCTCCGAGGGCAGCATCGCCTCGGCGATGAGGAGGGTGCGCAGCTGCCCGTCGCGGTTCTGCTCGACCACGAAGACGTGCTCGTGGGAGCCCACGAAGTCCGTGACCTCGTCGTGGAACGGGAAGGAGCGCACGCGAAGCGCATCGACCGGCATCGCCTGCGCATCGAGGATCGCGAGCGCCTCGCTCATGGCGGGCGCGGTCGAGCCGTAATAGATCACCCCGAAGCGCGAGCCCTTCGCGGACTTCCGGAGGGCCGGCTTCGGCGTGTAGTCCTTCGAGGTCTCGAACTTCTTGAGGAGCCGCTGCATGTTGTCCACGTACGCGCTCCCCTCTTCCGTATAGCGCGCGTAGCGGTCGCGGCTCGTGCCCCGGGTGAAGAAGGCGCCGCGCTTGGGGTGGGTGCCCGGATAGGTGCGGTACGTGACGCCGTCCGCGTCGAGGTCCAGGTAGCGGCCGAAGCGCTTGCCCGCTTCCAGGTCCTGGTACGACAGCACCTTGCCGCGATCGTAGTGATGGGCGTCGTTCCACTCGAGCGGGTCGCACAGGCGCTCGTTCATGCCGATGTCCAGGTCGTAGAGCACGAAGACCGGCGTCTGCAGGCGGTCGGCGAGGTCGAAGGCCTGCGCCGTCATCTCGAAGCCTTCCTTCGGATCCTGCGGGAAGAGGAGCACGTGCTTGGTGTCCCCGTGCGAAGCGTAGGCGCAGGAGAGCACGTCGGACTGCTGCGTGCGCGTGGGCATTCCGGTGGAAGGTCCGGCGCGTTGCACGTCGACGATGACCGCCGGTATCTCGGCGAAGTAAGCGAGGCCGATGAACTCCGACATGAGCGAGATGCCGGGGCCCGAAGTCGCGGTGAAGGCGCGCGCGCCGTTCCACGCCGCGCCGATGACGATGCCGATCGACGCGAGCTCGTCCTCCGCCTGCACGATCCCGTAGCGCGCCTTGCCGCTGTCGGGGTCCGTGCGGAACTTGCGGCAGTGCTTCGCGAAGGCTTCCGCGAGGGACGAGGACGGCGTGATCGGATACCACGCGCACACGGTCGCGCCTCCGTACACGGCACCGAGCGCAGCCGCGCTGTTGCCCTCGAGGAAGACGCGCTTGCCGACCTTGTCCGAGCGCTTCACCTTGAGGCCGATGGGCGGAAGGTTCGCGACGGCGTAGTCGGCGCCCATGTGCAGCGCCTTCACGTTCGAGTCGAGGAGCTTTTCCTTTCCCTTGTACTGCTCGCCGATGAGCCGCTCGACTTCCTTGAGGTCGATCCCGAGGAGTGCGGAGATGGCGCCCACGTAGATGATGTTCTTGAAGAGCTGCCGCTGGCGCGGGTCCGAGTAGGTCTGGTTGCAGATCTCCATGAGCGGCATCCCGATCACGCGGATGTCGTCGCGGAACTTCGAAGGCGGCAGCGGCCGCGTGCTGTCGTAGAACAGGTAGCCGCCCGGGCCCAGCTCGGCCAGGTCGGCGTCCCAGGTCTGCGGGTTCATGGCCACCATCATGTC
>DATAMY010000069.1:0-13314 GCA_036266535.1 Usitatibacter sp. | reverse complement strand
CGAAGTGGCACATCTACCCGATGTACACCTACGCGCACCCGATCGAGGACGCGCTCGAGAACATCACGCACTCGCTCTGCACGCTCGAGTTCGAGGACCAGCGGCCGTTCTACGACTGGCTCCTGGAAAAGCTCGCCTCGTTCGGCATGCTGCAGCGGCCCCTGCCCCAGCAGATCGAGTTCTCGCGGCTGAACCTCACCTACACCGTCATGAGCAAGCGGTTCCTGAAGCAGCTCGTGGACGAGAAGCACGTCGACGGCTGGGACGATCCGCGCATGCCGACGCTCGTGGGCGTGCGCCGCCGCGGCTTCACGCCCGAAGGGCTGCGTCTCTTCGCGGACCGGGTGGGCGTGTCGAAATCGGATTCGGTGATCGACTATTCGCTCCTCGAGGATTGCCAGCGCGAAGTGCTGAACGAGGTGGCGCCGCGCCGCATCGCGGTCCTCGATCCGCTGAAGCTCGTGATCGACAACTGGCCGAAGGGTCACGTCGAGGAATGCTTCGCCCCCAACCATCCGCAGAAGCCGGACTGGGGGAAGCGTTCGATCCCGATGACGTCCGAGCTCTGGATCGAGCGCGAGGACTTCATGGAGGAGCCGGAGAAGGGCTACTTCCGGCTCTATCCCGGGAACCAGGTAAGGCTCAAGTACGGCTTCGTCGTCCGCTGCACCGGATACTCGAAGGACTCAGCCGGGCGCGTGGACGAGGTCCACTGCGATTACCTGCCCGAGACCAAGTCCGGCACGCCGGGCGCCGATGCGGTGAAGGTGAAGGGAAACATCCACTGGGTTTCCGCCGCGCATGCGTACGCGACCGAAGTACGGCTCTACGATCGCCTGTTCAAGGTGCCGAACCCGGGGAAGCGGACGGGAAATTATCTCGACGACGTCAACCCGGAAGCGAAGTCGATCGTGCACGCGCAGCTCGAGGCGTCGCTCAAGGACTGCCCGCCGGAAGGAAATTTCCAGTTCGAGCGGCACGGATACTTCGTGGCGGATCGGCGCGATTCGAAGGCCGGCGCGCCGGCGTTCAACCGCACGGTAACGTTGCGCGATTCCTGGGCAACGGGGAAATCTGATTCCCCTAGAAGGTAAGGTCGGACACCTGGTCCTGGGGGAGCTCCGCGCGCACGAGGCTCACGCCGACGATCGACGAGTCCGGCAGGCTGAAGGCGCCGTTCGCGGCGGGGCTGCGCAATTGGGCGGTCATCAGGACCACCATGGCCAGCATGACTGCGGCGATGATGCCTGTGGCGAACGTCTGGGTCTTGTTCATGGCGCGTCCTTCGTGGGTGTATGGAAGACGGGCCCATCGTGTGCCTCGCCGCGCGATTCTCAAGTGAAGCCCGTCACAGGATGCCTCGCCGGGACAATACAGCCGTAGCGCCGGTCAGTCCCGGCGTCCCGACAGGCCCTTCGCGACCGCGCGCAGATGCTCACGGAAGACCTCCACGACGGGGCTCACGGTTCGATTCCTGAGCGTGAGCACGCCGACGGAACGCGGCTTCACGGCGAGCTCGATCGGCAAGGCCTTCAGCGCCCACGCCTTCGCGTTGTAGCGCAGCACCGACTCCGGAAGCACGGTGAGGAATCGGCCGGTCGCGAGCAGCTGGTTGCGCAGCAGGATCGAGTTCGAGGTCACCCGTTCCGGCGGAAGCGCGAGCCCGCACGCCCCGAACGCTTCCGCGATGAGGTCGCGGATGATCCGGTTCGAGGGAAAGATCCATGGCTCCTTCGCGAGCTGGGCGAGGGAGATCGTCCGGCGGCGGGCCCACGCCGTCGCGGCCCCGGCGACGACGCGGTGCGGATCCTCGAAGAGGACCTCCGCGTCCAGCCCGTCCTCGTCGAAGGGTGGCGATAGCCGTGCCAAGGCGAGGTCGACCCTTCGCTCCCTGAGCTCCCGGTATTCGGGCGTCTCGGCGCTCGACTGGACCACGCGCACCGAGATGTTCGGGCGGCGCCGCGACAAGCGATCGATGACCGCCGGCAGCAGCCCCGCCGCGACGGTGTCGCCGCATGCGACCCGCACTTCGCCCGCGGTCGGATCCGCGAGGAACTCGACCTCCCGGATTCCCTGGCGCAGCTCGTCGAAGGCCACGCGTCCGCGCGCGAGCAGGGCATCGGCGTAGCGGGTCGGCTCCGCGCCGCGCGTGCTCCGGTCGAGGAGCCTCACCCCGAGGGCCGCCTCGAGCGTCGCGATCGCTTCGGACACCGCGGGCTGCGACATGGCAAGGTGCGCGGCGGCCTGGGCCATGCTTCCCCAACGCACGACGCTCGCGAGGATGTGGAGGTCGCGCAGCTTGAGCCGCCGGCCGATGCGGCCGTCCCAGTCGAAATCCGCCATAGGAATTTCCGATATCGAGATCGCAATTTCAAGCATTCCCTTTATAGGCTGGCCGGCGTAGCTTGGCAACGATTCCGGAAAACGAAGGGAGGAAAAGCATGAAATGGATCGCCCGCCTCGTGCTCCTGGCGTTCGCCCTCCCGGGGGCCGCGAGCCCCGCGGCGTTCGGTGCGTACCCGCTGAAGGCGGTCCACCTGGTGGTCGGCTTCCCGCCCGGGAGCCAGCCGGACATCGTCGCCCGCCTGTTGGCCCACGACCTCGCGAAGGGGCTCGGCCAGCCGGTCGTGGTCGAGAACATGGCCGGGGCGGCCGGCAACATCGCGGCGGAGCGCGTGGCCAAGTCCGCGCCGGACGGCTACACGATCGGCCTCCTCAGCCAGACCCACATGGTCGTGAATCCCAGCCTGTACCGGCTGGCGTACGACCCGGTGAAGGATCTGGCGCCGGTGACGCAGGTCACCGTGTCGCCGAACCTGCTCGTCGTGAGCCCGGCCGTCCCGGCGCGAAGCGTGGCGGAGCTGGTCGCCCTCGCGAAGGCGCAGCCCGGCGCGCTCACGTTCGCATCGAGCGGCAGCGGAAGCGGGACCCACATGGCCGCGGAGCTCTTCAAATCGAGCACGCATATCGATATCCGGCACATCCCCTACAAGGGTGTCGTCGCCGCCATTCCCGATCTCCTGGGGAATCGGGTCTCGCTGATGTTCAGCCCGATACCGGTGGCGCTCCCGCTGGTGCGCGAGGGAAAGCTTCGCGCCCTCGCCGTGACATCCCTCCACCGCTCCGCCGCGGCTCCGGATGTGCCGACCGTCGCCGAGGCGGGTTATCCCGGGTTCGAGGCCACGAACTGGTATGGCCTCGTGGTCCCGTCGAGGACGCCGGCCGCGATCATCGACACGCTTCACGCCGAGGCCGTGAAGGCGCTCGCCGGGGCGGAGCTGGGCGCGAAGCTGAACGATCTCGGCCTGGAAGTCATCGCGAACACGCCGGAGCAATTCGCGGCGGCGATCGAATCGGAAATTCCGAAATGGAGGAAAATCATCCACGACTCCGCGCTCACGCCGGACTAGGCCTAGTGAACGTGTCGTGCTGAAACGGGACCTCGCGATCCGGTCGGGCGAAGGCCCGGACTTCGACTGCTTCTTCGTGACGCCCGGGAACCGGGAGGCGCGCCCCGCGATCGTCCTCGCCTCGGCGATCCACGGCGTGGACGACGATATCCGCCGCATCGCCGAGGAATTCGCATCCGCGGGCTACCTCGCCGCCGCCCCGGATCTCTTCTGGCGCACGGTGCCGGGGCCCCTCGACCGCGACGATCCTCGCGCGGCGGAGCGGGGGCGGCCGCGGCTGGAAAGGATCAAGGCGGGGGAGCGCGACCTCGCGGACGTCCTGCAAATGCTGCGCCGCCAGCCGTCGTTCAACGGGCGCGCGGCGGTGATCGGCTTCTGCTATGGCGGACCGTACGCGATCCTCGCACCCCGGCGCCTCGGCTACGACGCGGGCATCTCTTGCCACGGTTCGCAGATGCTCGATTTCATCGAAGAGCTCGCCGGCGTCGAAGGGCCGGTGTGCCTCATCTGGGGCGACCAGGACTCCCTCGCGCCCCCCGCCGTGCTGGATGCGTACCGCTCTCTCTCGTCGCGGACGGGCAACGTTGCCGTCCATGTCCTCGCCCGTGTGCGACACGGCTACATGATGCAGGCGAGCGTGAATGCCTACGATCAGGGCGCGTACGACTTTTCCATGTCGCATGCGCTCGCGGTCCTGGAATCGCTGCGAGGCGACCCGCCGCCGGCCGGGGCCTCACGGGGAAAGCGACCTTGACGCCTCCTGGAAATCCTCCGGCGCCTCGCGCTCGAACGTCATGATCTCCCCGCTTCGCGGGTGCGTGAACCCCAGCGTTCGCGCGTGCAGCATCGTGCGCGGCGCGTCGATCTTCGGCCCCGGGTAATCGCGGATGTAGACCCGCTCGCCCACGAGCGGATGGCCCAGCTCGGCCAAGTGGATGCGGATCTGGTGCTGGCGGCCGGTCTCGAGGCGGCACTCGACGAGCGTCGCGCCCGAGAGCGCCTGGAGGGGCCGCACGCGCGTCACGGAATGCTTCGCATCGCCGGGAGGATCCCCGCGTGCGCGCCGGTAATGCCCATGGGAGCCGCGCAAGCCGTCGCCGCGGTCCATGACGAGGTCGGTCTCCACCGTCGCCTCCCCCACGTCGCCGTGCGCGATGGCGTGATAGACCCGCTCGATGCCGTGCGCGCGGAACTGCGCCGCGAGATTGCGTTTCGCGTCGGCCGTTCGCGCGAAGACCATGAGGCCGCTCGTGTCCCGGTCGATCCGGTGGACCACTCCCAGGCCCGGCTCCGAGCCGCGCCCGCCCATGCGCTGGAGCAGGATGCGCGCGTATTCCGCGAGCGTCTCCTTGTTGCCGGGCGTGTCCGCGACGGCGAGCATCCCGGGCGGCTTGTCGACAACGACGAGGTCGCGGTCGTGGAAGACGATCGCGCTCCGGGCAAGCGGCCCCTTGTCGAGCCGCGGACCGTGCTCGTCCACGGCGACGACTGCGCCCGGTGCCACGCGCATCGCCGGATCGAGGCAGCGCTCGCCGTTCACGCGCACGCGCCCGTCGCTGCAGAGCTTCTTCGCGCGCGACCAAGAGGTACCGGTCCGCTCGCGAACGACGGCGGCGAGGGTGGGCGCGGGTGCATCCATGGCCGAATGATAAGCGCCGTCCGCCCGTTCGCGATATAAACCGGCATGGACTCGAACGGTTCGGAAGCGGCGTGGTGGCTCTACGTCCTCGAGTGCCGCGGCGGCATGCTCTATACCGGCATCGCGAAGGACGTCGAGGCGCGCTTCGGCCTGCACATGAAGGGCACCGGGGCGAAGTTCACGCGGCTGAATCCTCCCGTGAGGATCGTGGCGCGCGCCTGCCTCTCGTCGAGAAGCGAGGCGCTTCGCGCGGAGCACGCGTTGAAGCGGCTCCCGCGGGCCGAGAAGCTGCGCTGGTGCGACGCGGGGCTGGACTCGTTCGTCGCGGATCGCCGCGCGAACGCGGTAAGCTCGCGGCCATGAAATCCCATTTCATGCAGATCGAGGACGGCCACGCGACGCTCGAGATGCGCGACGTCCCCCCGCCGGAGCCCGGCCCGGGCCAGCTCCTCGTCCGCATGCGGGCGGCGAGCCTCAATCGCGGCGAGTTCATCGTCGGCCACGGGCTGCACAAGGCCGGAGCCGCGAAAGCCATCGGCATGGAGGGCGCGGGCGAGGTCGCGGCCGCCGGCGCCGGCGTGAAGGGCTTCGGCCTGGGCGATCGCGTGATGGGCCGTTGCCCGGGTGCCTTCTCCGAGTACGCGCTCATGGACGAGCGCGAGGCGATCGCCGTCCCGCCGAACCTCACGTGGGAAGAGGCGGCGTCCATTCCGCTCACGTTCCTCGTCGTGCACGACATGCTGGTGGCGCAGGGCCGTCTCCAGAGGAACGAATGGCTGCTCGTGACCGGAATCTCCTCCGGCGTCGGGGTCGCGTCGCTGCAGGCGGCGAAGGCGCTCGGAGCGAAGGTGATCGGGACCTCGGGCTCGCGCGAGAAGCTCGGCAAGCTGCGGTCGCACGGGCTGGACCTGGGGCTCGCCACCCGTGCGCCGGATTTCCACCAGGCCGTGCTCGGGGCGACCGGCGGGAACGGCGCGAACCTCGTCGTGAACACGGTGGGCGGCTCCGTGTTCGCGGAATGCGTGCGCTCGATGGCGTTCGAGGGGCGGCTCGCGACGGTGGGCTACGTGGACGAGACGCTCGAGGCGAAGATCGACATCCAGGCGCTCCACGCGAAGCGGCTCACGCTCTTCGGCGTCTCGAACAAGCTCCGCACGCCCGAGCAGCGCGCGGCCGGCGTGCCTGCGCTCGTGCGCGATTTCATGCCCGCGATCCGCGACGGGCGGATCCGGCCGCTCATCGACAGCGTCCATCCGTTCGGGCGGCTGGCGGAGGCGCGCGAACGCATGGAATCCAACCGGCATCTCGGCAAGATCGTGCTCGCGATGGGAGAGACGGCATGAAGAGGCTCGTCACGGTGTTCGCGGCATTCGCGCTCGCGAGCGCCGCGGGAAGCGCCTTCGCCCAGGCATATCCATCGAAGCCGATCCGGCTGGTCGTGGGCTTCGCCCCGGGCGGCGCCGCGGACACCGTCGCGCGCGCGCTGGGCGACCAGCTGGGCCGAGCGCTCGGGCAGACGATCGTGGTCGAGAACCGCGCGGGCGCCGGCTCGTCGATCGCCGCGGAGAACGTCGCGCATTCGCCCCCGGACGGCTACAGCGTGCTCATCGCGAGTCCGTCCAGCATCTCGGTGAACCCGGCGTTGAACCCCAGGATCAACTACAAGCCGAGCGAGTTGGCCCCCGTCACGCAAGTCTCGGCCTCGCCGCTCCTCCTCGTGGTCAACCCGGGAACCGGGATCACCTCGGTGCAGGACCTCATCGCCCAGGCAAAGAAGGAGCCGGGCAAGCTCAACTACGCGACCTCGGGCGTGGGCTCCGCGCCGCACTTCGGCGCCGTCCTCTTCAGCCAGGTGACCGGCATCAAGATGGTGCACGTGCCGTTCAAGGGCGGCGCGCCGGCGGTGATGTCCGTGGTGGCGGGCGATACGCAGGTGACCTTCGCCACACCTCCGTCGGTGCTGCCGATGGTGAAGGCCGGGCGTCTGCGCGCGCTCGCCGTCACGAACCGCGAGCGCTCGCCGTTGATGCCGGACATCCCGGGGATGGCCGAGGCGGGCCTTCCCGAGTACAGCCTCGCGTTCTGGTACGGGCTCTTCGTGCCGGCCGGGACGCCGCCGGAGATCGTCCGCAGGCTCTTCGAGGCGACGACCCTCGCCGCGCAAAAGCCGGAGGTGAAGGCGGCGCTCGCGCGCGAAGGCACCGAAGTCGTGCTCTCGAAATCGCCGGAGGAGTTCGCGGCCTTCCTGCGCGAGGACGAGAAGTTCTGGGTAAAGCTCGTGAAGGACTCGGGCGCGACGGCGGACTGAGCCGGTCTATCGAGCCTTCCGCGCCCTGGCCGACCGCGAGGCGCGAAAGCAACCGGCAACGTGGTCGTCCACCATCCCCGTGGCCTGCATGAACGCATAGCAGATGGTGGGCCCCACGAACTTGAACCCGCGCTTCCGGAGCTCCCGGCTCATCGCCTCGCTCGCCGCCACGGCCTTCGCATTTCCGGGGCCCCGCAGCGGCCTGCCCTCGACGAAGCCCCAGATGAATGCATCGAAAGTGCCGAACTCCTTCCGGACGGCGAGGAACGCCTTGGCGTTGGCGACGACCGCCTCCACCTTGAGCCGGTTGCGCACGATGCCTTCATCGCGCAGGAGCGCCGCCCGCTTCGCCGGCGCGTAGCGCGCGATCTTCGCGGCGTCGAAGCGATCGAACGCGCGCCGGTAGTTCTCGCGCTTGCGCAGGATCGTGAGCCAGCTCAACCCCGCCTGCGCGCCTTCCAGGTTCAGCATCTCGAAGAGGCGGCGGTCGTCGTGCTCCGGGACGCCCCATTCCTCATCGTGATAGGCGAAGAAAAGTTCGTTCGTCTCGGCCCAGGCGCACCTGCTTCTTGCCATGCGAGAGGTCCGCTCAGGCGCTCGCCTCGAACGACGGAGGCCGCCGATGCTTCGTCGCCCGCTCGAACGCGTGCCCGATGCCAAGCAGGTGCGCGTCGCTGAAAGCCGGGCCGAAGAACGAGATTCCGACCGGCAGCGTCCCGGCGAATCCGGCGGGCACGGTGAGGTGCGGATATCCCGCCACCGCGGCGAGCGACGTGCAGCCGCCCTTGGTGATGTCGCCGTTCACCGGGTCCACGATCCACGCGGGTTGCGACGTGAGCGCCACGATCGCATCGACGCGGTGCTTCTTCACGACCGCGTCGATGCCTTGCACCCGGGCGTAGCGCCGGCAGGTCGCCACGGCCTTCAGGTATTTCGCGGTGCGAAGGGACCCCGAGGCCTGCGTCTTCACGAGGAGGTCCTGCCCGAAGATGGGCATCACGCGCGCGGCGTTCGCCTCGTTGAACGCGATCACGTCCGCGAGCGATTTCACGGGCGCGTCCGGCGCGTAGCGCGCGAGCCAGGCGTCGAGGTCGTGCTTGAACTCGTGGAAGAGCACATCCAGCTCCGCCTCGTCGAACTTGCCCAGGCCGGGGAACTGCACGTCGACGAGCGTCGCGCCCAGGTCCCGCAGCGCCGAGAGCGCGGCCTCGATCACGCGATCGGCGCGCTCGAAGGCGCCGAAGAACTGGCGGCCGACGCCCAGTCGCACGCCCTCGAGGTTCGGGCGCCCGAGCTCGGCGGTGAAGTCGACGCCGCGCGGCACGCGCTTTTCCGTCGTGATGCGGTCCGCGGGGTCCGCCCCCACGAGCGCGTTCATGAGGAGCGCGCAATCCTCCACCGAGCGCGCCATCGGTCCCGCGGTGTCCTGGCTGTGCGCGATCGGGACGATCCCGGACCGGCTCACGAATCCCAGCGTGGGCTTGAGCCCCACGAGGCCGTTGGACGACGAAGGCGACGTGATGGAGCCATCCGTCTCCGTGCCGATCGCCGCGGCGCAGAGGTTGGCCGCCGTCGCGACCGCCGAGCCGGAGCTCGAGCCGCTGGGGCTTCGATCGAGCGCGTAGGGGTTGCGCGTCTGGCCGCCGCGGCTGCTCCAGCCGGAGAGCGAATTGGAGGACCGGAAGTTGGCCCATTCCGAGAGGTTCGTCTTCCCGAGGAGCACCGCGCCCGCCTCGCGAAGCCGCCGCACGAGCGGCGCATCCTCGCGCACGTGCAGGCCCTCCAGCGCGAGCGAGCCGGCGGTGGTCATCATGCGGTCGCCCGTCGCGATATTGTCCTTCACGAGGAGGGGGATCCCGTGCAGCGGGCCGCGCACGCGCCCTTCGCGGCGCTCGCGGTCCAGCCCCGCCGCGATGTCCAGGGCGTCGGGATTCGATTCGATCACGGACCGGAGCGTGGGACCTCCGCCGTCGATCTCCTGCATGCGCTCGAGATACGCGGCCGCGAGCTTCTCGGCGGAGAGCGAGCCGTCCCGCATCCGGGCGCCGAGCCCGGCGATCGTCGCTTCCTCGAGCCCGAACGGCTTCACCGGAACTGCCGCGGCCATGCCCTTTTCTCCCAATCCAGCCGCCGCGATCCCGGCGCCGCCCGCCGCCAGGAAATCCCGCCTCGACATGGCCCCTCGACCCGGTTTCGACATCGACGCCTCCCCGCGCCTCGGCGGATGCCAAGGAGCCGCGCGATCTTACCTCACGCGGCCGGCCGGCCGTCGATCCAGGTCGCGCGCACGTGCAGGTCGTCGTCCGCCACGACGAAGCTCGCCCTGAGGCCCGGCGCGATGCGCCCGAGCTCGTGGTCCAGGCGAAGGAAGCGCGCGGGATGGGCGCTCGCCATGCGCACCGCGGTCTCGAGCGGCACGCCGAGGAGGTCGATGGCGTTGCGGACCGCGCTCGCCATGTCGATCGCGGAGCCGCTCAAGGTCCCGTTCTCGTCCACGCACACGCCGTCCTTCACCGTGATGCGCCGGCCCTGGAGCATGAAATGGTCGCGGTCCGATCCCACGCTCGGCATCGCGTCCGTCACGAGCATGAACCGGTCCGGGGACTTGGCGTGGAGCGCGATGCGCAGGACCGCCGGGTGCACGTGCCGCCCGTCGACGATGAGGCCGCACCAGCAATCCGGGTGGTGCAGCGCCGCGCCGACGGTGCCCGGCTCGCGGTTGGTCATCGGGGACATCGCGTTGAAGAGGTGGGTCACTCCGGAGACGCCGCCGCGGAACGCCTCGAGCGTCTCCTCGAAGGTCGCGTTGGTGTGCCCGGCGCTGATCACGACGCCGGAATCGGCGAGCGCCCGGATCGTCTCCGCCGTCGCCATCTCGGGTGCCAGGGTCACCAGCGTGCGCCCGGCCTTGAGCGACGAGAGGAGCTGCACGCCGCGCGCGTCCAGGTCGCGGAACTTGGCGGCGTCGTGCGCGCCCTTGCGGGCCGCGCTGATGAACGGCCCCTCGATGTGGACGCCGATGACTCCGGGGACGCGCCGCTCGATCGCTTCGCGCACCGCCGCGATCGCGCGCTTGATCACCGAAAGGTCGTCGCTGATGAGCGTGGGGAGGAAAGCCGTCGTGCCGAAGCGGCGATGGGCGCGCCCGATCGCCTCGATCGTCTCGACGCTCGGCTCGTCGTTGAAGAGCACGCCGCCGCCCCCGTTCACCTGGCAGTCGACGAAGCCCGGCAGGAGGAGGGCGCCCTCGAGGTCGTGCCGCCGCGCGCCACGCACGCGGGGGTCGCCCTCCTCCACCACGGCGGCGATGCGCTCGCCCTCCACGAGCACGGCGTGGCCCTGGGTGAGACCGCCGTCCAGCAGCACGCGGGCGTTGACGAGCGCTTCGAGGCTCATGTCGTCCGCGTGACCTTCCGGAGGTGCGGCGGGCGATCGGGATCGTGCCCGCGCGCGATCGCGAGCGCGTTGGCGAGGCGGTAGAAGCTCTGGACGAGGAGGAGCGGCTGGATCGCCGGGTGCGCCACGAGCGTGGGCAGGATCGTGGCGCCGGGGACCTCGATCCCGGCGGCGAGCACCTCGACGCCGCGGGCGGCGAGCTCGCGGGCGAACGCTTCGAGCCCCGGACGCGCCTCGTCGTCCTGCGCGAGCACGAGCGCCGGAAAGGATCCTTCGAGGAGCGCCTGGGGGCCGTGCCGCACCTCGGCCGCGCTGAAGCTTTCGGCATGGAGCCCGCAGGTCTCCTTGCACTTGAGCGCGGCCTCCTGGGCGATGCCGAGCCCCACGCCGCGCGCGAGCACGAATAGATGGCTCTTCTCCCGCAGCACCTCGACCGCCGCATCCCACGGGAGCGCCCACGCCCGTTCGAGCGCCGCTGGGGCCGAGGAAAGCGCCTCCAGGAGCCGGACATCATCGCTCCACGCCGCGACGAGATGCGCCACCGCGGCGAGCGAGGCGATGCAGGTCTTGGTCGCGGCGACGCTTTCCTCCGTGCCGGCGCAGAGCGGCAGGCAGTAGCGCGCCACGCGCGCGAGCGGCGAGCACTCGTCGTTCACGATCGCGACCACGAGCGCGCCGGCGCGCTCCGCGGCCTCGGCGGCGGCGAGGACGTCCGGGCTGCCGCCCGACTGGGAGATCGCGATGAAGAGGCAGTCGCGAAGCTCCTGCCGCGCGCGATAGACGGAGGCGATCGAGGGCGCGGCCGACGCGGTGAGGACGCCCAGCCGCGTCTCGATCAGGTACTTGGCGTAGGTCGCGACATGGTCCGAGCTCCCGCGCGCGCACGTGACGACGGCGCGCGGCGCGAGAGCCCGGAGCGCGGTGCCGAGCTCGGTCGCGGCGGCGCGGTTGCGCTCGAGCTGCGCGCGCACGACGCCCGCGGCTTCGGCCGCCTCGCGGAACATCCGCGTCGCCGCCGGATCGCGGCTACTCGCTCGGGGAGCTGAGCTCGGCGACGAAGTCGTAGGTGTCTCCGCGGAAGTAGGACTGGCAATACTCGACCGCCGCGCCGTCGCGCAGGAACCCCACGCGCTCCACGAGGAGGCCCGCGTCGCCTTCGCGCGCGTGGAGGAGCTTCGCCTGCTCGGCGTTCAGCAGGAGCGCCCGCAGCCGCTGGAGCGCGCGCGCGGGCCGGTTGCCGGCGCGCTCGAGCGCCTCGTAGAGCGAATCGTCGACGGCGTCGAGCGAGGGCAGCGCCGTGCCCGCGATGGTCGCGAACTCGAGGCACATGGGCACGTCGTCGGCGAAGCGCAGCCGGTGGAAGCGGTAGACGGGCGCGCCCGGACCCAGGCGGAGCGTGAGCGATTCCTCCGGCGTCACGTGCCCTTCCGCGCGCTTGAGCCACACGCTTCGCGGCGTGCGCCCGCGCGATCGCATGTCCTCCGAGAAGGACGTGAGCTTCGCGAAATTCTTCTCGATGCGGGCCGCGACGAAATTGCCGGAGCCCTGCCGCCGCACGAGGAGCCCTTCCTCGACCAGCCCGTCGATCGCCTTCCTCACGGTGATCCGGGAGACCGCGAGCTCGGTCGCCATCTGGCGTTCCGGCGGGAGCGCGTCGTCCGGGCCCAGGGCCTTGCTCTCGATCGCTTCCCGGATCGCGCGCTGGAGCTGCTGGTACAGGGGCTGGCTCGCCGCCGGGTCGAGGGGCTTCAGGACTTGGGCGATGGGGGACATGGACGGCATATTACCAGTAACGTACCACTTTGCAACCATTGACAAAGTGGTAGCAAAGTGGTTTACATTGGTCACCAATTGGCACTAGCGGCACTTTCGACACGCATCCATCCGGGGAGAGAACATGAAAATCAAGCAAAAGCCGATCGTCGCCGCCGTCTCGCTCGCCCTGGCCGGCGCGTTTCCCGTCTACGCCCAGCAGGCGGCCCAGCCGGAGACCAAGGAGACCGTCACCGTCACGGGAATCCGCGCCTCGATCGAGAAATCGCTCGAAACCAAGAAGAACGCCGACACGGTGACAGAAGTGGTGACCGCGGAGGATATCGGGAAGCTCCCGGACAAGAACATCGCCGACGCGGTGCAGCGCCTGCCCGGCGTCACCATCAGCTCCGCCTCCGGCGGCGAGGGCGGCTTCGACGAGAACGACCGGGTGAGCCTGCGGGGCACCAACCCCAGCCTCACGCAGACGCTCGTGAACGGCCACTCGATCTCCTCGGGAGACTGGTTCGTGCTGGACCAGGTGAGCCTCGTCGGCCGCAGCGTGAGCTTCTCGCTCCTGCCCTCCGAGCTCGTGAGCCAGGTGATCGTGCGCAAGACCGCGACCGCGGACCTGGTCGAGGGCGGCGTCGCGGGCGCCGTGGACATCATCACCCGCAAGCCCCTCGAGTTCTCGAAGCGGGTCACGATCGAGGGCTCCGTGGGCGCCGTGTACGCGGACCTTCCGCGCAAGACCGATCCGCAGGTAAGCGGCCTCCTCAACTGGAAGAACGACGCGGGCACGATGGGTG
>DATAMY010000068.1:0-2912 GCA_036266535.1 Usitatibacter sp. | reverse complement strand
CTCGAAGGCGGAGCTCGCGCGGCGCAAGGCGAAGTGGAAGCAGCCCAAGCCGCGCTACCCCCGGGGCGTGCTCGGCAAGTACGCGAAGCTCGTGAGCGACGCGAGCCGCGGCGCCGTCACCGACTAGGAGACCTTACCGCGCGAGGGGAGCGGTCGCGGCCTCGATCCGCTCGAGGACGGCCGGCGTGAGCCGCCCAATCACGTCCGCCGCCTTGAGGTTCTCCTCGACCTGCGAGACGCGCGAGGCGCCGGTGATCACCGTGGAGACGTTCGGGTTGCGCGCGCACCACGCGATGGCGAGTTGCGCGAGCGTGCAGCCCAGCTCCTTCGCGACGGCATCGAGCTTCACCACCGCGTCGTTCTTGGCGCGGTCCGTGAGGTCGTCCACCAGGAACTTCATGCGCGGGATCGCGCCGCGGCTGTCCGCGGGCACGCCGTTGCGGTACTTCCCCGTGAGCAGCCCCGAGGCGAGCGGGCTCCACGTGGTGAGCCCGATGCCGAGCTCCTCGTAGAGGCGCCGGTATTCCACCTCGACGCGCTCGCGGTGGAAGAGGTTGTACTCGGGCTGCTCGACCACGGGCTTCCTCAGGTGGTGGCGCTCGGCCACCTGCCACGCCGCCATGATCTCCGCGGCGCTCCACTCCGAGGTGCCCCAGTAGAGCGCCTTGCCGCGCTCGATCATGTCGTGCATCGCCCACACCGTCTCCTCGATGGGCGTGCCGGGGTCCGGCCGGTGGCAGTAGACGAGGTCCACGTAGTCGAGCCTCAGCCGCTTCAACGAGCCGTCGATGGCGTCGAGGAGGTACTTGCGGTTCAGCGTGTTCTTCTCGTTCGGGCCGTCGGTGATCCCCCAGAAGAACTTCGTCGAGACGACGTACTTCACGCGCGGCCAGCCCGATTTCGCGAGCGCCTCGCCCATGATCTCCTCGCTCTTGCCGGCGGCGTAGACCTGCGCGTTGTCGAAGAAATTCACGCCGCGGTCCCACGCGGCCGCCATGCATTCGACCGCCGCCTTCGTGTCGAGCTGGTTGCCGTAGGTCACCCACGAGCCGAAGGAAAGCTCGCTCACCTTGAGGCCGGAGCGGCCGAGACGCCGGTAGTTCATCGAGGGGTTCCGTGCGAAAGGGACGCGTAGCATAGCCCGTCGGCGCGGGCCGCGCGGCACCCCGCCGGAAACGGCGATCCCTACGAAGCGAGCGCGGCGGCTTGCGCCCGATCGGCTTCGGTCGCCGCCGGAAGGCGCACCGTGAAGGCGCTGCCCTCGCCGGGTCCCGCGCTTTCCACGTCGATCGAGCCGCCGTGCATCTCGACCAGGCGCTTCGCGATGGAAAGCCCGATGCCCAGGCCCCCCTGGGACTTCTCGAGCTCGCGGTCGACCTGCGTGAAGATCTCGAAGATCCGCGACTGCATCGCCGCGGGAATGCCGAACCCGTCGTCCCGGACGGTGACCGCCACGGCGGCCTCGAGGAGCTGCACCTCGAGCTCGATGTGGCCGCCATTGGGCGTGTACTTCGCCGCGTTGTTGAGCAGGTTCCAGAACACCTGCGAGAGCCGCGTGAGGTCCGCGTCGACCACGATCTTCTGCGCCGGGATGCGCGCGACGAACTGGTGGCGGCGCTCCGCGAGGAGCGGCTGGCTCGTCTCGATGGCGTTGGCGAGGATCGCCGCGAGCTCCACCGGCTCCCGGCGCAGCTCCACCTTGCCGCGGCTCACACGCGAGACGTCCAGCAGGTCGTCCACGAGCCGCACGAGCTGCGCCATCTGCCGCTCCATCATCTCGCGGGCGCGCTCGGAGGCGGCCGCGTTGGGCCCCGCAATCCTCAGCACCTCGAGGCCGTTGCGCAGGGGGGCGAGCGGGTTGCGAAGCTCGTGCGCGAGGGTCGCGAGGAACTCGTTCTTGCGCTGGTCGGTCTGGCGCAGCTCCATCTCGACGCGTTTGAGCCTGCCGATGTCGAGGTTGATGCCGGCCCAGCTCACGATCACGCCGCGCCCGTCGCGCACGGGGACCGCGCGGCCGAGGATCGCGGAGTAAGCGCCATCCTGCCCGCGGACCCGGAACTCGCAATCCCACTGGCGGCCTTCGGCGACGCACGCCTGCCACGAGGCGGACACGGCCTCGCGATCCTCGGGGTGCAGCAGCTCCTTCCAGCGATCGCCCAGGCATTCGTCGAGCCTTCGCCCCACGAGCTGCAGGAAGCAGTCGCTCAGGTAGGTGTAGCCGCCCGAGCGATCGGCGCTCCACACGCCGAAGTCGAGGGACTCGCCGATCGCCTTGTACACGCGCTCGTTGTGCCGGGCGGCCTCCTGGGTTCGGTGCGACTCGATCACGTCGGCGACATGCCGCGAGCAGACGTCGGCCATCTGCATGTCGCGCTGGCGCGGCACGTGCGGCTCCGGGAAATGCACCGAAACGACGCCCAGCAGCTCGCCGGCGCGCGTGACGATCGGCGTGCTGTGGATCGCCCGGAAGCCCGCCGCGCGGGCGGCCTCGCGGAAGGGCGCGAAGTCCGGATCGGCGTCGATGTCCTCGATCACCCAGCGCGATCGCCGCGCGAAGGCCTTGCCGGCGCTTCCCCCGCGCGAGCCGGGCACGATGCGGTCGAACTCGAGGAGCGAGGCCTCGCCGAGGCCCCGGCTCGCGCGCGCCACGAGGGCGCCGCTGCCGGCCTCGTGCACCCAGATGAGCCCGGAGCGCGCGCCCTGGGAATCCACGGCCACGTCGAGGATCGCTTCCAGCGCGGGCTCCTCGCTCGCGATGCCGCCCAGGCGAACGGCGAGCTCGTGCAGGCGCGTGAGGCATTCCACCTGGTGCGCGAGGTCCTCCGGTTCCGGGGAAAGCCCGGGGCCGGAAGGTTCGTCGAGGGTGGGGTCGCGGCGCGAAACGGCCGCGGGGGACTTGCGGGAAAGATCGA
>DATAMY010000067.1:0-3249 GCA_036266535.1 Usitatibacter sp. | reverse complement strand
AGCGCGGGAAAGAGGATGTGGAAGCCGATGTTCAGGCCGAACTGCGCGCGCGCGACGAGCAGGGTGTCTTCCACGGGGGTTCCTTCCTCTGCGACGATTCTAGCCCACGCGGTGGCGTAAAATCCCGCGGATGCCGGCAGTAGCCCCGCAAAGAGGCAAGCTCAAGATATTCTTCGGCGCGTTCCCCGGCGCCGGCAAGACCAATGCCATGCTCACCGCCGCGCACCGGATGCGCGAAGCCGGGCGCGACGTGGTCGCCGCCGTGGTCGACGCCCACGAGAGCGCGGACCTGGTCCTCCTGCGGGGCTTCGAGACGATCGCCTCGCCCGCCCCCGGCGAGCTGGACCTCGATGCCGCCATCCAACGCCGCCCCGAGGTGATCCTCGTGGACGACCTCGCCCACGCGAACCCGGCGGGCTCGCGGCACCCGAAGCGCTGGAAGGACGCCGACGAGCTCCTCGCCGCGGGCATCGACGTCTTCACCACGATGAGCGTGCAGCACCTCGAAAGCCTGAACGACGTCGTGGGCGAGATCACCGGCATCCGCGAGCCCGAGACGGTGCCCGACACGTTCTTCGATACCGCCGACGAGACCATCATGGTGGACATGTCCGCCGACGAGCTGCTGGTGCGCCTCGCCGAGGGCAAGGTCCACGTGGGAGAAGCCGAGCGCGGCGTCGAGCGCACCTACTTCACCAAGGGCAGCCTCCTCGCGCTTCGCGAGATCGCGCTGCGCCGCACGGCCGACGTGGTCGAGGACGAGGTGCGCAAGCTTCGCGCCGACAAGTCCGTGGAGGGCGTCTGGAAGACGCAGGGCGCGCTCCTCTGCTGCATCGGGCCCGCGCATGGCGCCGAGCACGTGGTGAGGAGCGCCGCGCGGCTCGCCAAGGGCCTCGCCGTGCCGTGGACCGCGATCTACGTGGAGACGCCGCAGCTGCAGCGCCTGCCGGAAGCCGAGCGCGGGCGGATCCTCAGCGTCGTGCGCCTCGCCGAGGAGCTGGGGGCGATCGCCGCGATCGTCACCGGAAACGACGAGTGCCAGGCGATCATCGACTATGCCCGCGAGCGCAATATCGGCCGCGTGGTCGTGGGGCGCGGCCGGTCGACGCGCCTCTTCACGGGCCGAAGCGTGAGCGAACGCCTCGCCTCGGGCGAAGCGACCCTCGACGTGATCGAGATCGGCCGCTCGGGCGCGGATGCGGGCATGGCGATGCAAGCGCCGCCGCCGCAGCCCGCGGACACCTCGCGGGTGGGCGAGAAACGCGTCCGCTACGTGTGGACGGTGCTTGCGTGCGCCGCGGCCACCGCGCTCTCCAGCGCGATCCATCCCACGTTCGAGCTCGCCACCATCGCGATGTTCTATACGCTCACCGTCGTCCTGCTCGCGGTGAAGTGGGGGCGCGGCCCCGCGGTCGTGGGCGCCGCGATCAACGTGGCCGCCTTCAAGTTCTTCTTCGTGCCGCCGCGCTTCAGCTTCTTTCCCGCCGACATCCAGTACTTCCTCACCTTCGCGGTGATGCTCGCGGTGGGCGTGCTCATCGGCCAGCTCGCGGGGAGCCTGCGCTTCCAGGCGCGCGTGGCCGCCCATCGCGAGCGCCGCGCGCGCACGCTCTACGAGTTCGCCCGGGACCTCGCGCAGCTGCGCACGCCCGCCGAGGTGATCGAGACGACCGAGGAATTCATGTCGCGCCAGTTCAAGGCGCGGGTGGCGGTGCTGGTGCCCGATTCGACGGGCACGCTCACCTCGCCCACGGCGCGGGGCATGACCAACCCCTTCGACAGCACCGCGGCGCAGTGGGCGTTCGACCAAACGCAGCAGGCGGGTGCGGGCACCGAAACGCTCGCGGGCAACGAATACCTCTTCCTGCCGCTCAAGTCGCCCACGCGCACCCGCGGGGTCCTCGCGGTGCGGCCCGAGCGCGCCCGCGACCTCTTCATCCCCGAGCAGCGCCACCAGTTCGAGATCTTCGCCACGCTGGTCGCCACCGCCCTCGAGCGCGTGCACTACGTCGACGTCGCGCGCGACGCGCTCCTCATGGCGGGGCTGCAGAGCGGCGACCTGCGCCTGGATCGCGAGGCCCGCAAGCCCGCGGAGCTCGTGGACGAGGCGCTGCGCTCGGTGGGAACGCTGCTGGGCCGCCACCAGGTCGAGGTGCGCGTGCCCCGGGACCTTCCGGCGGTCTCGGTGGATCCGGCGCTCGCCGGCCGCGTGCTCTCGAGCCTCATCGGCAACGTCGCGCGCCATACGCCGGCGGGCACCCACTGCACGATCGAGGCGAAAGCCGAGGGCGGCTTCGTGGATTTCGCGATCGAGGACGACGGCCCGGGCCTGCCCCAGGGCCGCGAGGAGGAGCTCTTCGAGTCGTTCGCGCGGGGCTCCACCCTGCGCGCGCGCAGGAGCGCGGGCCTGGGCCTCGCCATCAGCCGCGCCATCGTCGAGGCGCACGGCGGCGCGATCCGCGCCGAGCCGCGCGACGGGCGCGGCACGCGGATCGCCTTCACCCTCCCGGTCGCCTAGAAGCGCGATCCCCCGAGGATCGCATCGACGTCGCAGGTCTCGCTGCCGGTGAGCTTGATGGAGAGCCGGATCGACATGGCGTTGGGCGTGGCGAGGACGGACGTCGCCTGGAAGTTGCCCGTCTTGCCGTCGGTGCAGCTGTAGAAGCCGTTCCACGTCGGACGGAAGCGATCCGGACCGTAGGTGCCGCTGTAGGTACAGCGAAGCCCTGTGATCCCGATCTCGTCGATGCCGAGGATCGAGGCCGTCCGGTCGAAGCTCACGTCGTACTCGGCGTAGGTGCCGCGCGTCCCGTCGTTCTGGGACGCGGTGCAGTTGCTGCGCTTCTCCAGGTCGGCGCCGTTCCACGCGCCGGGAATGATGTTCGCCGGGTCGCTGTCCGCGTGGCGCGCGAGCGGGTTCTCGACGATCTGCGCGCGCGAGCCGGCCGCGGCAAGCGCCGCGCAGGCGATGGCGAAGCTGAGGAGCGTCCTGTTCATGGCGGCCTTTCCCTGTGGCCACCGCCGCGGGCAGGGGTTCCGCGGGGGGCTGGTCCGTTCGAGCCAGGAGATGCCGCTACGCCTCGACCCGCACCGGACCATCGTTCGCGGCCAGGATGCCGCCCGCGCGGTCGGCGTTCACGGGCCGCGAGAGGAGGAATCCCTGGCCGAACTCGCATCCCAGCTCCTGGAGCGTGGCGAGCTGCGCCTGCGTCTCGATCCCCTCGGCGTACACCTGCTTGGAAAGGGCCT
>DATAMY010000066.1:0-19455 GCA_036266535.1 Usitatibacter sp. | reverse complement strand
CGGCGTAGATGTAGAACGCGCCCTGCGGCACCACCGGCACGCCGAAGCCCAGGGACTCGAGGGCCGGGACGAGGAAGCTCCTGCGGCGATCGAGCTCGGCGCGGCGCTCCTCCAGGATCGCGATCGTCGCGGGCTCGAAGCAAGCGAGCGCCGCGTGCTGCGCGACGGTCGAGGGCGAGATGAAGAGGTTCTGCGCGAGCACCTCGATCCGGCGCACGAGCTCCGGCGGCGCCACCATCCAGCCCAGCCGCCATCCCGTCATCTGGAAGTACTTCGAGAAGCTGTTGATGACGACCACGTCCTCTCCGGCTTCCGCCGCCGTTCGCGCATCGAGGCCGTAGGTAAGGCCGTGGTAGATCTCGTCCGCGAGGAGCGTCCCGTCCTTCTCGCGCGCGAGGGCCGCGAGTCCCTGGATCTCCGCCGGCGTGACGAGGGTCCCGGTGGGATTCGACGGGCTCGCCACCATCGCCATGCGCGTGGCGGCTGTCCAGTGGCGCCGCGCGAGCTCCGGCGTCAACTGGTAGCGGCTCTCCGGACCCACCGCCACCGCGCGCGGCACGATGCCCAGCGTCCGCGCGAAATGGCGATTGCAGGGATAGCCCGGATCGGCGAGCAGCACCTCGTCGCCCGGGTCGAGCAGCACGCCGAAGGCGAGGAGGAGCGCCGCGCTCGAGCCCGCGGTCACGATCACGCGACTCGCCGGCACGTCCACGTGGTAGCGCTCGGCATAGAAGCGCGCGATCGCTTCGCGCAGCGCCATGAGGCCCAGCGCCGACGTATAGAACATCGGCTCCGAATCGAGCGCGCGTTTCGCCGCCTCGACGATCGGACGCGGCGTGCGGAAATCCGGCTCGCCGATCTCGAGGTGCACGACGTCGCGCCCGCGCGCCTCGACCTCGCGCGCGAGGGTCTGGATCTCCATCACCTCGAACGGCGCGATGTACGCCATCCGGGCGGCGATACGCAGTCGATCGGCGATGTCGTTCATGGCCTCATTGTACGAAAAACCATCGTCATTCCCGCGAAGGCGGGAATCCACGTGGGTTCCCGCCTTCGCGGGAACGACGGGAATCGGTCAACGCAGGTGCTCGTCCCGGAACTTCTGCAGGCGCTTGGCCGACACCGGGAACGGCGTGCGCAGCTCCTGCGCGAAGAGGGAGACGCGCAGCTCCTCGATGAGCCACCGGTATTCCTCCAGGCGCGGGATCGAGCGCTCGGCTTGCGCCGCGGTTTCGGCGCGGGACGCGTAGTCGTCCCACAGCGCCTGCACGGAGGCCGCGTGTTTCGCGTCTCGTTCGGCGCTCGCCGGGTACTTCTCGAGCCGCAGCGCGTAGCCGCGCAGGTACCGGGGGATGTGCTCCAGCCGCTCCCACGGCGTGCGCGCGAAAAATCCGGGATAGACCATGCGGTCGCGCTGCGCCTTCACTTCCTGGGCCACTCGCCCGAGCGCGCCGGAGCGCGCGAGCACCTGCGCCAGTTCCTGCGAGGCGTCCGCGATGGCGGCGGCATACCGGATAGCCGCCTCGGTCACCGCGGGAAGGCGCGCTTTCGCACGCTTCTTCTGCTCGTCGAAGGCCTTCCGGTCGCGCGGCGGCTCGTCCTCGCCGATGAACGCACGGTCGACGATCGCGGCCACGAGGTCCGTCCGCAGCCGTTCGGCCGGCATGATGGCGTTCATCTTCAACGCGAGCGCGTTGAATCCGGGCAGCGCGCGCTCGAGGGATTTCAGCTGCTCGCGCAGCTCCAGCGCGAGGAGGCGCTTCACGCCCTCGCGATGCGCGGCCTCGGCCTTGTCGCGGGTGTCGAAGAGGCGGATGGAGACGGTGGCATCTGCAGCGGAGGGGGACAAGGCCGGGTAGCCGGTCAGCATCTGGCTGCCCTGCTTGAACGTCACCTGCGCCGGCAGCTCGCCGAAATCCCAGGCCGTGATGCCCTCGCGCTCGATGCCGGGCTTGGCCTTCGCGAGCGTGAGGCTCGCCGCCTCGCCCAGGCGCTTCCGAAGCTCCACGAGGTCGCGGCCCATGGCGAGCTCGCGCTTCGCCTCGTCCACCACGCGGAAATTCATGCGCAGGTGCGCGGGCGGCTCTTCCTTCGACCAGACGTCCGCGTCGAGGCGTTCGCCCGCCAGCCGGGAGGCGTATTGCAGGACGGCTTCCTTCACGGTCGGAATGGGCCCCCGATCGCTGCCGCCCTGCGGCGTCGAGGGCGACATGAGTTCCAGGAGCTTCGTCACGTGCTCCGGCACGGGAATGAGCTGCGTGCGGACGCGCTTCGGCAACGCCTTCATCGTCCACGCCACCTTCTCGCGCACCATGCCGGGGACGAGCCAGTCGACCGCCGCGTCATCCACCTGGTTCAGGAGCGCGAGGGGCACGGTGAGCGTCACGCCGTCCAGCGGATGGCCCGGCTCGAAGCGGTAGGTGAGCGGAAGCTTCGCGTCACCCGCCGGGAGCTCGCGCGGAAAGAGCTCCTCGGTGACGGACTCCGCGCCGTGCCGCATCACGTGCTCGCGCGCAAGGTGGAGGAGTTTCGGATCCTTCGCCGACGCATCCGGATACCATGCGTCGAGCGATCGCGCGTCGCGCACATCGGCGGGGATGCGCGCATCGTAGAACGCGCGGAGCGCGCGGTCGTCGACCAGCACGTCCGGGCGGCGGGCGCGGTGCTCGAGCTCCTCGATCTCGCGGATGAGCGCCCGGTTGTGCGTCCAGAACGCGAGCTTCGAGTCGAGCTCGCCCGCGACCAAGGCGCCCTCGATGAAGACCTCGCGCGCGCGGGTGGGGTCGATGCGCCCGTAGCTCACCTTCCGGCGCGCCGCCAGCACGAGCCCGTGCAGCGTCACGTTCTCGTAGGCCACGACCTCGCCGCGCTTGGTATCCCAGTGCGGCTCCACGTATGCGCGGTCGACCAAGTGCGCCGCCGCCTTCTCGATCCAGTCCGGCTCGACGCGCGCCACGTTCCGCGCGAAGACGCGTGAGGTCTCCTGCAGTTCCCCCGCGACGATCCATCGCGGACGGCCCTTCTTGAGCCCCGACCCGGGCCACACGTAGAACTGGAGCCCGCGCGGGCCGTGGTAGTGGTCGCCGTCGAGGGCCTTCATGCCCACGTTGCCGATGAGTCCCGTCAAGAGCGCGCGGTGGACCTGCTCGTAGGTCGCCGGCGTCGGGTTCTCCCGGATCTCGAGCTCGCCCGCCATCTCGCGAAGCTGGCCCGCGAGGTCGCGCCATTCGCGCATGCGGATGTACGAGAGGAAATGCTCGCGGCACGCCTCCTGGAGCTTCCGGTTCGACTTCTTGTGGAGGAACTCCGTGTCGAAGAATTTCCAGAGATTCAGGAGCTGCAGGAAGTCCGACGACTCGTCTCGGAACTCCTCGTGCGCACGGTCCGAGGCTTCGCGCAACGCCTGCGGCCGGTCGCGCGGGTCCTGGATCGAGAGCGCGGCGGCGATCACGAGCATCTCCGCGAGGCAGTGGAACTCGCGCGCGGCGACGAGCATGCGGCCGATGCGCGGATCGACGGGGAGGCGCGCGAGCTCGCGGCCCAAGGGGGTGAGCTGCCGCTCCGCGGTAATGGCCCCCAGCTCGAAGAGCTGCTGGTAGCCGTCCGAGATCTGCCGCGGCGTGGGCGGCTCGATGAAGGGGAAATCCGCGATGGGCCCCAGGTCCAGCGCCGCCATCCGCAGGATCACGGAGGCGAGCGAGGTTCTCAGGATCTCCGGCGTCGTGTACTCGGGACGCTCCGTGAAATCCTTTTCCGCGTAGAGCCGGATGGCGATGCCGCTCGCGACGCGCCCGCAGCGTCCCGCGCGCTGCCGCGCCGCGGCCTGCGAAATCGGCTCGATCCGGAGCTGGTCGATCTTCTGGCGCGGCGAATAGCGCCGCACGCGCGCGAGCCCCGTATCGACGACGTAGTGGATGCCCGGCACGGTGAGCGAAGTCTCCGCGACGTTCGTGGCGAGCACGATGCGGCGTGTGCCGGAGCGCTCGAAGACGCGGTCCTGCTCCTCCGCGGTCAGGCGCGCGAAGAGCGGCAGGATCTCCATCTGCTTCGGGTGCGCCTTCCGCAGCGCCTCGGCCGCTTCCCGGATCTCGCGCTCGCCAGGGAGGAAGACGAGGACGTCGCCCTGCCGGCTCTCGCGCCCGATCTCGTCCACGGCCTTCACGATCGCATCTCCCAGGTCCACGGGCTCGTCGTCCTCCTCCGCGCTTTCGAAGAACTCGGGACGGTAGCGGACTTCGACGGGGTAGGTGCGGCCCGAGACCTCGATCACCGGCGCGCCGCCGAAGAAGCGCGAGAAGCGCTCGGTGTCGATGGTCGCGGAGGTGACGATGACCTTGAGATCGTGCCGTTGATCCACCAGCCGCCGGAGATATCCCAGGAGGAAATCGACGTTGAGGCTGCGCTCGTGCGCCTCGTCCACGATGATGGTGTCGTAGGCGCGCAGCCGCCGGTCCGAGTGCGTCTCGGCGAGGAGCACGCCGTCCGTCATCACCTTCACGACCGTCTCCGGCCGGGTCGCGTCCTGGAAGCGGATCTTGTGGCCGACGAAGCCCTTGGGCGCGCCGGGCATCTCGGCCGCCAGGCGGTGCGCGAGGCTCCGCGCCGCGATGCGGCGGGGCTGCGTGCAGCCGATCAGGCCCTTCTCGCCGCGCCCGCTCGCGAGGCAGATCTTGGGGATCTGGGTGGTCTTGCCAGAACCCGTCTCGCCGCAGACGATCGTGACGGGATGCGCGCGCACGAGCTCCGCGATCCGGTCGCGGTGCTGCGCGATGGGAAGCTCTGGGGGGAACTCGAGCGGAGGAAGGCGCATGGGGCTCGCGGGAAGGGTCCCGCAAACCCCATTCTAAATGGCGAGCGAGCTACGACTCGAGCTGCTTGTAGACCAGCGTCGCGACCTTCGCGAGCGTGGTCTTGTCGACCTCGCCGGAGAGCGCGTAGTTGCACTCGTCGTCGATCCAGTAGAAGACCGAGACGTTGCCTTCCTTCGTGAAGCGGAAGGAGGTGAGGCGCTCGCCCTTGCGCGTGGGCGTCACGTAGAGCGTGAGCCGCTTGCCCGTGGCGTCCTGGTACATGAACTGCGCGACCGGGCCGTCCGAGCCGGGGAGGAGGCGCCCGCCCAGGAGCTCGAAGCCCTCCTGCACGAGGACCGGCACCTTGAGCGGGATGTCGAGGCGCTTGGAAAGCCACTTCACCAGGTGATCCTGGTCCTTCGCGTCGACCTCCACCGGGTGGCGGACTTCCGGCGAGTAGACGAGATGCGCGCGCGCGGCGCGGATCGGGAGCTGCAGGGCGGCAAGGTTCGCGGGCGACGGCGACGGCTTCAGCATCGGGGCGGCGAGGCCGATCGCGATGCCGACCACGAGCACGGAAGCCGCGCGCGCGTAGTCGATCCACGGCGGGCTCTTGAGGTACATCCGCGCCGGGATGGGCTCCGTGAGGATCGGATCGAAGCGGCGCTTGATCGCCGCCGTGAGGTCCGCGTACTTGAGATCTTCTTCCCGGCTCATTGGACGACCCTCAGCTCGGTGCGCGCGGGCTCGCCTTCCACGAGGCGCCGCAGCCGCTCGCGTCCCCGCGAAAGCCGCGACATCACCGTGCCGATGGGAATGCCGAGCGCCTTGCTCACGTCCGCGTAGCTCATGTCCTCGAGCGCCACGAGGAGCACGACTTCGCGTTGCTCGGGCGCGAGGCGCACCAGGGCTCGCTCGAGGTCCAGCACGTCGACGCTGTCCACCGTCGGCACGTGGGCGGCGACCATCTCCTCGTCGATCTCGACGGAGGGGGCGATCTTGCGGCCCTTCAGCTGGTTCACGAAGACGTTGTGCATGATCGAAAAGAGCCAGGCCCGGAGGTCCCCAGGGCGCCAGAGGTGGAACTTGCGCACCGCTCGCTCGAGCGTGTCCTGCACGAGGTCGTCGGCGCCGTCCCGGTCGCCCACCAGCGCACGCGCGTAGCGGCGCAGGTTCGGAATGTAGGGAACGATGAGCTGGTAATCCATGGCTTCCTTGCCCGATCGGCGGGCTTCAGCGGATCAACACGCCGCCCCGGTATTCTATTCCTCCGAGGGCGGGAGCGAGCGCCGCCCGGCCGGGGTGGAAAGCACGGCCCGGAGGCTCCCCTCGGAGCGGAAATCCGCGAGCTCGCAGCCCGACCGCGGAAGCCGGTCGCCGGGGTGGGGACCCGTCCACTGGATGAGCGTCGGCAGCGTCCCGCCCCCGGGGAGGCGCCCGTCCCGCGGGACCGTGATCCGCCACGCGAAGTCGCCGCGGGTGGCGTCCAGGATCTCCACCGTCTCCGGATAGCCCGCGAGCGCGCCCTCGAGGTCGTCCGTGCGCTCGACCCAATGGATGAGCGCAGGACCCCTCGCCAGGCGCTCCCGCATCGCCGGTTCGTCCAGCCCGAACCATCGCGGCCGCGCGGGCGGCGGGGCGTGCGGATCGATCGCGATCACCTCGAGGTAGCGGCGCCCGCCCAGGCCAAGGAGCCGGTTGTGCGTGCCCATCAGCGGATGCTTGCCGCCCGGGACCATCGCCACGCCCGTTACGGATGAAACCCAGGCCGCGCCTTCGTCCAGCGTCCGCGCGGCGACGACCAGGTGGTCCAATTCCCTGTCATTCCCGAGACGTCGGGAATCCAGCTTGTTCGTCATGATGGATTCCCGTCTTCACGGGAATGACGTTAAGTGTCGGATGGATTCCCGTCTTCACGGGAATGACGTTAGCTGTCGAGGGTGATGCCCTCGTCCGCCATCACCTTCTTCACCGCCGGGCGCGCCATCACTTCCTTCATCACGCGCGTGTAGTTGGGGAGCGATGCGACGGGGAGCTTCGAGCGGTTGCCCCAGCGGTAGAAGACCAGCAGGTAGCCGTCGACCACCGAGTAGCGCTCGCCGATCGACCAGCGGTGCCCCTCCAGCAGCCGGTCGATCTCCTTCAGGCAATCGTGGAAATTCGTGAGGCCCTTGGCCTTCACCGCCTCGCGCGCCTGCGCGTCGTCGGCATAGCGCTCGGCGCGGAAGTAGTGTCCGTACGCCGGGTGCACGGTGTTCGAGAGCCACGCCATCGTCGAGAGGCACTTGGACTGGAGCCACGTGTCCTTGGGCCAGATCTTGCCCTGCCCATAGCCGCCGGCGACGAACGCCATGATGCCGACGTTCTCCGTGAGCACCTGGCCGTCCGCCACGAGCGCCGGGACGCGCCCGCGCGGGTTGATCTTCAGGTACTCCGGCGAGCGCTGGTCGCCGTTCGCGAGCACGAGCTTCCGGGTGGTGTACGGAATGCCCACTTCCTCCAGGGCGATGTGGGAAGCGAACGAGCATGCTCCGGGGGCGTAGTAGAGCTTGAGGTCCATGGCGTTTCCTAGAGTCGGGTGATGAGGGAGGAGGTATCCCAGCGATTGTGGCCGGCCTGCTGGATCTCGGCATAGTAACCGTCGACGATCTGGGTCACCGGGAGCTTGGCGCCGTTGCGCTTCGCCTCCTCCATGCAGATGCCGAGGTCCTTCCGCATCCAGTCGATGGCGAAGCCGAAATCGAACTTGCGCTGGTGCATGGTCTTGCCGCGGTTCTCCATCTGCCAGGATTGCGCGGCGCCCTTGGAGATCACGTCGAGGACGAGCTCCGCGTCGAGGCCTGCCTTCTCCGCGAAGGCGATGCCCTCGGAGAGCCCCTGCACGAGGCCCGCGATGCAGATCTGGTTCACCATCTTGGTGAGCTGGCCCGCGCCCGGCGCGCCCATGAGCGTGACGGCCCGGCCGTAGCAGTCCATCGCCGGCTTCGCGCGGCCGAAAGGGCCCGATTCGCCCCCGCACATCACGGTGAGCTTGCCGTTCTCCGCGCCCGCCTGCCCGCCGGAGACGGGGGCGTCGATGAAGTGCACGCCCTTCTCCTTCGCCGCCTGGAAGATGCGCCGCGCGGCGTCCGCGGAGGCGGTCGTGTGGTCGACGAGGATCGCGTCCTTCCGCATGCCCGCGAGCGCACCGTCCTTCCCGAGCGCCACCTCGAGGAGGTCGCGGTCGTTGCCCACGCACATCATCACGAGGTCGCAGTCCTTCGCGGCCGCGGCCGGCGTCGGCGCCGAAGCCCCGCCGTACTTCGCGACCCAGGCCTGCGCCTTCGCCGCCGTGCGGTTGTAGACGGTCACGTCGTAGCCCTTCGACTGGAGGTGCCCGGCCATGGGAAAGCCCATCACGCCGAGGCCGAGGAATGCGACTTTCGCGGACATCGATTGCTCCTTTCGTTTTCGTCATACCCGCGTAGGCGGGTATCCATGGATTCCCGCCTACGCGGGAATGACGTTCACCAAGTTAGGCGGCTCCCGGCCTTCGAGGACCGCCGCCATGTTCTCCATCGCGGTGCGGCACATGGTCATGCGCGTGGCGCGCGTGGCGCTGCCGATGTGCGGCGTCATCACGACGTTCCTGAGCTCGAGGAACCCGGGATGGAGCTTGGGCTCCCCCTCGAAGACATCGAGCCCCGCGCCCGCGATTCGGCCGTGCTTGAGCGCATCGACCAGCGCCGCGTCGTCCACGACGCCGCCGCGCGCCGTGTTCACGAGGATCGCCGTGGGCTTCATCTTCGCGATCTCCGCCGCGCCGATGAGGTGGTGGTTCGCGGGCGAGTACGGCGCCATCACCACGACGAAATCGGCTTCCGAGAGGAGCCGCTCGCGCTCCATCCACTCCGCGCCGAGCCGCTCCTCGTCCGCCGCGGAGAGGCGGTTCCGGTTGTGGTAGACCACGCGCATGTCGAAGCCGCGCGCGCGCCGCGCGATCGCCCGCCCGATGCGGCCCATGCCGACGATGCCGAGCGTCGCGTGGTGGATGTCCTGTCCCAGGAAGTACCGCACGCCGAAGGCGATCTTCCAGTCCCCGGCGCGCACGTGCTGGTCGCCCTCCGCGATGCGGCGCGCGGCGGCCATGAGGAGCGCCCACGTGAGGTCGGCGGTCGTGTCGTCCAGCACGCCGGGCGTGTTCGTCACGCGGATCCCGCGCTTCGTGCAGGCCGGCACGTCGATGTTGTTGTAGCCCACCGCGATGTTGGAGATCACGCGCAGGTCCGGGCATTGCGCGAGGAGCGGCTCGTCGAAGCGGTCCATCACCGTCGCCATCGCGCCGCTCTTGCCCTGCAGGCGCCTTGCCAGCTCCTCGGCCGGCCACGGGCGGTCCTCCGCGTTGTGCTCCACGTCGAAGCGGCGGCCGAGCTCGGCCACGACCTCGGGAAACACGGCACGCGTGATCAGGATCTTCTGCATGGCTGGGGATGGGACGGGCGACCCGCGGGGGGCGGCGCGATGCATATTATGCCCATGCTGCTACCATGGCGCGCAAAGGGGGTACGCCATGGACAAGTTCATCGGGGTCGGCATCTTCGTGGTGTTCATCGCCGGGCTCTGGTTCTCGTACCGCCTGTTCATGCGCGGCGACACGTACGCCGAGAAGCTGGCATCGCTCCTTCCCAAGGGCTTCAGGCCCGAGTTCTCCTACCGGACGGGCGACACCTACATGGGCTACGAGAAGGCGACCAACCGCCGCGGGGATCTGCGGGAAGTAGCCGCCTATCCCGCGTTCCCGTACAGGTAGTTGGGCAGCCACAGCGTCATGCCCGGCCACAGGTACATGATCACCATGCACAGGATCACGATCAGCATGTAGGGCATCATGCCCGCGAAGATCTGGTTGAGCGTCCCGTGCTTCGGTGCCACTCCCTTCAGGTAGAACGCGGACATCGCGACCGGCGGCGAGAGGAACGCTGCCTGCAAGTTCACGAAGACGAGCGTCCCCCAGAGGATCGGGTCGATGTTGAAGTGCTTGAGCAGCGGCAGGAAGATCGGCACGAAGATCACGATGATCTCGGTCCATTCGAGCGGCCAGCCCAGGGGAAAGCCGAATGCGCGCGCGCTTGCGAGGGGCCGCGGGAAGCCACTAGACTCCGAGGCTCACCCCGGGGGAGGCCGCAGTGCAGACGCCCGCAACGATCGAAATCGCGAAGCACGTGCTGCTCACGTTCGGCATCATCCTCGCCGTGGGCACGGCGTTCGGGATGCTCGCGCGGAAGCTGCGGGTGCCCGATGTGGCGGTTTTCCTGGTGGCCGGCATGCTGCTCGGGCCGGGCATCGCGGGGGTGATCTCGGTGAAGGCCGACTCGGCCCTGAACCAGATCGTGCTCATCTTCGGCGCCTGCTACATCCTCTTCGATGGCGGCGCGTCGCTGCGCTTCCGGGTTCTGAAGGAGGTCTGGATCACGATTGTCGTATTGGCGACAATCGGCGTCCTCATCACCGCGGCGATCACGGGCGTGGCGGCCCATTACCTCCTCGCGATTCCGATGATCCCGGCCTTGCTCCTCGCCGCGACCATCGCGTCCACCGACCCCGCCACGCTCGTTCCGGTCTTCCGCCAGGTGAAGATCCGGGATCGCGTCGCGCAGACGGTGATGGCCGAGTCCGCGTTCAACGACGCGACGGGCGCGATCCTGACGTTCGCCGTCCTCGCCATCGCGATGGGGCAGGAAGGGTTCTCCGCGTCCGCGGCCCTCGTCGACCTCGCGCGGCAGGCCGGCTTCGGCCTCCTCGTGGGCGGGGCGCTCGGATACGCGGCCGCGTTCCTCATCGCCCACGAGAATTTCGGCTTCCTCGAGGAATACGCCCCGGTCGTCTCGCTCATGGCCGTGATCGGCGCCTATCTCGGCGCGGACGACCTGCAGGCGAGCGGCTTCATGGCCGTCTTCGTCTTCGGCATCGTGATCGGCAACAAGGACGCCTTCGGATTCGAGATGCCCGCCGCGGAGCAGCGGAAGCTCGACGATTTCGTCTCGACCACCGCGCTCGTCATGCGGATGTTCATCTTCATCCTGCTCGGCTCGCAGGTCGATTTCGCGCTGATGGACCGCTACCTCGCCGGGGGCGTCGCCGTGGTGGCCGTCTTCATGCTGGTCGCGCGGCCCGTGACCGTGTTCGCCTGCGCCCTTCCCGACCGCCGGGTGAAGTGGACCGTGCGGGAGATGCTCTTCATGTCGTGGACGCGCGAGACCGGCGTCATTCCGGGCGCGCTCGCCGGGCTCCTCATGGGCATGCAGGCGCCCGAGGCGAAGCTCATCGCGTCCGTGACCTTCATCGCGATCCTCATGACGATCCTCATCCAGGCGACCACGACCCGGTGGCTCGCCGGGAAGCTGGGGCTCCTCGAGGAGCAGCAGCCCGCCCCCGCCGAATGAATCCGGCTGGCGCACGCCAGCCCATCCCTCTCCAGCCCAACTACAGGAAAACCGCCATGGCCCTCCCCCTCCTACCCACCACCATCGCCGGAAGCCTTCCCAAGCCCGCCTGGCTCGCGGAGCCCAACAAGCTCTGGGCGCCCTGGAAGCTCGAGGGCGACGCGCTCGCGGAAGGCAAGCGCGACGCCGTGCGGCTCGTGCTGGACCTGCAGGAGAAGTGCGGCATCGACATCGTGAGCGACGGCGAGCAGACGCGGCGCCACTTCGTGAACGGCTACATGGAGAAGCTCGAGGGCATCGACTTCAAGAACCTGAAGACCGTGCGCATCAGGAACCGCTACGACGCGAACGTGCCGCGCGTGGTGGGGCCGGTGACGCGGCCCGCGCCGGTGCACTCGGAGGACGCGAAGTTCCTGCGCGCGCAAACGACCCATGCGATCAAGTTCACGCTCCCGGGCCCGATGACGATGGTGGACACGCTCCACGACGAGCACTACGGGAGCCGCGAGAAGCTCGCGATGGCCTTCGCCGAGATCCTGAACACCGAGGCGCGCGAGCTCGAGGCCCTCGGCGTGGACGTGGTGCAGTTCGACGAGCCCGCGTTCAACGTCTACTTCGACGAGGTCCGCGACTGGGGCGTGGCGGCCCTCGAGCGCGCGCGCCGCGGCCTCAAGTGCAAGACCGCGGTCCACATCTGCTACGGCTACGGGATCGAGGCGAACATCACGTGGAAGAAGACGCTCGGGAACGAATGGCGGCAGTACGAGCAGACGTTCCCGCTGCTGGCGAAGTCGTCCATCGACCAGGTCTCGCTCGAGTGCGCCAACTCGCGCGTGCCGATCGACCTCATCGCGCTCCTCGAGGGGAAGGACGTGCTGGTGGGCGCGATCGACGTCGCGACCACGCGCGTCGAGACGCCGGGCGACGTGGCGAAGGTGATCCGCGAGGCGCTGAAGCACGTGCCGCGCGAGCGCCTCTTCCCGTGCACGAACTGCGGCATGGTCCCGCTCCCCCGGGAGGTGGCCGCCGGGAAGCTCGCGGCGCTGGGAGCGGGTGCCGCGCTCGTGAGGGCGGAACTTGTCTGACGGCGCGCGCTCCCATCGGGATAGGAGGTGCCGATGGACAATGCCGTTGTGGTCGCTCTCCTGGTGGGCGTCGCCGTCGTCCTGGGCTACGTCGTGGTGATGCGCGTCTTCTTCCGGGAAAGCGACTCGCTCGACAAGAAGATCGATTTCTCGAAGATGCGCGAGTGGAAGGACGAGGACTGACGCCCTTCCCTAGGCGGCGCGCGCCACGAGCGTCGCGTTGGTGCCCCCGAACGCGAACGAGTTCGACATGACGGCCGCCGGGCGCGCCACCGCCCGCGCGCCTTCCGCCACGTAATCCAGGTCGCACTCCGGATCGCGCACCTTCAGGTTCGCCGTGGGGGGGACCACGCCCCGCTCGAGGGCCAGGATCGCGGCGGCGAGCTCCAGCGCGCCCGCGGCGCCCAGGAGGTGCCCGTGCATCGACTTGGTGGAGCTCACGGGTAGCGCGTACGCCCGCTCGCCGAACACCCGCTTGATCGCCGCCGTCTCCACGCCGTCGTTCGCGAGCGTCCCCGTTCCGTGCGCGTTGAGGTAGCCGATGTCCGCCGCGTCCAGGTGCGCGTCCGCGAGCGCCAGGCGCATGGCGTTCGCCTGTCCCTCGATCGAAGGGCGCGTGATGTGCGTCGCGTCGGTGCACAGGCCGTAGCCCGCGATCTCGGCGTGGATGCGCGCCCCGCGGGCGAGCGCGCGATCGCGGTCCTCGAGGGCGAAGATCGCGGCGCCCTCGCCCAGCACGAGGCCGCAGCGGTTCCGCGCGAAGGGCTTGCAGGAGGCGGCCGGATCCTGGGCGTCCTCGGCCGCGAGGGTGCGCAGCGCCTCCCAGGCCTTGAGAGTCCCGAAGTTGAGCGGGGCCTCCGCGCCGCCGGCGAGCATCGCGTCCGCCTCGCCGTGGGCGATGCGCCGGGCCGCCTCGCCGATCGCGACGGCGGAGGACGAGCACGCGGTCGAATACGTGAGGTTGGCGCCCGCGAGGCCGTGCTCGAGCCCGATCCACGCGGCGGGCGCGTTCACCATCGAAAGGAGCACCGTGAAGGGCTTCAGGCGGCCGGCTTCCTCCGCGTAGAGCGCGTGGTAGCCGTCGTCCGCCGCCTGCGCGCCGCCCATGCCGGTGCCCACGAAGACGCCCGCGCGCGCGCGATCGAGACCGTCCAGGAATCCGGGCGCATCGGCGATCGCCTGCGCGGCGGCGGTGAGCGCGAACTGGCTCACGCGGTCGAGCATGCGCAGCTTCGCCGCGTCGAAATGCGCCGCGCCGTCGAAGCGCACGGCCGCCGCGATCGGGCTCGCGAGCCGGGCGCTGTACGGTGCCTCGAGGCGCGACACCCCGGAGCGGCCCGCGGCGAGCGCATCGAAGAACACGCCGGGGTCGTTGCCCAGCGGGGACACGACGCCGATGCCGGTGACCGCGACGCGCCTCACCGCGCGGGCTGCGGCGAAGGCGCCGCGAGTCCTTCCACGAAGCCGGCGAAATCGCCCAGGGTCCGGATGCGCGCCATGAGCTGGGCGGGCTCCTCGTCGATCTTCACGCCGAACGCGTCCTCGACCGAGAACGCGATCTCGATCATGCGCAGCGAATCGATGTCGAGGTCCTCCAGGCGCGCGTCCGGGACGAGCCGCGCGGGCTCGATCGAGAATTCCTTCGCGAGGAGGTCGCGCAGCCGCTCGAGCGTCGTCATGTCCCGTTCCTCGAGAGCGCTCGCGCCTCGGGCATGGGCGCGGCCTTTCCGCTCCAGCGCGCGCCCCACGCGAGGATCGCGGGCACGAGCGTCACGGCCGCCGTCGCGGCATGGAGCGCGCGTCCCGTCGCCCACGCGAACGCGTGCGAGGCGCGCACGCGCGGGGCGAAATGCGCGCGCCAGCGCCGCTCGTACGCGCGGCCGATCGCATCGAGCTCGGCCTCGTCGAGGAGCCGCCTGTGCGCGCCCACGGTCTCGGCCAGGAGCCACCCCGACTGGATCGCCATGCCGATGCCTTCGGCGACGAGCGGATGCGCCTCGCCCGCGGCATTTCCGACGCGGAAGAGGCCGGCGCCGGGTTGCTTCCGGATGCCCGGGCGGATCGGGCCGGTCGCGAGCCAGGGCCCCTCGCGCCGCGCGCCGGCGAGCGCCTCGCGAAGCGCGCGCGCCGACGCGCTCGCGTGCGCGAGCACCGCGTCGCCCGCG
The DNA here is from genome assembly GCA_036266535.1 of Usitatibacter sp. GTDB lineage: Bacteria > Pseudomonadota > Gammaproteobacteria > Burkholderiales > Usitatibacteraceae > Usitatibacter. The sequence goes on along the minus strand of DATAMY010000066.1, from coordinate 4,993 downwards.
GGCGTGCCGCGGCGAGCCGCGCGCACGCGAAAGAGCGCATCGCGCCGGATGCAGCACGAGAAGCTCACGCAACCGTCGTCGCTCTCGACCAACCCGCCATATCCGCCGGGAAAGAGCACGAGCGGCATGAGGCCGTCGGCCAGGCGCCCGCCGCGGAAGCGCGCCTTGAAGCCCAGCAAGTCGCCGGGCGATCGTGCCGGGCGCGCGAGCTGCGTGGGGAGCCGCCCGGGCTCCCAGGATCCGTGCGCGGCGACCACGATCGGCGCGTAGAGCTCGCGCGGTCCTTCGTCGTCCTCCGCGGCCACCGCCTGCCAGCGCCCCACGCGCCGGAGCGCCAGCGCGGCGCAAGGCTGGAGCACCTGCACGCCCGCGCGCGCGGCCTCCTCCACCAGCATCGTGTCGAGCGACTCGCGCCCGAGCGCCCGTCCCCAGGGCGCCCCGGGCGAGGGCGACGGCATGGGAACCTCGATCGCGTGCTCGAGCGCGAAAAGGCCTACGCGGCGCACCGGCGGTCCCGCAAGCGCTTCCATTCCGCGCGCGGCCTCGAGCGCGCGAAGCGCCGACCAGCCGCTCGGCGAGACGTATTCGCCGCAGACCTTCGGCCGCGGGAAGCGCGACTTCTCGAGGAGCGCCACGGACCAGCCGCGCCGCGCGAGCGCCAGCGCCGCGGTGGCGCCCGCGGGGCCGCCGCCGATCACGATCGCGTCGTGCGCCCTCATGCCCGGCGCGCGACGAATCGATGGGTGAACGGCCCGCGCGCGCCGTCCTCGATCCGCCATTCCGGGCCGGACGGCCAGAGGGCGGCGAGCTCCCCGTCGCGGAATCCCGCGCGCACGCTCACCACCGCGTCGTGGCGGGTCACGTCGTTGCACCCGATGACGCCCAGGAGCGAGGCGCCCGTGAGCGAGAGCGCGGAGCGTCGCGGCTCGCACGCCACGAAGAGCGGGGCGCGCTCCGCGGCGAAGGCGAGGAGGCGCGCAAGCGCGGGCGTCTCGAAGTGATGCAGGAAGAGGTTCGCGACGATGGCGTCGCACCTCGAAAGCTCCGGATGCGCGAGCCACGCGACCGCGTCCGCGCCCACGACGTGCGTGCGCATGCCCAGCGCCGCGAGCGCGTCCCACGTCGACGCCCCGACGCACGGCTGCCGGTCGACGAGGACGAGGTCGAGGCCCAGGCCGCGGAGCGCCCGCGACCGCGCGACGGCGCAGAGGAGCTCGCCGCTCCCGGCCCCGATCTCCGCCACGCGCGCCCCGTAGCGCAGCCTTCCGGCGAGCGCCCCGGCGACGATCGCCGCATTGCCCATGAGCACGTTCACGCGGGCGAGGTCGCGGCGCGAGCGGACGGCGCGGGGATCGCGCGCCGGGAGCGCATCCAGCCATTCCGGCTCCACGCGGCGCGAGTCGGTGGGAAGGCTCGCCATCACGCCACCTCGAGGAGCGCCCCGTGCGCGCTGAACCCGGCGCCGAAGGACGACATCCACCACAAGCCCCGCGGCGCGCCGCCCTCGAGCGCCGCCTTCAGCACGAAGAGGACGAACGGGCTGCTCAGGTTTCCGTAGCGGCGGAGCATCCCCGCGCTCCACGCGAGGTCCCCGCCTTCGAGGGAGAGCGCCGAGCGCAGCTCCTCCAGCACGCGGCGCCCGCCGGCGTGGAGGATCCAGGCGGACACGTCGCGGGGAGCCACGCCCGCTTCGCCCAGCACGCGGTCCCGCACCTCGCGCGCGCTCTTCGCGGCGAGGGACGGCACCGGCAGCGTGAGGATGTTCCGGAGCATGCCGCCGCGCTGCTCGAAGCGGAGCGCCTCTCGGCGCGCGGGATCGGTCATGGACGCGCCGGCCTTCCACGCGACCCGCGGACCGCTCGCCGGCGGGCTCGAAGACACGACCGCCGCCGCGGCCCCGTCGCCGAAAAGGCACGCGCTCACGAGGACACCCAGGTCCGCGTCGAGGTAGAAGGCGGCGCTGCACACTTCCACGCACACGCAGAGCACGTTCGCGTAGTCGCCCGAGGCCACGAGCGCCCCGGCCGCGCGCAGGTTCGGAAGCGCCGCGCCGCAGCCCTGCCCCACGAGGTCGAGCGGCAGCGCGTCCGCGCGAAGGCCGAGCTTTTCGGAGACGTAGCTCGTGAGCCCGGGACAGAGGTAACCGGTGCACGTGCTCACGACGACGGCGTCGACCGCCTCCGTGGGAAGGCCCGAGCGCTCGAGCGCGCCCGCGGCCGCCTCGCTTGCGAGCGCCGGCGCGTGGCGGGCGAAGCGCCGATGGAGCGTATCCGGATCGAGGTCGAAGCTCTCGTCCAGCGAATCGAGCGCGAGGGAGCGCCGCTCGATGCCGTTGTCGTGGGTGAGGATGCCCTGCAGGACCGCGCGCGTGCGCGGCGTGAGCTCCGGCCGGTCCGCGCGCCGCACGGCCTCCCAGCACTCGGCCTGCGTGAAGCTGCGCGGGGGCACCGCGGTGCCCAAGCCCACCAGGAACATCGTCGCGACCGCCCTTCAGCCGGGAATACCCGCTTCAGACCGCCCGGCGGGCCCCGCGTTCAGGCCATCCGGTAGCGCGCGACCGCTTCGTCGTTCCAGGCGAGGCCGTTTCCGGGGCGCTCCGAGGGGATCGCCATGCCGTCCACGATCCGCAGCGGCTCGGCCAGGATGGGGGCCGCCCAATCGACGTATTCCAGCCAGTGCGCGGTGGGCGTCACGGCGAGGAGCTGGGAGCTCACCTCCGGGAAGAGGTGCGTGGACATCTCGATGCCGCGCGCCGCGGCGAGCGCCGCCGCGCGTTGCCAGCCGGTCACGCCGCCGATCCGCTCCAAGTCCGGCATCACGAGGTCGCACGCGCCGGCCTCGAGCGCCTGCTCCATGCCGTACACGAGCGAGAAATTCTCTCCGATCTGGACGGGGGTCGAGAGCTCGCGCGCGAGCTTGGCCGAGCCCGTGTAGTCGTCGTGCCGGATCGGCTCCTCGAGCCAGGCGATGCCTTCGCCGTCGAGCGCCCGGCCGCGCTCCAGGGCTTCCGCGACCGAGAGCGCCTGGTTGTAGTCGACCATGATGCGAACGCGCTCGCCCAGCCGCGCGCGAACGGCGCGAACCGCCGCGATGTCCTCCGCGAGCGTGGGATAGCCCAGCCGGAGCTTCACGCCCTCGAAGCCGCCCTGCACGAGCTCCTGCGCCTCGTCCGCGAGCGCATGCGTATCCATGAGGCCCAGGCCGTTGCTGTTGTACGCGCGGACGGGCCGCGGCGTTCCGCCGAGGAGTGTCGCGAGCGGCTGCCCCACCGCGATCGCGAGCACGTCCCAGCACGCGACGTCGAACGCGGCCATCGCCATGCGCACGACGCCCTGCACGCCGATGAGCGTAAAGCGGCGCGTGAGCTTCTTCCAGAGGTCGACCGGCGCCACGCGCTCGCCGCGCATCGAGCGCTCGATCTCGGCGAGGATCGCGGCGATCGCGGCCGCGGCGGCGGGCACGTAGCAGAAGAGATAGGCGCGCCCGGTCACGCCCTCCTCGGTCTCGAGGTCGACCAGGAGGAGCGGCGCCGCGCGCACCGCCGCCTGGCTCGTGCCCAGCACGTGGCGCATGGGCACCTCCACCGCGACCGCGCGGAGGGCACGGACCGTGAGCCGCGCCGGCGCCGTCACTTCTTCTTTCCCTGCGCGTGGAGCGTGAGGATGTCGCGCACGGCGCGGTTCGCGGGAGCCGGGATGCCCACCGCCTCGCCCAGCTCCACGACGCCGCCGGATAGCCAGTCGACCTCGAGCGGGTGGCCGCGATCGAGGTCGTGGTGCATGGAGGAGGTCATGTCGACCGGAAGGGTGTCGGCGAACTCGAGACGGTCGTCCGCGAAATCCTCCGGAAGCGCCACGCCGTGCGCGCGCCCTACGGCGACCACCTCGCGCATGAGGTCGTGGAGGAACGCGCGCGTGCGCGGGTTCGAGCGGATGGGACCGAGCGGCTGCCGCATCGAGGTGGTCGACGCGGAGAGGCCCACGAGGAATACGTACTTCTCCCAGATCGCGCGGCGCACGTCGGCCGAGAGCTCCGCCTTCACGCCCGACGCGGCGAACGCCTCGTGGAGCGCGCTCGCTCGCTCCGAGGCGCGACCATCGTGCTCCCCCACGATCACGCGCTGCATGGTGCCGGTCTGGTGGATCACGCCGGGGCGCGAGATGTGGGTCGCCACGTAGCAGACGCCGCCCATCACGCGCTCCGGCCCGAAGCGCTTCCGGAGGATGTCGTCCTTGATGACGCCGTTCTGGAGCGAGAGGACCGCGGTCTCCGGGCCCACGATCGGCGCGATCGCGCGCGCGGCGGCGTCGGTATCCCAGAGCTTCACGGAGAGGATCACGAGGTCCACCGGCCCGATCGAGGCCGGATCGCCGGTCGCCTTCACCTGCGGGATGCGGATGTCGCCCTGCGGCTCGTTCTCGAGGGTGAGCCCGTTCGCGCGCATCGCCTCCAGGTGCGCGCCGCGCGCGACGAACGTCACGTCGTAGCCGGCCTTCGCGAGGCGGCCGCCGAAGAAGCCGCCCACGCCGCCGGAACCCATCATGGCGATTTTCATGGCAATGGGGTCAGGTTACTTTTTGAACCTGTCCCTTTTCAGGGTGACCGGGCTTGCGGGAAGGAAAAAGGGGACAGGTACGAAAAGTAACCTGACCCCATTCACTCCGCCGGAGAGGCGTCCGCCGTGCGGCTCGCGAGGAGCTTCGCCGAGTTCTTCTCGAGCCAGTGGCGGATGCGGTTGGCGTCCGCCACGCGCGTGAGCCGGCCCCAGGAGTCGAGGAGCACGATCACGACCGGCTGGTTGGCGATCATCGCCTGCATCACGAGGCACTTGCCCGCCTCGTTGATGTAGCCCGTCTTCGAAAGCCCGATCTTCCAGTCCGAATGCCGCACGAGCGCGTTCGTGTTCACGAAGCTCAGCTTGCGGCGCGAATCCGGGAGCTGCACCGTGACGCCGCTCGTGGTCGTGTACTCGCGGATCAAGTCGTAGTTCGAC
>DATAMY010000065.1:0-20775 GCA_036266535.1 Usitatibacter sp. | reverse complement strand
GCATCTCCATCGGCGAGGCGGCGGCGTTCTTCCTCCTCGAGCCCGTGGCCGCGCGCGCGAACGGCGATGCGGTGGCCCTGCTGGGCGCGGGCGAATCGTCCGATGCGTGGCACATGTCCGCGCCGCACCCCGAAGGCCGCGGGGCCCGTGCGGCGATGGAAGCCGCGCTCGCGAGCGCCGGCCTCGGCCCCGCGGCGATCGACTACGTGAACCTGCACGGCACCGGGACGCAGAGCAACGACGCGGCCGAGGACAAGGCGGTGGTCGCGCTCTTCGGACGAACGGTGTCATGCAATTCGACCAAGGGCATGACGGGCCATGCGCTCGGTGCCGCGGGCGCGGTCGAGGCGATGGCGTGCGTGCTCGCGATCCGCGACGGGTTCGTGCCGCCGGGCGTGGGCACTCGCGACATCGATCCCGCGTTGAAGGCCCGCTACGAGCTCGCGGGCGGCCGGCGGGAGGTGAAGCGCGCGATGAGCAACTCGTTCGGATTCGGCGGCAGCAACTGCAGCCTCGTCTTCGGCCGCCCGCGCGAGGCCGCGTGAGCCTCTCCGCGCGCATCCGCGGCGTGGGGCTCGTGGGCCCGGGCCTCGCCGGCTGGGCGCTCGCCCGCGAAGCGCTCGCCGGCCGCGCGCCCTACGTCACGGGACCGACCGTGCTCCCCGCCCCGGAAGCGCTTCCGGCGACGGAGCGGCGGCGAGCGGGCAAATGCGTGAAGCTGGCGCTTGCGACCGGGCTCGAAGCGGCCGCGGCGGCCGGCCTCGATCCGGCCTCGCTCGCCACGGTCTTCGCCTCGTCGAGCGGCGACGGCGAGAACTGCCATGCCATCTGCGAGACGCTCGCCTCGGACGATCGCATGATCTCGCCCACGCGGTTCCACAACTCGGTGCACAACGCGCCCGCGGGCTACTGGAGCATCGCGACCGGCGCCACGGCGAGCGCGGATTGCATCGCCGCTTTCGACGCGAGCTTCGGCGCGGGCCTCCTCGAGGCGCTCGCGCGGCTCGCGGCGGAGCCGCGGGATCCCGTGATGCTCCTCGCCTACGACGCGCCCTATCCCGAGCCGCTGCACGGCGCGCGGCCCATCCCGGACGCGTTCGGCGTGGCGCTCGCGCTGGGCGCCGCGGACGCGCGTTCTGGAGGACCGCTCCTGCGCGTGGACCTCGCAGCCATGAAACCCACCCGGATGGAACTTCCCGCGCTCGAAGCGCTGCGCGCAGGCATTCCCGCGGCGCGCGCGCTCCCGCTCCTGGCGCTCCTCGCCTCCGGCCGCGGCGGAACCGTCGCCATCGCCTACCTGGACGACTTGGCGCTCCGGATCGAGGCGAGCGCGTGAGCGCGGGGGGCCGCGGGCGCGACTGGCTCACCGCGCACCTTCCGCACCGCGGCGCGATGAACCTCCTGGACGAGGTCGTCGCCTGGGACGGCGAGCGCCTGCACGCGCGGGCCCGCAACCACGGCGCGGCCGACCATCCGCTGCGGCGCGGGGGGTGCCTCCCGGTCGCGTGCGCGATCGAGTACGCGGCGCAGGCCGCCGCCGCGCACGGCGCGCTCGTGGACACCGCATCGCCGGTTCCCGGCGCCGGCTTTCTCGCGAGCGTGAGGGGAGCGGAATTCCACGCCGCGCGCCTGGACGACGTGGCGGGCCCGCTCGACGTCGAGGTCGAGCGCACAGGGGAAGGCGCGGGAAGCGTGGCTTACGCGTTCCGGGTGAGGGGGGAAGGACGCACGCTCGCCGAAGGGCGCGTCACGATCGTCCTCGACGCGTCCGTCGCCTCCGCGATGCCCGCGGCATGAAGCGCGCGCTGGTGACCGGCGGAAGCGGCGCAATCGGCGCGGCGATCTGCCGCCGCCTGGGCACGGCGGGGCTGGAAGTGATCGTGCACGCCCATCGCAACCTCGCCAATGCGCAGGCCGTGGCGGGCGACATCGCCGCCGCCGGAGGCAGCGCCCGCGCGATCGCCTTCGACGTGACCGACGGCGACCGCACGCGCGAACTACTCGAGGCGCTCGTGGAGGAGCAGCCGATCCAGGTGCTCGTGAACAACGCCGCCATCCACGATGACGCCGCCTTCCCCGGCATGCGCCGCGAGCAATGGGACCGCGTGCTCGACGTGTCCTTGAACGGCTTCTACAACGTGACGCAGCCGCTCGTGATGCCGATGGCGCGCACGCGCTGGGGAAGGATCGTCACGATCACCTCGGTCGCGGCGCAGACCGGCAACCGCGGGCAGGCCAACTACGCCGCCGCGAAGGGGGCGCTTCATTCCGCGACCCGGACCCTCGCGCTCGAGCTCGGGAGCCGCGGCGTGACCGTGAACGCGGTCGCCCCGGGCATCATCGCCACACCCATGAGCGAAGGGGCGTTCGACCGGGCGGCCATCGAGCGCCTGGTGCCGCTGCAGCGCGCCGGCACCCCGGAGGAAGTCGCGGAGCTGGTCGCGTTCCTCGCCTCGGATGCGGCTTCGTACATCACCGGGCAGGTGGTGCCCATCAACGGTGGGATTCGGTGACTCGGACGCACGCGGCGACCGGAGTGCGGGAGAAGGTATCCCGTCCTTTTTCCCGGTCCGAGTCGTCGCACCCGTGGCTCATCGGTGCGTGTGGGAATCTCGAAGCCGTGGCCAGGCAAAGAGCGCGCCTGTCCCCGGCTTCATAGATTCCTCACGCACTGCAGGACGCCCGCTTCGCCCGCGCCCGCTCGAGCCGCGACTCCACGGACCGGGAAAAAAGGACGGGATACCTTCTCCACGTCAGTGGCCAGCGCTTGCACCGCGACGTGCCGGAAGAGGGAGCCCGCTCCTTTCCCGTTTCCGTGGAGTCGCGGACCGGGGCCGCGTGCCGAAAGGGCCGAAAATCCATGCGACGAACCCCGGCGGGTGATGTGGCGAGGCTCTGCGGCGCTTCCGGGTTCGCGCGGGATTTTCGGCCCTTTCGCGACACGCGGTCACGGTCCACGCTTGCGACGACTCGGAAACGGGAAAGGGGCGGGCTTCCTCTTCCCTTTCTCCCGTATTCGGCGCACGGAAAGCACGGGCAGCCGCCCGAGAAACCCGAACACGAGCCGGATGTGCATCCACGTGAGGAGCACGTTGTCGCGCCAATAGTTGAAGTGCGAGACGCCGCCCTCCTCCGGCTTGAGGTAGCGCACCGGCGCGGGCATGTTCACCGGCCGCACGCCGCGCCAGACGAGGCGTACGGCCACCTCCGGGTCGAAGTCGAAGCGCCGCATCCAGCGGTTGGTACCCATCACCGCGACGAGATCGGCGATGGGATAGACGCGGAAGCCGAAGAGCGAATCGCCGATGCCGGCCCACAGCGTCTCCAGGTTCTCCCACCAGTTCGCGATCTTCCGGCCGCGCAGGCGGATCGCCGGCGCGCTCGCGTCGAAGATCGGCGCGCCGAGGATCATCGCGCCGGGCTCCTCGCGCGAGCGGGCCATGAACGCGGGGATGCACGCCGCGGGATGCTGCCCGTCCGAATCCATGGTGAGGACGTGCGTGTAGCCCTCAGCCGCGGCGTGCTCGATGCCATGGAGCACCGCCGCCCCCTTGCCGCGGTTGCGCTCGAGGACGAGCACGCGAAGCTCCGGGTCGTCGCGGGCCAGCGCCTCCAATGCCTGCGGCGTGCCGTCGGTGCTGCCGTCGACGACCACCCAGACCGGCGCCCAGTGGCGCCGCGCATCGCGCACCGTCTCGTAGACCATCGGGCCCGGGTTGTAGCTCGGGATGAGGACCAGGTGCGTGCGCGAGCGCTCGATCGGCGTCACTGCGCGCGCTCGCCGAATTCGGTGACGGGCACGCGCTGCGACGACTCGCCCACGATCCACGAGATGCCGATGCCCGCGGCGACATAGCGCTTCGAGGTCACGAGCGGGCTCGCCTCGAATCTCGCGCCGGCCAACGTGTCGTAGCGCACGAAGCCGCCGATCCAGAACTTCCGGAACCGCTTCGAGAGCGCGCCGATGAACTGCGTACCGGCGTAGCCGCCGCCCACGGTGTAGGCCGGACGCTCGGCCGTCGCGAACTCCGGCGCGACCTCGTAGAAATAGCGGTTGTGCCGCGCGTCCGTGAATATGGGACCCGCCGCGAGGCCCAGGTTCCATCCGTCGAAGCCGGCCGGATCGAGGACGTCGAGGTTGAGCGTAGGCGAGAACTGCATGCCCACGAAGCGCGGGCTCGACCCGATCGACGTCGCGCCGCGCAGCGGCAGCCGCAGCTCGAACTTGGCGAGGCGATCGGACGCCTGCCAGAGCGTGAGGTCCAGCGACGGACCGAACTCGAGGGTCGGGCGCAGGTTCGGCATTCCCTCGCGGGCGGGGTTGCGGCTGCTGTCCACGGGGAGCGAGGCGCCGAGGCTGAGATTCAGCTCCACGCGATCGGTGTCGAGGAAGACCGCGCGCGCTCCGCGCCGGTCCGCCTGGAGGAAGCGGCCGCGGTAGACGAAGTACGGGACGGGAATCGGGTACACGCGCGAGTGGGAGGAGCCGCGATAGTCCGGAAAGTCGACGGCGCCCACGCCGATCGCGGCCTCCCAAAGCGGCTCGTCCGTGGCGGGCTCCGCGCGCGCGCCCATCGCCGCGGCGCATGCGGCGAGCGCGAAAACGGCGATCCTCACCCGCTCATCCCCGCGTCACGCGCATCTCGGAGTCGTCCCGGATGTTGAAGGCGCGCTGCCGAAGCGCGCGGATCGAGCGGGGCAGGTGTATGAGGGAGAAGGCGTAATAGACCGCCCGGAAGGCGGCGAGGCCGCGGCGGATCGGCGTCGCGCCGAAGATGTCGCCGGCGAGCACCGACAGGAGCGCCTTCTTCATGTCGAGGCGGTCGCTGGGCGACATGAAGAGGTCGCGGAGCGTCGGGTTCGTCACGCGGTAGATGAACCACGAGAACTCCCTGGGCCCCACGCGCATCACGTGCTCGAAGCGCTTGCGCGCGGAGCGCTCGCGCGCGGGATCGGCCAGGCGCGCGTGCACGACGTCGGCCGCGGCGAACGCGCTGTTCATCGCGAGCATCACGCCCGAGGAGAAGACCGGGTCGATGAAGGCGTAGGCGTCGCCCACCATCACGTAATTCTCGCCCTGGCAGCCGTCGCAGTGGTAGGCGTAGTTGCCGGTCGCCTCGGGCTCCGCGACCATCTCCGCATCCCGCAGGCGCTCGTGCAACGCCGGGCACATCGCGATCGTGTCCAGGAAGAATTCCCGGAGCGGCTTCGCACGCGCCTTCATGTAGTACGGCCAGACGACCGCGCCCACGCTCGTCACGCCATCCTTCAGCGGGATGAACCAGAACCAGCCGTGGCCGAACCAGTAGATGATGATGTTGCCCTCGTTCCGGCCCGGGTCGCGCACGGCGCCCCGGAAATGCCCGTACATCGCCGAGCTGTTGTGGTCCGGATTCTTCCGCTTGGTCTTCAGTCGGTTGGCGACGAGGGTATCGCGGCCGGTCGCGTCCACGATGAACTTCGGGCGCCATTCGCGCACGCTGCCGTCCGCCATCGTTCCGCGCACCATGGGCGGCGTCCGGCGGTCGCCCAGCTCGAATTCCCGCACGCGGCAGTTCTCGTGGGTGCGCGCCCCCGCCCGGGCCGCCCGGCGGAAGAGGATCTCGTCGAAGTCGGCGCGCCGGACCTCGTAGGCCTTCGGCATCGTGGGATCCATGGCGTCGCCGAACTCGAACTGCGTCGTGTGGTCGTGCCAGGGGGAGACGAAGGTGGCGCCCCACTTTTCGATGCCGATCGCCTCGATCTCGGCGGCCACGCCCAGCTTCTCGAAGAGCGGGACGTTCGCCGGCAGCAGGGACTCGCCGATGTGGAAGCGCGGATGGGCGCTCTTCTCGAGGAGGACCACGTCGTGTCCCCGCTCGGCCAGGAGCGTGGCGGCGGTCGAGCCGCCCGGGCCGCCGCCGATCACGACCACGTCGCACTCCTCGGCGGCGTGCGCTTGGCGGGGTTCGTCTTCCGGCGTCATTCGCGCCAGGACGGATCGATGCGGTCGAGCTTCCGGAGGATGCCGGGCCACGCGATCATGCCGCCCGACTGCCGCAGCACCTTCTTCGAGGCCTGCCGGATCCCGTCGACGATCGCCTGGGGAACCGGCACCAGCTCGCCGCCCCCCGCCTGCGCCCGCACCTGCACCTCGCACGCCTTCTGCAGGATGTACATGTGGAGGAAAGCGTCCGCCACCGTCTCCCCGCACGTGAGGAGCCCGTGGCTGCGCAGGATCATGTTGTGCTTGTCGCCGAGATCGCGCACGAGCCGCGCCTTCTCGTCCGGATTCAACGCCACGCCCTCGTAGTCGTGGTAGGCGAGGCTCGCGAGCGGAAAGAGCGACTGCTGGGAGATCGCGAGGAGCCCCGCCTTCTGGCACGAGACCGCGACGCCTTCGATCGTGTGGAGGTGGATCACGCACTGGGCATCGGCGCGCGCCTCGTGCACCGCGCCGTGGATGGTGAACCCGGCGGGGTTGATCTCGAAGGGCGAGTCCATGACCTTGCGGCCCGCGAGGTCGACCTTCACGAGGCTGGAGGCCGTGATCTCCTCGAACATCATCCCGTAGGGATTGATGAGGAAATGGTGCCCGCCCCCCGGCACCCGGGCCGAGATATGGGTGAAGACGAGGTCGTCCCAGCCGAAGGAGGCGACGGCCCGGTAGGCGGCGGCGAGGTCCAGCCGGGCGGCCCATTCCCCGGGGGAAACGTGGGCCTTCACGGAACGGATGAGCGCGGGATCGGCGTGCATGAAATAATATTACTCCCATGGCCATTTCCGTCGACCGCATCGACCACCTCGTGCTCACGGTGTTCGACATCGACCGGACGCTCGACTTCTACGGTCGCGTCCTGGGGATGCAGCCCATCACCTTCGCGCAAGGCCGCCGCGGGCTCGCCTTCGGGCGCCAGAAGCTGAACCTCCACCAGGCCGGCCGCGAGTTCGAGCCCAAGGCGTTGAAGCCCACGCCCGGCTCGATCGACCTCTGCTTCGCGACCGAGGCGCCCCTCGCCGACGTCGTCGCGCACCTGAAGGCGTGCGGCGTCGCGATCGCGGACGGGCCGGTGAAGAAGACGGGCGCGCTGGGCCCGATGATGTCGGTCTACTTCCGCGATCCGGACGGGAACCTGGTCGAGGTGTCCAATTACGCCGAGGCGCCCGCGGAGAGCGCCGCGTGAGCGCGCAGGATCCGCCCGCGATCGCTACCGACCTCGCGGGCCTGCGCAAGGACTACGCGCTGAAGACGCTCGACGAGCGCGACGTCGATCGCGAGCCCATGAAGCAGTTCGGCGTCTGGATGGTGGAGGCGATCCACGCGCAGGTGCCGGAGCCCACGGCCATGACGCTCGCCACCGTGGACGCCCGCGGGCGCCCGTCCGGGCGGGTCGTGCTGCTGAAGGGCGTGGATCCCCGGGGATTCGTCTTCTACACGAACTACGAGAGCCGCAAGGGCCGCGACCTCGCGGGAAACGCCGCCGCCGCGCTCACCTTCCTCTGGAAGGAGCTCGAGCGCCAGGTGCGGGTCGAGGGCACGGTCGAGAAGGTCTCGCCCGAGGAGTCGACGGCCTACTTCGATACGCGCCCCCTCGGCTCGCGCATCGGCGCCTGGGCCTCGCCGCAAAGCGAGCCCATCGAGAACCGCGACTGGCTGGAGGCGCGCTGGTCGAAGATGACGGGCCAGCACGGCGCCAAGCCGCCGCGCCCCCCGCATTGGGGCGGCTACCGGCTGCGCCCCGACTACATCGAGTTCTGGCAGGGGCGCTTGAGCCGCCTGCACGACCGCATCGCCTATACGCGCGCGGCTGGGGGCTGGAAGATCGCGCGCCTCGCCCCATGACCCGCCTCGCGCCCTTCGACATGAAGTGCATGGAGGCCGAGCGCCTCACGGGCGAGGCGCTCGAGCGCTCGCTGGAGGAGATGCTCGCCATCCACGCGCAGGGCCAGGAGATCTGGGTCTTCGGCTACGGCTCGCTCATGTGGAACCCCGAGTTCGCGTTCGACACGAAGCGCGTGGCGACAGTGTATGGCTACCACCGCAACTTCTGCCTGTGGTCGCGCATCAACCGGGGCACGCCCGAGAGCCCCGGCCTCGTCCTCACGCTCGAGCGCGGCGGCAGCTGCCGGGGCCTGGCCTACCGCCTCACCCGTGGGAAGGATCGCGAGGAGCTCTCGCTCCTCTGGCGCCGCGAGATGTCCATGGGCTCGTATCGCCCGCGATGGCTCGAATGCCGCTCGGGCGCGGACACGTTCGAGGCACTCGCCTTCGTCGTGAACCGGCGCTGCACGGGCTACGCGGGGAAGCTGCCCCTGGAGACGATGGTGCAGGCCATTTCCACCGCGCGCGGCAAGTACGGGTCGAGCGCGGACTACCTCTTCCGCACGGAGGCGGCGCTCGCGGAGCACGGCATCCGCGACGATCGCGTGCGGCTGCTGGCCGAGCGCGTGCGGGCGCACCTCGAGGCGGCCTGACTTCGCCTTGCTCCTCCTCGGGATTGGTCCCAGCGACCCGCTTCGCGACTTAATATCCGGTTTCGGCGGTGGACGTAGGCCAAGCGAGAAAGTTTGCCCTTGCACACGGCTTATTCAACTCTGCGTTACCAGAACCCTTGATGCAGCCGTGCACTGAATGGGAGGATTCGTGGAATTGACGCTCATGGTCATCCTGGTGGCGGTCGTGATCATCATTTCTGGCGCGAGCTGGAAAAAGAAGAGGAAGGAAAAGCAGCGCAAGCAGCAAAGAGAGTGACCCGGCGTCTGCTTTGTGTCGGTAGCGGGCTCAATCGACGAAGGGGCGATAACGTGGATCCCCGGTCATCGCTGCGTTGCGGCGCCGGGGATGGCACGGGCCCACGCCATTACGGCGAGCACCGTCGTAACCACGCCGAAGAGCCCGAATGCGATCCGTCCCATCAACTCGCCGGGCGAGAATCCCATCCCGAGGAATCCCGCTGAGAAGCCTCCGCTGAAATGGCGCTCGCCAGGGACGAACGCGACCCAGTCGAACGTCACGGCGAATGCCGTCATCAGGAGCGCCGAGAAGATCGAGCGCGATATCGCCCACCGCGCCGGCAACGCCATCAGGACGCCTGCGAAGAAGAACATGAGGGCCGCGGGAAAGACGATAAAGTCGTCCGGCTTCGGATGCTGGACGACCGTGGCGAGCCGGTAGCCCGCGACGCCGATGATGACGAGCCCCAGGGACGCGGCGAAGATTCCCCACCCGACGTGCGGCGCATTCGGATCCACGGGCGCCTCGGGAGCGACCGCCTCGTGGGATCGCAGGTGGCGAGCGAGCGCCAGCAGCACGACCGCCGCGCTACCCGCCACCGCGACGAACTCGAGATCCAACGGGAGACGCTCTGGATGCCCGGCGAATTCCGCGACCGTCACGATCCCCGAGAAGATCGTGCACAGGATCGCGAAGAGCGCGAGGAACCCCGCAAGTCCGGACGGACGCATGGAGTCATTCTAGGCGAGGTTCTGGGAGCGGCTTATGGTGAACGTCGGAATCGTCCTCGTGTTCTGGGCGTTCTATTTGAGGTTCCTGAAGCGTCCATAGCTTGACTGCTGGACGCTGACGTCCACCATGGGTCGCAAACGCTACCTACGACCTGTATCGCGAGGCACCTTCCAGAAACAGCGTGACCACGCGTTGAGGCCACTCGCGAAGCTGCGCGGGCGCGAGCGGCTTGCCGAGGCCGATCGCAAGCCGCTGCGGAATGGCGATCACCATGTGCAGGAATTGCCGTGCCGCGAAATCGGCGTCGCTGCGGCCAAGGTGACGCTCGCGGAGCAACAGGCGCGCGATGAGGGCCACGGCCTCCTCGCTCGCGGCCTGGCGATTCACGGCCGCCGCGACCTTCGGGAATCGCTCCGATTCCGCGACGATCAGGCGATGCAGGGCCAGGGCGTCCGGGGTGAGCGCGGCGGAGAGGATCAGGGAGGCGACTCCGTGCAGGCTCTCCGCCAGCGTGCCGCCCTCGGGAAGGGGAATGCCGGCGGCGGGGCGCAGGCCCTCGACGACATCGTGGAGAACGGCTTCGAAAACCTCCGCCTTGTCGCGGAAACGCGCATAGAACGTGCGCTTCGAGACACCGGCGCCCCTCGCGATGGCTTCTACGCTGGTCGAGCCATAGCCATCCGCGAGGAACAAGGTGCGGGCCGCCCGCAGGATGCGCTCGGCCAGCCGGGCGGACGCTTCGCGCGAGGGGCGGCCGGCGCGGCTACGCGCCGGTCGCGCGCGGTCAGCGGCCGTAGTCGCCGTAGTTGCGTGCGTCCGGCGCGGCGGACGGAGCGTACTGCTGCTGGGGCGGGCCATAGTACGGCCGGGGCGGCGGCCCATACGAGTAGGGCTGCCCGTCGTACGCCGGTGGCGGCTGGTAATAAGCGGGAGGCGGCGCGCCGTAAAAACGGGGCGGGGGCGCGCTGTAATACCGGGGCGGCGGCGGCGCGTAGTACGGGCCGGTGAGCGCATCGGCGAGGACGATCGGCGCGGTGATGATCGCGGCGGCCGTGCCGACGATGAGGCCCGGCAGCCACCAGCCGCCTCCATGGCCATGGTAGCCATGGCCGCCTCGGTAATGGGGTCCGGCGAAAGCAGGCGATAGCGGCGCCGCCGTCAATGCCAATGCGGCGATGGCGAGGGCGACTTTCCTGGAAATCCTCATGCTGGCTCCAATCCTGGGCCGAAGAGCCCCGATGGCCCACCATAGCACGTTTCATGGAAATGCAACGGCTGCGTTGCAATACCCGGCTCGCTGGCAGTCCTGCCCGCCGCGAGCCTGATTGCCCGGCCCCGCCCGGCTGGCGAATAATGGGGCTCGCGCCGCGTTGGCGCGCCCAACGGAGGACGATCCATGGAGATCCGGAAGATGGCGGCACTGGGCGTCTCGCTGTGGCTCGCCGCCGCGGCGGTTCCCTCGCTCGCCGCCGAAAAGGCGAAGGCCGAACCGAAGCGCGCGCCGGATTCCGGCGAAGCGAAAGACGCGAAAGCGGGTAGCGGCGCGCAGCCCGTGAAATCCGCCGGCCCGCGCCTGCGCATGGAAGACGCTCCCGCCAGGAATCCGGGCAAGGACCGGGACCTGCGCCATTGCCTCGACCTGCCTACCCCCAAGGAAGTGATCCGCTGCTCGGAGGGGAAGTAGCGCGAGGGGTCGGGGCCGATACCCGCTCGCTCAGGGCTGCATCTGCCGCTGCACCGGCGGACCGACATCCTTGGGCGTTCCGGACGCGATGACGAGGTAGCGGCGCCGCTCCTTCGCGTCCGGTCCCACAACCTGGCGGATCTGGCCGATGGCATTGGCGACCGCGCTGCCGGAGGGACTGCTCATGATCGGAGCGAGCACCTCGAGCCGCCCCTGGCCTTCGGGGTTGTCGGCGAGGGCGAGGACGTACGGCTTCTTCGGCTCCAGCCCGGTCACCGCAGCTTGCAGCACCTGCACCACGCCCTGGTCGAAGAGCGACACGCGCGTGGCCGGCTTGCCGTCGCTCCCGGCGAGCGTGAGCTGCACGGCCTGTCCGATGGAATCCCGCGGCTTGAGGTCGGCCAACCCGTCGCCCTGCGGCACGGCGTCTGGAACGTACACGACGCCCTGTGGAGCATGTCCGACCGGAATCGTGGCGACGACCTTGTTTTCCAGTGTATCGATCGCCGCGGCGGCGTCCGCGTTCTCGATTCCCACGTAGATGCGCGTGCCGTCGCCCGACGGCCACAGCCCGTGCGGCAAGTCGCCGGTCTGAATCTCGGCCACCTGCTCGAAATCGTCCGTGCGGAAGACCTTGACGGCGTTCAACCCGCCCACGGTGACGTACGCGAACTGCCCGCGCTCGTTCCGGATGATGTTGACGTGGTTCGTGATGGGCCCGGTATCGAGCACCTTGAGCACCGGGAACGGCGGCTTCGCGTCGAATACCATCGTCTTGCCGACGTCTTTCAGGGTGAGCCAGACCTGCTTGCCGTCCGGCGTCGCCGCGATGTCCGGGCAGAACGGGCTCACTTGCTTCACGTGTCCTACGACCTTGTGGCTCGCGGCGGAGATGGCGACCGTCTCGGGCGTGAAGCTCGAGCACACGTAGCCGTACTTGCCGTCCGGCGAGAAGATCGTCATTCCCGGCCCGTTCGGCACCTTGATCCGCAGCTTGTCCGCGTAGGTCTTGCCATCCAGCACCTGGATGTAGTCTTCGCCGCGGATGCTCACCCAGACCTCGCGGCCGTCCGGCGTGAAGAACGCCTCGTGCGGGGAGCGGCCGACGTAGCTCACGTGCTTCACCGCGTTCGTCGCCGTATCGATGAAGGTGACCGAGTTCGATCCGATCGAGACGACGGCGAGCGTGCGGCGATCCGGCGAGAAGCCCATGCCGTGCACGAGAAGCTGTCCCTTGTAGAGCGGGCTCAGGTTGCCGGGAGTGGGATCGCCCAGCTTGATCATTCCCAGGAGCTTGTTCTCCGATGGGTCGATGACCGAGACGGTGTTCGAGAACTGGTCCGCCGTGTAGAAGCGGTCGCGGGAGCTGATCGGGACGTCCGGCTTCTGCGCGGAGTACGGCGCCTGGCCCGCGTATGCCGAAAGCGCGAGCGGCAGCAGGGCGAGCAAGGCGAGCGAGGCTTTCATCGGGGTGTCCTCAATGCGAATCGGGTCGCGGCTGCGACGGAAGGCGCCCGAGCTCGCGGCGCATCAGTTCGATCTCCTGCTGCTGCTCGACGATGATCCCTTCGGCGAGCCGCCGGAGCACCGGATTCGTGCCGTATTGCAGCTCGGCTTTCGCCATGTCGATCGCGCCCTGGTGATGCGGAATCATCATCGCCGCGAAGTCGCGGTCCGGATTGCCCGTGTGGGCGATCGACATGTCCTTGTCCATGCGGTCCATCGACTCGCCCATCACGCGGTCGAACGCCGACATCTCGCCATGATGGTGCGGCGCCTGCGCGCGCGCGGAGGCGGCGGCGAGGAAGACGGCAGCCGCGATGCGGAGAAACCGCTTGGGTATCGCCATGTGGGGGTGTGGCTTCGAAGTGAGAGAACGTACGAGGAAGACAACAAGCTCCTGCCGGGAGATATTCCGCTCAGCCGGCATTTCCCGGAACGGCCCGCTGAAGAAGCGAGACGACAGGTTCCCCTCAGGAAACGCGGATCAGGCCGCCCCTGCCGGCACGCTCTAGCCTCATGCCTCGACGACGGTCGTCTTGTCGCGCGCCGATACGCTCCGCGCGCGGCGGCGGCGATGTTGCACGCCGCGCGCACCATTGCCAGAATGTCGACGGCTCGAGCCGCGGCACACCGCCGTCGCACGAAGGATTCTCGGCTCATGAAATCGGCTCCTGTCGTGGCAATTGCGGCCGCCTTTTTCGGCGCGCTTCTAGGTGCGTACGTGGCAAGGCATCCGGATCGGGATGGCCGCTTGCCGACATCGGAGGCTGCTTCCGTGCCCCGCCTGGATGTGGTGTCCGTGCACAGGATCGAGCTCCTCGACGCGCACGGCAGGATACGCGCCGAGCTCGCCATGTCGGGTGACGGCGGTCCCGCGCTCTTCTTCTTCGACGAAAAGGGAAGGAACCGCATGGTGCTCGGCCTCTACCCTCCCGGCGAGGGCGAGGCGCCCTTCGTGGTCCTCAACGACGGCCAGCAGCACGCGGCCGGGATATTCCGGCTCTTCGGCGCTCGCGATACGCCCGTCGTGGTGCTGAAGAGCCAGGGACGGGACCGCTCGATCTACGGCCTGGAACCCAAGACGCTGGAGCCGTTCCTCGTGAACTATTCGGGCGATGGAAAGAAGGACGCCGTTTTCGGCAAGTACTAGGCGGCGGGCCGCACTCGCCGCCCTGTGCGTCGCGCTCGCGGCGCTCGCCTGGCGCGCATGGCCGCTCCTGCGGGCGCCCGAACGTCCGGAATACGTGCTCATCAACGAGACGGGGCAGCACGACTTCGACCTCGCGCTCACGATGAGCCTCAAGCTCGCCGAGAAGAAGTCGGGCATCGAGAATGCCCTCGTCCTGCTCGCGTCTCTTCCGCCTTCGAAGACGATCGAGAAAACCGCCGCCGACCTTCTTTCGCGATTGCACGTCGGCGCGCGGCGCAATGGGCGTGGAATCCTGTACCTCTACAGCGCGAAGGAAAATCTCATGAAGATCGAGGTCTCCTACGCTCTCGAAGGCGAGATTCCAGACGC
The DNA here is from genome assembly GCA_036266535.1 of Usitatibacter sp. GTDB lineage: Bacteria > Pseudomonadota > Gammaproteobacteria > Burkholderiales > Usitatibacteraceae > Usitatibacter. The sequence continues at coordinate 6,624 of DATAMY010000065.1, read as the reverse complement.
GTATTGCCGTCGGCTCGAGGAGGCGGCGCGCACCTACATGCTCTCCGAGGTGCCGCAGGACTTCATTTCCGAGCTCATCATCACCACCAACCTCCGCGGAATGGGCTCGCGGGACGACGCGGGACTCCGAACGCGCCCGGCATGGCTGAGCGACGAGTTCCTCTCGGGTGGAGCGGGCGCGCTCGTGCATGGGTATGGGAGGACATTGGCCGACTACCAGACGGCCGTACGCCATCTGCCGGACGCGGACTTGAACGGGTACCTGCCGTCGAAGGATGCCGACGTATCGGTTCGCCGGTACCTGTCGTCGCTTGCCGCGGGCATCGGCGATCCCCGCCTGCCGCTCCTCACCGAGGGGAGCCGGATATTCCGCGCCGTCGTGCCGCGAGACGAAGCGCAGCAGAAAAGGATCTTCGAATTCTTCCAGGCCGCCGCCCCGTACCGGCTTCGGTTCTCGGGAGGTCTCGCCCTCGCGATACCGCAACCGGACCATTCGAACCTGCCGATCGTGCTGCGCCTGGGTTACGACGGCCTCTGGTACGTGGACGAACCCAAGGCATGGACGTACTTCCACCGCTTCGAGGACGACGTGAACTTCCACGTGAAGTTCGCGGACAATCCGTTCCTCGACGCGTTGCGCGCGTTGCACGTGCCGAACGCGGAACGCGCGATCTACGCAGGCCATGCGCGCACCCCCGTCCGCATCGCCTATCCGTTCTCTCTCACCGCCGCCGTGCGGGCGGGCGAAGATCGGATTCGCGCGGCGCCCGGGGACGCGGCGGGCTATGCGGCCCTCGGCGACCTCTATCTCTTCGAGATGGACTGGCTCACGAAGTCGATCGCCATGTATGAAAAGGCCGAGGCGCTGGCGCCCGGGAACCTGGATTACCGCTGGCGCTTGGCGGACCTCTACCTGAACGCGTCGCGCGCCGACAAATTCCTGGAAGAGCTGAAGTTCCTGGCCCGGCGTTCCCCCGCAGACCCGCAGGCCCGGGTCTGGTATCGATTCTACAGCGAGCAGTACGACTTCACTCGCCACTGATCCTGGAATGGCCGCGCCGGCTCGCAAGCGTCGCGAAGCAGGGTGTCCCTTTCGGCTGCGGGCCGGGACCCGCGGCACCCCGTGGATCAGACCCGGGCGCGGGGATCGCGCTTCGCGAGCCGCGCGAGGAGGTAGTCGACTTCCGCGCGGGCGGCGGGCGTGAGCGCCGCCCCGGGCTTCCTCAAGGCATCGGAGGCGATGATCCCGCGGCGCATGAGCACGTACTTGCGCACGGCGAGGCCCGGGCCCGGCTGCTGCTCGTAGCGGATGAGCGGGAGGTGCGCGTCGAAGAGGTCGTGTGCCTCGTCGCGCTTTCCTTCGGCCGAGAGCCGAACGACGTCCACCAGCATGTCCGGGAAGCAGTAGCCGGTGTTCGCGCCGTCCGCGCCGCGCTCCATCTCGAAGTCGAGAAAAAGCGCGTTGTTGCCGCAGAGGATCGGGATGTGGCGCATGGAGCCGTCGCGCTCGTAGGCGCGCAGCGCCGAGATCTTCTCGAGGCCCGGCCAGTCCTCGTGCTTCAACATCGCGCACGACGCGTTCTCGATCACGATGCGCCGGATGACGGACGGGGCCATCTGCACCGAGAACGTGAGCGGATAGTCCTGGATCACGAAGGGCACGTCCGCGCCGATCGCCTCCGACGCCTGGCGGTAGTACTGCACGATGGCGTCGTCCGTGCGGAGCGTGTTCGGCGGCGCGATCATGACGCCCGCGGCGCCCAGGGCCATCACGTCCTGCGCAAGCGCCCGCATCGCGGCGAAGCCGGGCGCCGACACGCCCACGACCACGGGAACCTTCACGCGGCCGATCACGCGCTTCACGATCGCGACGGACTCCTCGTGCGCCATCTTCGGCGCCTCGCCCAGCTGCCCCAGCACCGTGATGCCCGTGACCCCGCTCGAGACGAAGAAATCCGTCATGCGGTCGATCGACGCGTCGTCGATGCGGCCGTCGGGGTGGAACGGCGTGGGCGCGATCACGTAGACGCCCTTCGCTTCGCTCGTGAGTTTCATTTCCGGTCCTGGCTAGAGCGTCGGGAACCACGGATGAACACAGATGAACACAGATGAATTCCGAGACGGATCGCATCGTGGTCAGTGGCACAGACGCAACACCCATTCAGGGGCCATCTGTGTTCATCTGTGGTTTCCATCAGCTCTTCTTCTTGCTCTTCTCGTAGCGCGCCTTGTTTTCCGCATTCGGGGGATAGAGGCCCGGGAGCGAAGCGCCCTTCTCCACCTCCTCCATGATCCAACCCTCGAGGCGCTCCTGCTCCGGCGCGGTTTCGATGAGCTCGTCCACGAAGGCCGCGGGAATGAGCACCGCGCCGTCGTCGTCCACCACGACCCAATCGTCCGGGAACACCGCGACGCCGCCGCATCCGATGGGCTCGCCCCAGGCGACGAACGTGAGGCCGGCGACCGACGGCGGCGCCGCCGCGCCCTGGCACCACACCGGAAGCCCGGTCGCGCGCACGCCGGCCGCGTCGCGCATCACGCCGTCCGTCACGAGCGCCGCGACGCCGCGCTTCTTCATGCGGGCGCACAGGATGTCGCCGAAGATGCCGGCGTCGGTCACGCCGCGCGCGTCCGCGACGCAGATGCAGCCTTCCGGCATGGCCTCGATCGCCGCGCGCGTGGAGATGGGCTTCGACCACGACTCGGGTGTGGCCAGGTCCTCGCGCGCCGGCACGAAGCGCAGCGTGAAGGCCTTCCCGACGAGGCGCGGCTGGCCCGGGCTCAACGGCCGCGTGCCGCGCATCCAGACGTTGCGAAGCCCCTTCTTGAGGAGGAGCGTGGTGAAGGTGGCGGTGGTCACCCGCGAAAACGTGTCGACGACGTCGCGGTCTCGGCTCATGCGCTGCGTTCCTCCGGAAGGAGCCCGATTTTACGCGAGCTTCGAGAGGAACTTCCGCACCCTGTGCGCGTTCGCGCCCACGTCGCTTCCTCCCACCCGCGAGGTGCTGCGAACGTCGACGCGGCTCCCTGCGCCCTCCGGCCGGATGCGCACGACGATGTCGTCGCTGAAGCCGAACCAGCGCGTGCGGTCGGTGGCCTCGATGCGGCCGGCGGCGGCGTCCGACGCGACGACCTCCCAGCCGAGCGAGCGCGCGGCGTCGATCGCGCGCTGCATCGTGTCGCGTGGGGCGCCCGGGACGACCGCCGGCTTGATGTCCGGGTACGCGGCGCGCTGCGCATCGAACACCTTCGTCCCTCCGTAGGTCGAGCCGTTGGGGCTCCGGTCGCGCTCGGCGCGAAGTGCCACGAAGGCCGGCGGATCCTGCGGATCCGTGGTGATGTCGTGGATCGGCGGCACGTGGGAGGCTTGCGAGCGGAAGATGAGCGGAGGTGCCATGGCCGCGAGCGCGAGGCAAAGCGCCACGAGCGGCACCGCCGGGCGGGCGCGATAGCGCGGGACGATCGCCATCGCGAGGATCACCACGGCCGCCGCGGCCGCGATCATGCCCAGGGTCGCGGCGCCCGCGAAGACGCGCAGCCCCGTGCGCCAATCCCAGAAGCCCGCGTGGGTCGCCGGGCCGGACGCGAGGAGGAGCGCGAACGCCGCGACCGCGAGCGCGAGCGTCACCGCGCGCGCGGCGATCCAGGCGCGGCCGCCGCGCCGCGGAGAGGGCGGGGGCATCGGATCAGCGCTGCGCATGAGCGGTCCCGGCGGGCACGCGATCGAAGGAAGCGCGCGACGGCCGGGGAGCGAGCGCGGCCGCGATGGCGCGCTCCTCCAGGCCGCAGGACCAGAGCGCGGCGATGGCGGCGAGGGCGTCTTCGATGCGAAGGGCGGAAGGAATTCGGCGCATCTCGGTCAGGGGAATCCGGCGCCCGGCGGTGGCGAGGAGCACCGTGTCATCGCGCAAGTATACGCAAGGCGCCTCGGCGCCGGCGTGGCGAGCGGCGCCCTCCGGGCCGTCGACGGATACGTAGACGATCGATGCGCCTGCCGCGAGCGAGCGCGCGAGCGCGGCCGAGCGCGGCTCGGCGGCGTCCAGCACGACCACCCGCGCCGAACCCGCGAGCTCTGCGGCACCCGGCATCGCGCAAGCGCCGGGCGCCACGAGCACGGCGACGTCGCACCGGTCGAAGGCGAGCGGCGCCGCGAGCGCCGCGCGGGAAAGCTGGAGCACCGCGGCCTCGACCTCCGCCGAGCCGAGGACGGCGAGCGCACTCGCGGCTTCCGTGCTCGCGTCCGTCCTCACGACCGAACGGCCGATCCGCACGCCTTCGCCGTTGGCGAGGCCGGCGTTGAGGTCCGATGCCTGGAATGCCCGCGCGATGAGGCGCGGCGCGATCCCGCTTCCGCCCGCCACCGCGACGAGCGGGATGCGCCCGTCGCTGCCCTCGCGAAAGAGCGCGGCGAGCACGGCGTCCGAGACGCCCGAAGCGCCGGCGCGCTCGTGCATGCAGATGTCCGGCGCCGCCGTGATGCCGACAACGCCGCCGCCCTGCGCCTCGAGCGGCGACGAGACCGAGTCGCACACCAACAGCACGCCGGCCACGTCCAGGCCGATCGCGCGCGCCGCGCGGGTGCAGGCGTCCGCGACGGCCGGGTGCACCGCGCCGGTGACGTCCTCGGCGGTCGCGCCGGCCGCGAGATCGGGCGCCGCGCGAAGCTTCACGCGCATGCCGGCGGGCGGAATCGACTCGAGCGCGAGCCCCTGGCGCGCGAGCATCTCCTGCGCCGCCGCGTCGGCGAGAATCTCGGTCGCGCCCGCGGCGGCCCGCGTGCGGTTCTCCGCGACGACGAGGTCCGCCACCGCGCGGAATCCATCGCCCGCGACCGAGGGCGCCGCGAGGCGCGCGACGGCGACGAGGCGCCCATCGACCACCAGCGCGCGATGGTCGGCGCCGGCGAGCTCGCGTTCCACGACCACGCCCGCGCCCCGTCGGCGCGCGCGCTCGTAGGCCGCCCGCACCGCATCGTCCGAGTCGAGCCCGGAGACGGACTCCTCCGCGGTCCCGGGGCCCAGCGCCCGCACGACCACCGGCCCGCCCAGGCGATGGAAGATCTCGACCGCCTCGCGCACGCCGGGCGCCTCGGCGCCCGCGGGTACCGGAACGCCCGCATCGCGCAGGAGCGACTTCGCGAGCCTCGGGTCGCGCGCGATCTGCACCGCGATGTGGGTCGTGTTCCAGGTGACGGCTCCCTGGATGCGTCGCGCGCGGCGCCCCCAGCCGAGCTGCACGAGCCCGCCGCCTTCGGGATGGCGGATGCAGGGGATGCCGCGGCGCCGGGCCGCCGCGACGAGCGCCGCGACGTCGGGGGCGAGCCCGGCATCCGGATCCGTGGGCGGCGCGGGAGCGAAGGGATTCTTCATCGGCGGGCTGCGCGAAGCCTCGCAGGGGCGCGCGCCCCGGAACACGAGCAATCGGCGTGCCCGCTTCCGGCGCCCGCTTCGCGCGCGTGTCGCGGCCCGCGCGGAAATTTTCGCGCGGGGATGCGGAATCGCTTACCGGCGCGGGGTGCGCGTCGGTAAGCGAGCGGGGCGCTCCCTAGCGATTGGACGGATCGCGGTTCGCGTTGGAGGCCGGCTGCTGCTCGCCCCGGCCCTCGCCGCCGGCGTTCCGGTTGCGGTTGCGGTTCTTGTTGCGGCGATGGCGCCCCGGCTTCCCGGCACCGGCGCCCGCGCCCGGCGGCTGGGGCGGCCGTTGGCCGCCTTCTGCCGGTACGCCTTGCGGCGGCTGGCCGTGCGCGTGCGGCTTGCCCTGCCCGTGCTTGCGTTGCTGGCCGTGCCCCTGTCCTTGACCCTGTCCTTGGCCCTGTCCCTGTCCCTGGCCTTGGCCCGCGCCCGGCCCGCGCTTCTTGAACGCGAAGGGCTTGGGACCGCGGCGCGGCTGGCCCGCGGGCTTCGGCCCGCGCCCGGGGGGGGCGCCGCCGCCGGTCGGCACGTAGTTGCCCCGGTTGCCGTCCGGCTCGTGGACGATCGCGTCCCCGCCGCGATTGCCGATGTTGTCGTGGGCGACCGCGGGCGCGCGATTGCCGGGATGGTCGCGATTGCCGTCGACCTCGCGCGGCTCGCGCGGCGGGCGGTTCGCGTGGTAGTCGGCGCGATTGCCGATGTTGTCGTGCTCGTCCTCCTCGTCCGGCGAGGCCGCCTTCGGCTCCTCCGGCTCGTTCATGCCCGCGAAGTTGAGGAGCTCCTGGACCTGCGTCTCGTCCATCTCCTTCATCATCCCGCGCTTGAGGAACGTCGGGAGCTCCACGGCGCCGAAGCGCACGCGCATGAGGCGACTCACGGTGAGGCCCACGGCCTCGCACATCTTCCTCACCTCGCGGTTCTTCCCTTCGCGCAGGACCACGTGGTACCAGTGGTTCGCGCCCTCGCCGCCGCGATCCTCGATCGAGTCGAACTTGCACGGCTCGGCCTCGATGTCGACGCCGGTGAGGAGCTTCTCCTTCTGCTCCTCCGAGAGCTCGCCCAGGAGGCGCACGGCGTACTCGCGCTCCACCTCGAAGCGGGGGTGCGTGAGCCGGTTCGCGAGCTCGCCGTTGGTCGTGAAGATGAGGAGGCCGCCCGTGTTGAGGTCGAGGCGGCCGACGGACACCCAGCGCCCGCCGTTCACCTTCGGGAG
>DATAMY010000064.1:0-3577 GCA_036266535.1 Usitatibacter sp. | reverse complement strand
CGCATCCGCGCTCGTGAGCTTCCGGCCTTCGGATGTGGGATCGAACGGCTCGGTCTTCGCGTTCGCGCTCGCGCCGGCCGGCATCGTGCAGCCTCCAGCCAAGCGCGCGAGGCCATCGGGCGGCGCCGCGGATGCGCCGCTGGATTTCCCGAACCAATGCGTTCTCGCGCAGCTGGACAGCTCCGGACACCTCGTGCAGGTCTCCGCCTCGGACCTCATCGCGCTCGCGAGCGGCATCCTCGCCGCGCAGGGACAGGCGGTGACGATCCTCAACAACGTGCCCGTGGGGCAGGTGGCGGGCGCTACGTTCTATGTCGGATACGGAACGAATGCCAACGCGATGCTGGCTTCGGGGGCGAGCCGCAGCGTCGCGAGCGTTCCGGGCGGCGTGGATTGCCATCCGCAGACGCCGCAGACGGGATGGTGGTGGAACCCGGCGGAGGGAGGCCGCGGGTATTCGTTGGAGATCTCCGGCAATCGCATCTTCTTCGCGGCGTTCCTCTACGACGCATCCGGCCATGCCACCTGGTACGTGGCTTCGGGCGCCACGTCGTTCGACGGCGCGGTCTTCACGGGGCGCCTCCTGAGCGTGTCGCACGGCCAGACGCTGGGCGGCCCGTACCAGGCGCCCGCGCCGATCGTGGACAACGGCCCGATCGCCCTCGCATTCACGGACGCGATGCACGGCACGATGATCTGGCCGGGAGGCACCGTTCCCATCCAGCGCTTCGATTTCGTCGCGGACGGATCCACCGCCCCGCCGCTGCCGGACCAGCCGGAGCCGGGCTGGTGGTGGAACCCGGACGAGAACGGGCGCGGCTTCTTCGTCGAATGGCAGAAGGGCACCGCGGATCTCGCGGGCTACATGTACGACGACAGTGGAAGCGCCGTGTGGTACATCACGCTCGCGGCCCCCGGCGACCCCAAATCTCTCGCCGGGACGTGGTGGCAATACGCGGGAGGGCAGACGCTCGCCGGCGCTTACCAGCCCGCGACCCGGATCAGCGACAACGTGGCGCCCGTCACCGTGACGTTCCAGACGCCCTCGACCGCCATCATGACGCTTCCCGGAGGACGGCAGCTTCCGCTCAAGCGATTCCGCTTCTGAGCGAGCTCATCGCGGCTTGACCCGTTCCCACGTCGCGTCGTCCATGCGGTAGCCGGGGTGCCGCCGGCGGAAATCCTCCAGCGCGCGGTCGGCCTCTTCGTCCTTCCCCTCGGCGCGCAGCTTCGCGATCCGCTCGAGCTCCGCCTTCGGATCCTCGATGTCGGCCCGCGCCTTCATGGAAGAGAGGTTCGCGGCCGGGGCGCTCGCGCGCGCGGCGGGCGCCGCCTGGAGCGAATCGGCGGAGGGTGACGCCTCGCGCTTCTCCTCCGGGGCCGCGGCCGGGGCGGCGGCCGGGGCCGCTTCGCGCTGGAGCCGGGGCGGCACCGCCTTCGCTCTCATCCGCGCTTCCGCCTTCGGCGCCGGGGCGGGCTTCGCGACCAGGGGAACCTCCGGCAGGGCGGCGGCCGGCGGCGGGGATGAAGGCGCAGGAGACGAAGGCGCGGGGGAAGACGGCGCGACCGAAGTCTCGACCCCGGGCTGCTCGCGTTGCATCTCGAGCGTGACGCCCACCACCAGCACGAGCACCGCCGCGATCGAGACCGGCGCGCCCCAACGGCGGACGAACGAGGGGCGCACGACCGCGCGCCGCGCGGCGGCGAGCACCGCGGCATCGAGGGCCGGCGGCGGCTCTTCGCGCGGGAGCGTGCCGTAGAGGCGCCGCAGCCGGTCGTCCGGGTCACTCATCGAGCGCTTCCCTCACCTTCTTCATCGCGTATCGCAGCCGGCTCTTCGCCGCCTCCTCGTCGCTTCCCGTCGCCCGCGCGATCTCGGCCGCCGTGAGCCCCGCCTCATGATGGAGCAGGAACGCCTCGCGCTGCGCGAGCGGCAACGCCGCGATGGCGACGGCGAGCCGTCGGGCGGCCTCGGCCGCTTCCAGCTGCCGCTCCGGTTCGGCCCCGGGACCCGCGGCCGGTTCCGGCGCGTCGTGCTCCGGATCGTCGAGCGACACCACCGAGAGACCGCGCACGCGCCAGTGGTCGATCAGCCGGTTGTGCGCGATGGAGAAGAGCCACGTCGTGAATTTCGCCTTCGGCGCGTAGGAGCCGCGCGCGCCGATCACGCGCATCCAGATTTCCTGGGCGAGCTCCTCGGCCTCGCCCGCCGTCCGCACCGAGCGCAGCGCCAGGCGGTAGAGCGGCCCCTTGTGGCGCGCGTAGAGCGCCTCGAAGGCGCGTGCATCGCCGCCTGCGTAGGCCAGCATGAGATCTTCGTCGGGCGCATCCATCCCCGCACAGTGTACGGGGAGCGGCGCGCCGGCCGCGGCGAGCACCCCTTCAGGCGGGATCGGGCACGAAGCCGGGAAACGGTTCCGGCCGGCGCTCGCGCGTCGCGGCGATCACGCCCTGCGCGACCAGGTTGGGGTAGCTGTCGTAGTAGAGCGTGATCGTCTCCGCCGGGACGGACGTCGCGCGCTCGAATTCCACCTGCCGCACCGGCGAGTCCTCGCGGCGGCCGTGGCCCGTGCCGAGCGGGGCGGAAGGCGCCGCCCGGGCCTCGTTCGACGATTGCGCCTTGGCGCGGCTTGCGGGCGCGACCTCGTCGTATGCGGGCTGGAGCGGGCGTGCCCGCTCGAAGAGCGCCACGCCGATCACGCCGACGTTCGCCGGGCGGCCGGTGCGAGCGGCGTAGGAATCGCCGAGCGGCGTGAAGTAGAACGCGGCGACCTGGGCGAGGCTCTTCCGCCAGCCGGCGATCTCCCATGGGCGGCTTCCGGAGAGCACGTATCCCCCCTGGCCCGCGCTCGCGGTCTCCCCGCTCAGCACGTTCACGCCGTCCACGGAGATCACCGCGAGGAGATCCCGGCCGCGCCGGTTGCGGAGCGCCAGCCGGTACTCGCTTCCGGGCTCCCCCGCCACGTAGGCGCGGCCCTGGTGCCAGTAAACGGGCAGGATCCGGCCGCTCGCGGCGTCGCGGATCTCCAGGTCCGCCAGGCCGCCCAGGGCGTGGGCGCAGCCGGCGGCGGCGAAGAGGGCGAGGGCGGCGAGGAAGGCGAGCGGCTTCATGGGATCTCCGGGGCGGTCCGCCGAAAGGGCGGGGTCCCGGGATGAAACGAGGCGGAACGGAAAAAGGGTCGAGCGAGTCTCATGGGTTCCCACTGGATGCCGGCGAGGCCCATGACGAACTGGCGCAGGGCGGCGATCGGAGTCGCCGGCGTCGTCGTGGTCGCCGTGGCGGCCGGCGCCGTGGCGTTCCGCACGCTCGCGGATCCCGAGCGGCTCAAGGCCGAGGCGCGCGCGAAGGCGCGCTCGGTGTGGTCGCGCGAGCTCGACATGGGCGCCGCGAGCTTCGCCGTCTTTCCGCGCCCGACCTTCGTCGCGAACGACGTCACCCTGGCGAGCGCGCCGTGGGCCAGGGATCGCGACCTGCTGCGCGCGGACCGCGTGATGGGCCACCTCGCGCTGCTGCCGCTCCTCGTCGGCAAGGTGCGCGTCCAGGAGATCCTCGTGGAAGGCGCGCAGCTGAACCTCG
>DATAMY010000063.1:0-16115 GCA_036266535.1 Usitatibacter sp. | reverse complement strand
GCCGGCCGCCCCGGACGCGGTGATCGGCCTCCACACGATCAACCGCGCGGGAGCCTTGAGCGTCACGGACGTGTTCCTCCGCCGCGCGCGGTTCGGGGCCTAGGGGCGTCCGGGCATGGGCGCCGTGGCGATCGAGGATCTCCTTCATCCCCTGCTCGGGCGCTATTTCGGCGCGCCGGGATGGGCGCGAGCCGCTGTGGGCCGCGCCTACGCGTGCCTGCCGCGCTCGTTCAGGCTGGGGGGAGCCTACGAGGAGTTCGCCGCCGCGATCGAGCGCACGCGCCAGGGCGACGCCGCCGCGAAGTATTCGATGGAGAAGCTCACCGAGACGCTCGCGTGGGCGATCGAGACGGTGCCGGCGTACCGCGGCCACCGGCGGCTCCTCGCGCAGGGACGCGATCCCCGCGAGGTGCTGCGCATGCTGCCCCTCACCGGCAAGCTCGACATCAAGCGCCATCCCGCGCGCTACCTTTCGCAGGCGATGCCGCGCTCGGCGGCGCTCGCGACCTTCACCGGCGGCTCGACCAGCATGCCGATGCGCTTCTGGCTCCAGAAGCACGTGACCCGCCCGAAGGAGTACGCGTTCATGCGCGACTTCCGCCGGCGCGTGGGCGCGGAGGAGGGCGAGGACGTGCTGGCGCTGCGCGGGCGGCTCGTCCCCGGCGCCGGATACGGCCGCGCGCCATGGGCGTACGAGCCGATCCGCCGGCACTTGATGCTCTCGTGCGAGCACCTCTCGCGCGCCTGGATGCCGCAGTTCGCCCAGGCGCTCGAGCGCTACCGGCCCACGGTGATCGAGGCGTTCCCTTCCGCGCTCTATCCCCTGGCGCGCTGGCTCGAGGCCCACCCAGTCCCACGCTTCACGCGCGGCGTGAAGGGCGTGATGCTCTTCTCGGAGAACGTCTACGGCTTCCAGATGGACACCTTCCGCCGCGTCTTCGGCTGCCCGATCGTCGCGCACTACGGGCACTCCGAGCGCGTGCTGATGGCGGCGACCCTCCCGGACGACGAGCGCTACTTCTTCTGGCCGCAGTACGGCTGGGCGGAGATCGTCGACGCGCGCGGGCGCCGCGTCACGCAGCCGGGGCGCCTGGGCTACGTCGTGGGCACGAGCTTCGACAATCGCGTGATGCCCTTCGTCCGCTATCGCACGGGCGATCTCGCGATGGTGGGCGGCGACGGCCATCCGCACCTCCCCGGCTTCCCCGTGGTCGAGCGGATCGCGGGGCGCCTGCAGGAATTCATCGCCTGCCGCGGCGGCCGGCTCATCTCGGTCACGGCGCTGGGCACCGCGCATTTCTCGGAGCTCGCGGAGGTGGAAGCGATGCAGTACGAGCAGTCCGTCGCGGGCGAGCTCGTGCTGAAGGTGGTCGCCTCCGCGCCCCTCGCGGCGCGCGAGGAGCGGCGCATCGCCGAAGCGATCGAGGCGCGCACCGAGGGCGGCTGCCGTGTCGCGATCGCGCAGGTCGATCGCATCGAGCGCACGCCGCGCGGCAAGGCCCGCATGCTGGTGCAGCACCTGGACCTGCGCTCGAGCCTGGAGGAGTGCCTGGGGGACCGCCGATGACGGCGGATCCCACGCACATCGTCATGGTGGGAACCGATCCGCTCTCCCACGGCGGCATCGCGTCGGTGCTCTCGACGTGGCGCTCGGGGGGTGTCTTCGAGCGCTGGCCCATCGCCTACATCGTGACCCACCGCGAGGGCCGGCGGCGCGACAAGCTCGCGAGCGCCGCCCGCGCGCTCGCCGCCTTCGCGACGCTCGCCTGGCGCCACGGGCGCGGCGTGCTGCACGTGCACGCGGCCTCGCGCTGGAGCTTCTGGCGGAAGAGCGCGTACATGGCGGCCGCTCTCGCCGCGGGCTGGCCCGTCGTCTTCCACCTGCACGGCGGCGGCTTCGCGCGCTTCGTGAACCAGGAATGCGGGCCGCTCGCGCGCCGCGCGGTGCGCTTCTTCCTCGACCGCGCGACGGTGATCGTCGTCGTGTCCGAGCGCTGGGCGGGCTGGATGCACGGCATCACCACGAACCCGCGCATCGTGTGCGTCCCCAATCCCGTGGCGCTTCCGCAGGCGGTGGCGAAGGCGCGCGAGCCCGGGCTCGTGGCCTTCGCCGGGCGATGCCGCGAGACGAAGGGCGTCTTCGACCTCCTCGACGCGATCTCCGAGATCGCGCCCTCGCATCCGCGGCTGCGGCTCGAATGCGCGGGGGATGGGGACCTGGGCCGCATGGTCGAGCGGGCCGCGGCGCTCGGCATCGACGAGCGCGTGCGCCTGCGCGGCTGGATCGGCGCGCGCGATCGCGACGACCTCCTCGCCCGGGCGTCCGTCTTCGTATTGCCCTCGCACGCCGAGGCGCTCCCCGTGAGCCTCCTCGAGGCGATGGCCTTCGGCTGCCCCGTGGTCGCGAGCCGCGTGGGCGGCATCCCGGACCTGGTCCAGGACGGCGTGAACGGCTTGCTCGTGCCGCCGCGCGACCCGTCCGCGCTCGCGGCGGCGCTGCACACGGTGCTGGACGATCCGGAGCTCGCGGCGCGGCTGGGCCGCGCGGCCCGCGCGACGGTCGCCGAACGCTACACGCTCGACCTCGCGCTCGAGCGCCTCGAACAGGTCTATGGCGCGCTCGGCGTGCCGCGCGGGCCTGCCCGCGCGCCGGTGGCCGCCCGAACGCTTCAGGAGATGTCATGAATCGTCCCGTCGTCCTCGTCCTGGGACCCCATCGCGCCGCCGTGAGCGGCGTGAGCACCCACGTGAACCTCCTCGTCGAGTCGACGCTCGGCGACGACTTCGAGCTCGTGCATTTCCAGGTGGGGAGCGAAGGCCGGGACGAGGGTGCGCTCGCGCGGCTCCTGCGCCTCCTCGCGAGCCCGTTCGCGCTCGCGGCGACGATCGTCTTCCGGCACGCGTCGGTGGTCCACCTGAATACCTCGCTCAACCCGCGCGCGTACTGGCGCGACCTCGCCTACCTCTTCGTCTCCAAGGCGCTGGGCGCCCGCGTGGTCTACCAGGTGCACGGGGGCGCGCTCCCGCGGCGCTTCTTCGCGGGGCGGCCGGGGCTCACGCGGTTCCTGCGCTGGACGCTGGGCCTTCCGGACCTGCTGGTCGTCCTCGCGCGCTGCGAGCTCGAGGCGTACCGCGACTTCCTGCCCGATCGCGACGTGACCGCGCTTCCGAACGGCATCGATTGCCGCCCCTACAGCCTCCTCCCGATCGTGAGCTGCACGCCGGAGACGCCGCTGCAGCTGGTCTACATCGGCCGCCTCGCGAGGGAGAAGGGACTCTACGAAGCGCTGCAGGGCGTGCGGCTCGCCCACGAGCTGGGCGTGGACGCGCGGCTGGTCGTCGCGGGCGGCGGGCCGGAGGAGTCGCGCCTCAAGCGCTACGCGCATGCGCTCGGCATCTCCACGCGCGTCACCTTCACCGGCCCCGTCTTCGGCGCGGACAAGGTGCGGCTCCTCGAGGGCGCGCACGCGATGGTCCTTCCCAGCTACAGCGAGGGGCTGCCGTATGCGCTCCTCGAATCCATGGCGGCCGGCGTGCCCGTGATCGCCACGCCCGTGGGCGCGATCCCGGACGTGATGACGGACGGCACCCACGGCTTCCTGGTGCCGCCGCGCGACGGCAAGGCGATCGCCGAGGCGCTCGCCGTCATGGCGGGCGACCGCGAGCGGCTCTCGTGGATGAGCCGCGCCTGCCGCCGCCGCATCCGCGCCGCGTTCTCGATCGACCGCGTCGCCGCGGAATTCGCCGTGCACTACGGGAGCCTCTGCGGGAACGTCGTGGTGCCCGACGCGGCCGGCCCGGCGCTCCCCACCGCGGACAAGCCGCGCGCCGCGCGGCGCGAGACGCCGGCGAACGTCGCCGGAAGGAAGGACTGAAGCCATGTGCGGAATCGCCGGCGCGGTCGTCTCGCGGCCCGGGCGCGAGGGCGGGTTCGACCGGGGGACGGTGCAGCGAATGCTGGACGTCATCGCGCACCGGGGGCCGGACGGGCACGGCATCGCAGAGCTTCGCGGGCCGCAGGGCGCGCGCGTCTACCTCGGCCATCGCCGGCTCGCGATCATCGATCCGGAAGGGGCCGCCCAGCCGATGCGCGATGCCGAGGCGGACCTCACGATCACGTTCAACGGCGAGATCTACAACTTCCGGGCGCTCCGCGCCGAGCTGGAGGCGCTCGGCCACCGGTTCGTCCGCGACAGCGACACGGAGGTGCTCCTCCACGCGTATCGCCAATGGGGCGAGGACTGCGTGGAACGGCTGCGCGGCATGTTCGCATTCGCGATCTGGGACGGGCGCGAAGCGAGGCTCTTCCTCGCCCGCGACCGCTTCGGCGAGAAGCCGCTCTTCCTGCGCGAGGACTCCGCGGGTCTCTACTTCGCCTCCGAGATCAAGGCGCTCCTCGTGGTGCCGGGCGCGCGCCCGGCCGTGGATACGTCGGCCGTCTGGGACTACCTCGCGTTCCGCTACGTGCCCGGACCGAAGACGCTCGTGACCGGCATCCGGAAGCTCGCGCCCGGCACCTGCGCCACGTGGCGCGCCGGCCGCCTCACGGAGCGCCGCTACTGGACCGCGCCGGACCAGGCCCCGCTCGAGGCGGCAATCCCGGAGGGCGACGTGGTCGCCTCCTTCCTCGAGCGCCTCGACGAGGCGGTGAGCCTGCAGATGGTGAGCGACGTTCCGTTCGGCGCCTTCCTCTCCGGCGGCCTCGACTCGTCCACCATCGTGGCCCTCATGACCCGCCACAACCCGAGGGTGAAGACCTTCTCCGTGGGATTCGGCGGGAGCGAGAGCGGCTACAGCGAGCTGGGCTACGCGGGGGTGGTCGCGCGGCATTTCGCGACGGACCACCACGAGCTCGTGGTGAATCCGGACGACCTCGTGGACCACCTTCCGAAGCTCGTGGCCTTCCGCGACGCGCCCGTGACCGAGCCTTCGGACATCCCGATCTACATGCTCGCGCGCGAAGCCTCGAAGAGCGTGAAGATGGTGCTCACGGGCGAGGGGAGCGACGAGCTCCTGGGCGGCTACCCGAAGCACGTCGTCGAGCGCTTCGCGGGCGCCTACCAGGCGATCATTCCCGGCTCCATCCGCCATAACCTCATCCAGCCGCTCGTCCGATCGCTCCCGTACGGATTCCGCCGCGCGAAGACGGCGATCACGAACCTGAACATCGACAGCTGGCCGGAGCGCTACGCCCGCTGGTTCGGCGCGTGCAGCAACGCCGAGCGCGAGAGCCTCACGACGCTCCGGGTGAACGGGCATGCCTTCGGCGGCTTCGTGCCGCCCTTCGACGGCGACCCGCGCGCGAGCCGTCTTCGCCGGATCCTCTACGCCGACCAGACGAGCTGGCTCCCGGACAACCTCCTCGAGCGCGGCGACCGCATGACGATGGCCGCGTCGATCGAGTCCCGGGTTCCCTTCCTGGACCACGAGCTCGCGGCCTTCGCCTCGAGGCTCCCGGATCGCTGCCGCGTGAACGGGTTCACGACCAAGTGGGTGCTCCGGCGCGCGGCGGCGAGCCTCATCCCGAAGGCGATCCTCGAGCGGCCGAAGGTGGGCTTCCGCGTGCCGGTGAGCCGCTGGTTCCAGGGGCCGATGCGCGAGTTCGTGCAGGACCACCTCCGGGGACCGGGATCGCGTACCCGCGCCTACTACGATCCCCAGGTCCTCGACCGCACGCTGGACGAGCACGTCCACGGGCGGCAGAACCACGAGAAGCTGATATGGGCCCTGCTGAACCTCGAGATCTGGCACCGCCAGTACGCCTGAGCGGGCTCGCCTGGAAGCTGAACCGCCTGCGGTGCATGACGCCGGCGGAGATCGGCCACCGCGTGGTGAAGGCGGCCTCCATGCGGATCGAGCGTTGGGGGCTCGTGGGCTGCGAGGTCCCGGCGCCGGACCTCACGCGCGTGGCGAAGCCGTGGATCCACGCCGGTGCCCGCGTCGATCCCGCGCCGTACGTGGCCGCCGCGGACCGCGTCGCCGCCGGCCGCCTCGACGTCTTCGCGCTGGAGGACATCGACCTCGGCACGCCGCCGCGCTGGAACCGCGATCCCAAGACCGGCATCGAAGCGCCGCTCGTGTTCGGGAAGCAGCTCGACTACCGCGATCCCGCGCGGGTGGGGGACATCAAGTACCTGTGGGAGCCCAACCGGCACCTGCAGATGGTGACCCTCGCGCAAGCGTGGGCCCTCACGCGCGATCCGCGCTACGCGCGGGCGCTGCGCGAGCAGCTCGAGAGCTGGTTCGCCGCGTGCCCGTTCCGCCAGGGGCCCAACTGGTCGAGCTCGCTCGAGGCCGGGCTGCGCCTCGTGAACTGGGCGCTCGCCTGGCAGCTCATCGGCGGCGCGCACTCGGAGATCTTCGCGGACGTGCAGGGGCCCGCCTTCCGCGCGCGCTGGCTCGCGTCCGTCTACCAGCACGCGGAGTTCGTGTGCGGGCACCTCTCGCTCCATTCCTCGGCCAACAACCACCTCGTGGGCGAGCTCGCGGGCGTGGTGACGGCGGCGCTCGCGTGGCCGCACTGGGAGCGCGCGCGGCGCTGGCTCGTCACCGCGAAGCCGCTCCTCGAACGCGAGGCGCTGCTCCAGAACGCTCCGGACGGGGTGAACCGCGAGCAGGCGGTCTCCTACCAGCAGTTCGAGCTGGACCTGCTGCTGCTTCCGCTCCTCGCGGCGCGCGCCAACGGCGTCGCCTTCGAGGCCGAGTACGAGGGCCGGATCGAGGCGATGCTCGAGTATCTGGCCTCCATCATGGACGTGGGCGGGAACGTCCCGATGTTCGGCGATGCGGACGACGGGTACGTGGTGCGCCTCGATCCGCGGGACGATTTCTGCCGCTACCGCTCGCTCCTCGCCACCGGCGCGGTCCTCTTCGGCCGCTCCGAATTCAAGGCGAAGGCGGGCGCGCTCGACGACAAGACGCGCTGGCTCCTGGGCCCGCGCGCGGACGAGGATTTCGCGGCCATCGACGCCGCCACGGCGAAGCTCCCCGTCCGGCGGACGTTCCCGGAAGGCGGCATGTACGTCCTGGGCTCGGGCTTCGAGACGCCTGAGGAGATCCGCATCGTCGCGGACGCGGGGCCCCTCGGATATCGGGAAATTGCGGCGCATGGCCATGCCGATGCGCTCTCGTTCACGCTCTCGGTGGGCGGGCTCGAGTTCCTGGTCGACCCCGGCACCTACGCGTACCACACGGAGGGCGAGTGGCGCGGCTACTTCCGCGGCACCTCGGCCCACAACACGGTGCGGGTCGACGGCGCCGACCAGTCCCGGCCGGGCGGGAACTTCATGTGGCTGCGGAAGGCCCGCGCCGCGTGCTCCGTCTGGCGAAGCGACGAGGACCAGGACGTCTTCGAGGGGGCGCACGACGGCTATCGCGCGCTCCCGGATCCCGCGACCCACCGCCGGCGCCTCACGCTCGTGAAGCGCGGCCGGCGGCTCGGCATCGAGGACACGATCGAGGCTCGCGGCGAGCACGCGGTGGAGATCCTCTTCCATTGCCACGAGGAGTGCGAGGTGCGCCCGTTCGCGGGCGGCGTGGAGCTCGCACGGTGCGGCCGGAAGGTGCGGCTGCGCTGGCCCACGGGCGTCGAGGGGGAGGCGGAGGTGCTGCGCGGGAGCCTCGCGCCCATCGCCGGGTGGGTGTCCCGCCGCTTCGACCGGAAGACGGCCACCGCGACCCTCGCCTGGCGGACGCGGACCCGGGGGCGGGCGACGCTCCGGACTTTCGTCGAGTGCTGATCCGCTAGGACTATGCGGGACCCTCCGGACGGAGGAGAGGGGGTCAAGTGGAGCCCCCATCCTAGGCTCCGAAGCCATTTTTCCCCCGGAGAGCCGCAACGATGAAGATCAGCATCATGGGCCTCGGCTACGTCGGCGCCGTTTCCGCCGGCTGCCTCGCGAAGGACGGCCACGAGATCATCGGGGTCGACCCGCAGCAGGCGAAGGTCGACCTCATCAACGCCGGAAAGACGCCGATCATCGAGAAGGACATCGGCGAGATCATCGAGCTCGCCGTGGCCGAAGGGCGGCTCCGCGCGACGGCGGACGTGCAGGAAGCGGTGCGGCATACCGACCTCTCCCTCATCTGCGTGGGCACGCCCAGCCTGGGGAACGGCCACATCGACCTCCGGTTCGTGCGCCGGGTCTGCGAGCAGATCGGCGAGGCGCTGAAGGACCATCCCGGCCACACCGTCGTCGTGAGGAGCACCATGCTCCCGGGGACGATGCGCCAGGTCGTGATCCCCACGCTCGAAGCGTCTTCGGGCCTCAAGGCCGGCGAGGATTTCGGGGTATGCCTCAATCCCGAGTTCCTGCGAGAAGGCACCGCCGTCCACGACTACTTCCATCCGCCGAAGACGGTGATCGGGGAGCTCGACCGCGCGAGCGGCGACCTCGTGGCGAAGATCTACGGCCACCTTCCCGGCCCGGTCATCCGCACCGACTACGAGACGGCCGAGATGGTGAAGTACGCGGACAACACCTGGCACGCGCTCAAGGTCGCATTCGCCAACGAGATCGGGAACGTGTGCAAGGCGCTGAAGCTCGACAGCCACAAGCTGATGGAGATCTTCTGCCAGGACACGAAGCTGAACCTCTCGCCCTACTACCTCAAGCCCGGCTTCGCCTTCGGGGGATCGTGCCTGCCGAAGGACGTGCGGGCGCTCTCGTACAAGGCGAAGCTCCTCGACGTGAAGGTGCCGATCATCGACGCCATCATCCCGTCGAACGACGAGCAGATCGAGCGCGGCATCCGGGCCGTGATCGAGAAGGGGCGGAAGAAGATCGGCGTCCTGGGCTTCAGCTTCAAGGCCGGCACCGACGATCTCCGCGAGAGCCCGATGGTGGAGCTGGTCGAGCGCCTGATCGGCAAGGGCTACGACCTGCGCATCTACGACAGCAACGTGCGGATGGCCTCCATCCACGGCGCGAACCGCGAGTACATCCTGAACCACATCCCGCACATCTCGAAGCTCATGGTCCCCACGATCGAGGACGTGCTCGCGCACGCCGAGACGATCGTGATCGGGAACGGCTCGCCGGAATTCCGCGACGTGCCCAAGCGCCTGGAGGGCGGGCAGCTCATCGTGGACCTCGTGCGGATCGCCGACACGCGCAGCGTCGAGGGCGTCTACGACGGGATCTGCTGGTGACATGAAGGTCGCCAAGCGGGTCCTCATCCTCGTCGAGAACCTCCCCAGCCCCTTCGACCGGCGCGTGTGGCAGGAGGCGGGCGCGCTGCGCGACGCCGGCTATTCGGTCTCGATCATCTGTCCCACCGGCAAGGGCTTCGAGAGCTACTTCGAGGAGATCGACGGCATCGCGATCTACCGCTACGACCTGCCGATGGAGGCGGAGGGCGCGCTGGGCTACGCGATCGAGTACTCGGCCGCGCTCTTCCACACCTTCCTCCTCTGCTGGCGCGTGCTCTTCACGCGCGGCTTCGACGTGATCCACGCGTGCAACCCGCCGGACCTCTTCTTCCTCATCGGCGGCTTCTTCAAGCTCCTCGGCAAGAAGTTCGTCTTCGACCACCACGACATCAACCCGGAGCTCTACGAGGCGAAGTTCGGGCGCCGCGACTTCTTCTGGAAGCTCATGGTCTGGCTCGAGCGCGCGACCTTCAAGGTGGCGGACGTCTCGATCGCGACCAACGAGTCGTACCGGAAGATCGCGGTCGAGCGCGGCGGCATGGACCCGGACCGGGTCTTCGTCGTGCGCAGTGGCCCCAGCCTCGAGCGGCTCCGCGTCCTGCCGCCGGACGAGTCGTTGAAGAAGGGCCGCAAGCACCTCGTGGGCTACGTGGGCGTGATGGGCCGCCAGGAGGGGATCGACCTCCTCCTCCGGGCCGCGCGCGCGATCGTCCACGACCATGGGCGGACCGACGTGCACTTCGGCCTCGTGGGCGGCGGCACGTCGCTCGAGGAGATGAAGGCCCTCGCGCGCGAGCTCGCCATCGAGGACTACGTGACCTTCACCGGGCGCGTTCCGGACGCGGAGCTCCTCGCGATGCTGAACACCGCCGACGTGTGCGTGAACCCGGACATCGCGAACGAGATGAACGACAAGTCGACGATGAACAAGATCATGGAGTACATGGCGCTCGGGAAGCCCATCGTCCAGTTCGATCTCACCGAGGGCCGCTTCTCCGCGCAGGAGGCCTCGCTCTACGCGCGCCGGAACGACCCGGCGGACATGGCCACGAAGATCCTGGAGCTCGTGGACGACCCTGAGCGGCGCGCGGCGATGGGTGCCCATGGCCGCCGGCGCGTCGAGAACGAGCTCGAATGGCGCTACGAGATCCCGAAGCTGCGCTCCGCGTACCGCGCGCTGTGGCCGAGCCCCGCGGCCGCCGTGCGGCCGGAAGGAAACACCGCCCGCTAGGCGATGGACGATGGCGATCGCGGAGGGGCGCGAGCCCGGCGAGGAGCGCGAGCGGCTCGACCTTTCGGACGCCGCGAGCACGCTGGTCGAGGAATGCCGGATGGTGCTCCCGGGCATCCAGGCGACCTTCGGCTTCCAGCTGATCGCCGTCTTCAACCAGCGCTTCGGCGACGAGCTCGACACGCCGGAGCGCTACCTGCATCTCGCCGCGATGTGCCTCGTGGCGCTCGCCGCCGCGCTCGTGATGACGCCCGCGGCGGTCCACCGCCACTACGGCGGGCGCGTGGTGACGGACACCTTCATCTACCTCTCCACGCTCCTCCTCCTCGCGGGCATGGTGCCGCTCGCGATGGGCCTCGCGCTCGACTTCTACCTCATCGCGCGCCTCGCCACCGATGCGCGGCTCGCGGCGGCGGTCTTCGCGGCGTCGCTCTTCGCGATGCTGGTCTTCTGGTGGATGGTCTTCCCGCGCTGGCGATCGCTCCATGCATGGGTCGGAAGGAAGTACCGCGTGAGGCAGCCGTGAGCCGGTGTCGCCGCGAAGCGACGCGAGGAGGGCGCTCTCGCGGTGCGTAGGACGGCAGTGCCGCAGGATGTCAGCGGATTCGCACGTGATGTCGCTCGCTGGCTACGAATTGTCGCGCGAGCCACGCCCTCGACGATGAGCTCCTACAGCGCCGTCGAGGCAGAACGCCAGGAGGCGTCGAGGATTGCCTACAGTGCGCACGGGTGGGTCGCGGCCGAGCTCCGGCAAGCGCTTGTTCTCGCGCGGATTTCCTGCGCTGGCATGCGCGTTGCTGCCAAGGCTGCGTACCCGACGCCGCCCCTGGAGCCCCGATGCACACGCAAGCCCGCAAGCCCCTCGCCGCCGCCTTCGCGGCCGTCCTCCTCGCCGCCGCGGCGCTCTGCGCCCCGCGCGCCCATGCCGCCTGCGGGGAGCACCGCGACTTCCTCACGCACGCCGATCCGCTCCTCGCGTCCGTCCGCCCCGCCGATTGCGCGACCCTCTTCGCCGAAGCGCCGCAGTTCACGTGGCCGCAGCAGGATGGCGCCCGCGCCTACACGGTGGCGCTCACGTTCCCGGACGGCCACACCGAGTCGCGGACCACGTCGGGCAACTGGCTCGCGTGGGATCGGAGCGTGCCGCCGGGCGAGTATTCCTGGCGCGTGACCACCGAGGGCCGGGCGGGCCGCCGCAGCGAGGCGCGCACGTTCCACGTCGACGAGTCCACGCGCACGGCCCAAGCCGCCGGCGCCGCGAAGAGGCCGCGCGCCGATGCCGCGGCCGCGGCGCGGCCGGCCGCCACGGCCGGCGCGGTCTTCCAGTTCGTGCCCTCCGAGACCTGGATTCCGGCAACCGGTGCGTCGGGAGCGCCCCACAAGGCGCGCACGGGTGGCCTTTTTGGAGGTTTTACGGAATAACCCCGTTTCGTAGTCTATGCGGACCAAGAGGGTGCCCCTATAGGGTGCAATCCTCGGTTCATAGACTTGTCTCGCCGCGCGGAGCATTTCCGCGCCATGTGAAACGGGCTGCATGGACTCGATCTACACCGACGGGACCTACCTCGCGAGGAATCCGGCCTGGCATTCGGCCGATTCCGGCTGGAAGGCCGATCGCGTGGCCCGGATCCTCGAGCGGCACGGGATCGTGCCGAAGACCGTCTGCGAGGTGGGCTGCGGCGCCGGGGGCGTGATCGCCGGCGTCGCGCAGCGATGGCCTGGGGCGCGATGCGTCGACGACGTGTCGCCGCACGCGTGGGCGTTGAGCTCCCGGAAGTCCGCCCACGGGCTCGAATACCGGCTGGGCGATGCGCTCGCCGAGGCCGAGCGCTTCGACGTGGCGCTCGCGATCGACGTGGTCGAGCACGTCGAGGACTCTCCCGGATTCCTGCGGCGCCTTCGTCCGAAGGCGGCGCACACGGTCTTCCACATCCCGCCCGAGCTTTCGGCGACCGAACTCGGGCGCTACGGCTGGAAGTCGCGGCTCCTGAACGGTCCCCGGCGCGCGCTCTTCGCGATCGACCCGGACGCCGCGGCGCGGCTCCTCGGCGGCTATTCCGTGCTGGTCCTCGCGGCGTGACGATGGGCGACTCTCACCACGCGAGCATCCTCATCGTGGACGACGACGAGAAGAGCCTTCTCGCGATGGAAGCGGTGCTGCGTTCGCTGGGGTCGCGGCTCGTGACCGCGCGCTCGGGCGAGGAGGGCTTGAGGAAGGTCCTCGACGACGATTTCGCCGCGATCCTGATGGATGTGCGCATGCCCGGGATCGACGGCTTCACCACCGCGCGCATGATCCGCGAGCGCAAGCGCTCGCGCTACACGCCGATCATCTTCCTCACCGCGGCGCAGGAGGACCTCGCCTCGATGTTCCGCGGCTACCAGGCGGGCGCCGTCGACTACATCGTGAAGCCGGTGATCCCGGAGGTGCTGCGCTCGAAGCTCGCCGTCTTCGTGGGACTGCACGACATGAACCGCATGCTGAACGCCGAGCTCGCCGAGCGCGCCCTGACCGAGCAGCGCCTGCGCACGTCCGAAGAGAACCTGAGGGCGCTCGCCGCCCACCTGCAGTCCGTGCGCGAGGAGGAGCGGATCCACATCGCCCGCGAGATCCACGACGAACTGGGCCAGGCGCTCACCGGCCTCAAGTTCGACATCGGCGGGATCGCGAAGAGCGCCGACGCGGGCGACGAGGAGACGATGGCCGAGAAGGTGCAGGCCGCCTCGCACGCGATCGACCGCATCATCAATTCCGTCCGGCGGATCGCCTCGGGCCTGCGCCCCGAGGTATTGGACGAGATCGGGCTCGGGGCCGCGATCGACTGGCAATCGCGCGAGTTCCAGCGCCGCACGGGTGTGCGCTGCCTGGTCGAGATGCCGCCGCGCTTCGTCGACCCGGACAAGGAGCGCTCGACGGCGCTCTTTCGCATCTTCCAGGAGCTCCTCACCAACGTCGCGCGGCATGCCAACGCGACGCGCGTCGACGTGAAGGTGGAGGAGGCACAGGATGAGGGCCTCAAGCTCACCGTGTCCGACAACGGACGGGGCATCAGGACCTCCGAGTTCGAAAGCCCGACCTCGCTGGGCTTTCTGGGCTTGCGCGAACGCGTGCTCGCATTCGGGGGCGCGATCGACGTGAAAGGCGAGGAGGGGAAGGGGACGACAGTCTCCGTGACGATTCCGACAACCGCACAACAACCGGTATTCCACGCCTGACATGAGCTTCGCATCCTCCTCCGTAATGCACGGCACGCGCGGCGCGCCGGTCAAGGTGCTCATCGCCGACGATCATCCGGTGGTGCGGCAAGGTCTCAAGCAAATGCTGAGCTCCGACCCGGAAGTGAACGTGGTCGGAGAGGCGCGCGACGGCGACGAAGCCTTCGACCTGGCGCACCAGGTCGACTGGGACGTCGCCGTGCTTGATTACTCGATGCCCGGCCGGGGCGGCGTGGAGCTGCTCTCGGACGTGAAGCACGACTATCCCGACCGCGCCGTGCTCATCCTCAGCATCTACCCCGAGGACCCGCACGGGCTGCGGGCGCTCAAGGCGGGCGCCGCGGGCTACATCAGCAAGGAGAGCGCGGGCGACGAGCTCACGGCGGCGGTGAAGAAGGTCGCCACCGGCGGGCGCTACGTGAGCCCCGCGCTCGCGGAGAAGCTCGCCTCGCGCCTCACGCCCGAGCAGGAACGCCCGCCGCACGAGCGCCTCTCGGACCGCGAGTACCGCGTGATGTGGCTCCTCGCCTCCGGGAAGACGCTGCACCAGATCGCGGAGGAGATGCGCCTCTCGCCCTCGACCGTGAGCACGTATCGCGGCCGCATCCTGAAGAAACTGGGGCTCAACACCAACGTGGACCTCGTGCACTACGCGATGAAGCACCGGCTCATCGAATGACGTATCCGGTTTCCGCGTTTTTGTTCGGATGTAGGATCAATCCTACAGACAGCACCACGGGCCCATTCGGCATAATTCCTTCGCTGCCCACGCCCGCTCCCCCGACACGTGAGGCCCGTGACTGGAGAGGAGACGAAGCGCGTGATCCGCCACCGTTGGCGAACCCACCTGAAGAATGCGGCGACCGAAGCCGACGTGGTCGACCTGGTCCAGGCCTATCTCGCCGAATGGACCGCCCAGGAAATCCGCTCGCTTCCCGGCGCCGCGTGGCCGGGCAGGATCCGGGAGCGTGCGGACATCATGTCGTGGATGTTCCGCGTGGGCGAGGTGCATGCCCATTTCCGCGGGGACGCCGCGGCGCTCGCGCGCCTGCAGGAGCTGCTGCTCGTCTTCACGCACGCCGCGGTGCGCGTGACGCAGATCGCGGCGAAGCCGGCAGCGGGCTCGGCGAACGACGAGGCGACGGGCGGGAACGGCCTGGAATGCGCGCCGCAGGGCGCTTCCGGCTCGCAGGCCGGGTGAGACCTTAGCCCGCCTGCTGGCGGTCCAGGTCCTCGTCGTTCATCCGCCGCATGATCTCCGAGAGGCGGATCGAGGCGTGCGAGAAGAACGCGGCCAGGCGATGGATGAAGGGCGCGGCGTCGTCCGCATCCGCGCACTCGTAGCGCACCAGGTCGAACGCATAGGACGACACGTCGTTCGCGGTGATGAGCTTCCGGGGGCGGCACGAGCCCGGCAGGAGCGCCACCTGGTCCGGGTCGAGCGTCGCCACGTAGTCCTTGGCGATCTGGACCACGTCGGCCTCCGAATCGGCGGCCTCGAGCCGGTCCTGCCAGCTCACGGCGGCGATGCGCCGGCTGCCACCTCTGGGAAACGGATGTAGGGACATGGCGGGCCCTTTTGCGACGGGTTCATGTTGCCGTCGCGGCCCTTGCAAGTCTGTCACCGCGGGTGCCGAAAAAGTGTAGGACCGTTCCGACGTCAGCGCTGCCGCGCGTGGGCGATCGCGTGGAATGCAACGACACGGTGAAGCCTTTCCCTCGCGAGCTTCGCGTGGCCTCCCTCGAGGACCCGGCGATCCGCGTGCTTTCCGCGATCATAGGTCTGCCGCGCGACGTCGCATTGGGGCTGATCTCGCCCTGGCGAGCCTCCGGAGGCCGTGGCCGGGGATTCGACCAAAAAGGGCACTTCCACCACTTATGCGCGGCGCGCCTGCCGGGATCGGGTCGCTGGCTGATGCGCTATCCCCTGGGCGGGTATCCCCGCGCGATTGGCCCGTCCACCCAGGCCCCTGAATCCATGGGAATTATCCGGAGGGCCCCGATGGTCCCTTCCTCCATGCATGTCGGGCCTTGCCGCGGCACGGCGATTGCATATAGGGGCCGCCCCCCCGCGCATGACAGGCGGCTGCAAGCGAAGCACCCCACACAAGGAGATCCCTTCATGAAGAAAGTCCAGCAAGGCTTCACGTTGATCGAATTGATGATCGTGGTTGCGATCATCGGCATCCTGGCGGCCATCGCGATTCCGGCCTACCAGGACTACATGGTCCGCTCGAAAGTGACCGAGCTGATCAATGCCGCCGGCGTCTGCAAGACGAGCGTCGCGGAGTACTACCAGTCCAAGGGCTTCATGCCCGCCAACACGGCGTCGTCGGGTTGCTCGGACACGGGCACGGCGAACTCGGCTGCGCCCAAGGTTGCCGGCGACATGATCCAGGTGACGGCGGCTGGCGGCCTGCTCGCCCAGCTCGGCGGCGCGGCGACCGGCGTGTTCGCGTACCAAGCGGGCTGCGGCACGGCGGCGGCTCCGGCGACGGGTGGCGGCGGTTGCGCGCT
>DATAMY010000062.1:0-4603 GCA_036266535.1 Usitatibacter sp. | reverse complement strand
GGCGTGATGTTCGTCGCGTAGATCGTCCCGAATGGCGTGGGAATCGGGCGCCCGCCCGCGAACGGTTTCCCGCCCTCGTCCGTGTGGCACGCGGCGCAATCGCCGGCGTGCACGAGGTAGCGCCCGCGCTCGATCTTCGCGTAGTCGGTATCGACGCCGAAGGCGCTCGGGGCCGCGGCGGCGGCGCAGGCGATCGCCGCGGCGAGGACAATGTTCCGGATCTGCATGGCGGCCTCCATCACGCGCTCATGAGCGGGCCGGGGTTGCGCAGGTACTGCTCCCTGATCGCGCGGGCCGCCCAGAACGTGAGCGCGCCGACCGTTCCCGTCGGGTTGTAGCCGGCATTCTGGGGAAAGGCGCAGGCCCCCATCACGAAGAGGTTCGGAACGTCCCAGGATTGCAGGTAGCGGTTCACGACGCTCGTGCGCGGATCGGTGCCCATCACGGCGCCGCCGGTGTTGTGCGTCGTCTGGTAGGGGACGAGCGAGTAATGGCCTTCCCGCTGCTTCACGTGCATCGAGCGCGGGCGCATGGCCTTCGCGATTTCGGCGGCGCGGTCCGTCACGAACTTCGACATCCGGTGCTCGTTGTCGTGGAAGTCGAAGGTGAGCCGCGGGAGCGGGTTGCCGTACACGTCCCGGTAGGTCGGATCGAGGTCCAGGTAGCAGTCGCGGTAGCTCTGCACGCTTCCGTGGGTCGCGATGCTCGCCGCCTTGAGGTAGTTCTCGGCGAGGGCCTTCTTGAACCCGGATCCCCACTTCGGCGTCTTGTCCGGGACCTTGTGCTGCAGGATGGGCCGCCCGCCCGTGTTCCAGAGCGCGATGTAGCCGCCGCCGATGAAGCCGTGGGGCCCGTGGTCGAAGTTGTCCCCGTTGAAATCGTCCACGACCTGGCCCAGCGCTCCCGCGCCCATGAACGGATTCAGGTTCTGGTCGAGGAACACGTCCACCGACGAGGTGATCTGGTAGGCATAGTTGCGGCCCACGACACCCGTGTTCGCGACGGGATCGTACGGCTTCCCGATGCCCGACAGGAGTAGAAGGTGCACGTTGTGCTGGGCGAAAGCGCAGAGGATCACGAGCTCGGCGGGCTGCTCGTAGCTCTCGCCGGAAACGTCGACATACACGACGCCGGTCGCCCGCTTGCCGCTCGAATCGCGCAGGACGCGCGTCACGTTGCTCTGGCAACGCAGCTCGAAATTGTCCCGACCGAGGAGAACAGGGAAGACGCAGGCCTGCGGGCTCGCCTTGGAATAGTTCCCGCAGCCGAACCATTCGCAATAGCCGCAGAACGTGCACTGGCCCATCTGCACGCCGTAGAGGTTCTTGTACGGTTTCGACGTATTCGCCGCCGGCGCCGGGAAGGGACTGAACCCCGCCTCGCGGGCCGCCTTGTCGAAGAGGGCGGTGGAGTAGCACCGCTTGAGGGGCGGCAGGGGAAAGTCGCGCTTCCGCGGGCCTTCGAAGCGGTTTCCGCCTTCGACGATCTTCCCGCCGACGTTGCCCGCCTTTCCCGAGATGCCGCAGAGGTATTCGAACGCGTCGTAGTGAGGCTCCAGCTCGTCGTACGTGACCCCCCAGTCCTGGATGGTCATGTCGGCCGGGATGAATCCCTTGCCGTACCGGCGGGTGATGTGGCTGCGGAGCTCGAAGTCGGTGGGAAGGAAACGCCAGTTCTGGCCGTTCCAGTGGACGCCCGCGCCGCCGGCGCCCGCGGCGGGGCGAAACGACCCCAGCTCGCGCATCGGAAGGGCGACCTGCGACGCGTTGTTCCGGAACGTGAGCGTCTCGCGATGGGGCTCCTCGAAGAGGCCGTTCCGCACGGCGTAGCGAAGCTCGTCCTGGATCGTCGCGGGCGAAAAGTCCGGGATCGTGTCGCGGAAGCCGCCGCGCTCGAGCGCCAGCACCTGCAGGCCCGCGTCGGTGAGCTCCTTCGCGAGGATGCTGGCGGTCCATCCGAATCCGACGAGCACCACGTCCACGCCCGGCAGCCGCTTGGCCATGCTCATGCTCCTTTCACGCCGGCGTCGCGTCCCGCGACGCTCACGAACGGCATGTCGTACTTCCGGCCGAACTGGTCGATCTCCGCGACGTAGTTGTAGCGGGGACCCGGGAACCCGATGAGCTTCCAGCCGATGAAGTCCCGGTTCCCGCCGTAGATCGGATCGGCGAGGAATCCCTCGACCGTGTTGGTGACGAGCATCTCGAAGAAATGCTTCCCGAGGTCGCCCGGGATCTTCACATCCCCCTTCTCGAGCGCATGGAGGAATGCGTCCTGGGAAGCCGCATCGAGGTCGGCGAGCGATTTTCCGCCCTGGGTCTTTCCGAGCTCCGCACGGATGCCGCGAATGGCGGCGCGGTAGAGCTGTGCCGGCGAAAGGCGGAGCTGGTAGCCCTGCTGCTCGGTTCCCTGCGCCCAGGGCCCTTGCATGTACCAGGTTTCGGCAGCGCCATACGGGCCGGCGAGCTGGCGGTCGATGAAGTCGGCGACGCCCGCTTCCTTCGCGCCGGGACCGAGGTCGTCCGAGGGAATGATCCGGGCGATCGCCGCCTCGACGAAGGCTCGCTCTTCAGCGGTGAGAAAGCCCTGTGAAGGGGCCGCGTAGTCGGGGGGATTGCCTCCGGCCGAAGGCATCGTCCGCGGAACGAAAGTGATGGGCGCGGTGGCAGCCACCGCGCCCGCGGCCGGGAGGAGCGTCGCCGCCTTGAGCAGCTCGCGCCTGGATATCGTGGCCATGGCGGTAAGTCCCTAGCCTGAAAACCACACGCCAGCATCGTTCGTGCCACCCTCGCGAAAAGCACGGCGACCGGCGCTCGCCGCCGGCGCAATTGCTTGATCTTCGAGATATATCGCACTACGATGTATTATGCTCGGGGCCGGTCGACCGGCACGACGCGAACGGAGGAGATTTTTCCGACCCGAAATTCTTTCGCGCCCTTCCTTCCTGCCGCGAAAACTTTTCGCTAGTCGCGGAAGGAGACGAGCACCGCGTCCGCTGGCACGAGGTCGTTCTCGCGGAAGGCCACGCGCTCGATCACGCCCGCGCGCGGGCTTACGATGGTGTGCTCCATCTTCATCGCCTCGAGGATCATGAGCGCATCGCCCTTCTTGACCGACGCGCCCGCGGTGGCGAGGACCTTCACGACGCGCCCCGGCATCAACGCGGTGAGGCGCGCATCCGGCAAGGTGTCGGCCGGCTCGTAGTGGAACGGGTCCACGAGCACCATCTCGTGCCGGCCTTTCGGCGTGACGGCGGAGAGCCGGTCCCCATGCCGCGCCACGCGCGCGACGTACGTCTCGCCGTCCAGCGCGACCTGCAGCCGTCCATCCGTGTCCGCGGGGCCCAGGCGCACTTCGTGGCTCCGCCCGCCGAGCCTCACGAGCGCGTGATCGCCGCGATGCTCCGCCTCGATCGCGACGACGCTTCCATCGCCCGCGCGCAGCTCCATGCGCCGCGCCTTGGGCTGGTTCAGGCGCCAGCCGGTCGTGTCGTTCCACGGCGATGGCGGGGCGGCCGCCGCGTCGCGAAGCTCGTCCAGGAAGACGCGCGCGGCGCACGCGATCACCGCCTTGGCCGGCGCGCCAGTGGGGACAGGCACGAGCTCCGCGCGATGGCGCTCGATGAACCCGGTGTCGGTATCGCCGGCGAGGAAGGCCGGATGGGCGACGACCCGCTCGAGGAAGGCGAGGTTCGTCCGCACGCCGAGGATCTCCATCTCGCCGAGCGCCGAGGCCATGCGCCGGGCGGCGTCCGGGCGATCGTCGCCCCAGGCGACCAGCTTCGCGATCATGGGATCGTAGAACACGGTCACCTCGTCGCCCTGCCGGACGCCCGTCTCGAGGCGGACGTCGTCCGCCGCGGCGGGCGCCCGGAAGACGGCGACGCGTCCCGTTTCGGGGAGGAACTGGTTCGCCGGATTCTCCGCGCAGATCCGCACCTCGATCGCGTGACCCGCCGCGTGGATCTCCGGCTGCGAGAGCGGGAGCGGCTCGCCCGCGGCCACGCGAAGCTGCCATTCGACCAGGTCCTCGCCCGTGATCATCTCGGTGACCGGATGCTCGACCTGGAGCCGCGTGTTCATCTCCATGAAGTGGAAGCGGCGGTCCGCGCCCACGATGAACTCGATCGTCCCCGCGCCGCGATAGGCGATGGCGCGCGCGGCTGCGACGGCGGCCTCTCCCATGCGCAGCCGCAACGCATCGTCCACGAAGGGCGAGGGCGTCTCCTCCAGCACCTTCTGGTGGCGGCGCTGGATCGAGCACTCGCGCTCGAAAAGATGGACGTAGTGCCCGTGCGTGTCGCCGAAGACCTGGAACTCGATGTGGTGCGGCCCTTCCACGAAGCGCTCGAGGAGCACCCGGTCGTCGCCGAAGGCGCCCTTGGCCTCGCGGCGCGCGCCGGCGAGCTCCCGCGCGAAATCGGCGCCGCGCGTGACGAGCCGCATGCCTTTCCCGCCGCCGCCGGCTACCGCCTTCACGAGGAGGGGATAGCCGATCTTCTCCGCCTCGGCCGCGAGGAGCGCGTCGTCCTGCCGCTCCCCGTGATACCCCGGCACGACCGGCACGCCGGCCTTCTCCATGATCGCCTTGGCGCGATCCTTGA
>DATAMY010000061.1:0-2715 GCA_036266535.1 Usitatibacter sp. | reverse complement strand
GGGAACGGGTGCGGGCGCTTCCGCCACCGGGGCGGGCGCTGGCGCCGGCGCGGCCTCCGCCGCCTTCGTCTCCGCGGCCTTCAGCCGCGCCTCGAGCGCCTGGATGCGCGCCTCGTACGATTGCCTGAGATCGCGGATCTGTGCGCGGATCTCGTCCAGCTCCGCATCGCTCGCGGCGCGAGCCTGCGGAACCCACAGCAACGCGAGCGCCCATGCGCCCGCGACCCACATGCGTTTGTGCACGTCTTACCTCCGGTCGAAAGGATTGCGGCGCCGGAAATGCCGGCGCCGGTCGACTCAGAGGAGCAGGGGCGGACCCCGGGACAGGAACGCGAGCCGCGGCGCGGCGAAGATGCCCGTGCTCGGCCGCTCGATCGGCGCGCCCCGCTCGAGGGGGACGGTGGGGATGACCGGAAGGCTGGTGCCCACGGCGCCCGCGAGCTGGGCGCAGGCGAAGCACTGGTCGCACGGGGAGGCCGGGAGCGAGCCCTTGTGCGCGATCTGGTCCACCGCGTGCCCGAGATCGTGCAGCGCGGCCACCTGCTCGCCGAAGAGCAGGGCGACGGCGACGGCGAGCGCGAACAGGATGCGGCGCGACGATTTCATGGGGGAATACAACGCGCGACGGAAGCGGGAAGCTTACACCCGCCGGCGGGGACTCATTTCACGCGCTTGTACGCGATCTCCCAGCCCGTGGTCCAGGTCTTCCCGCCGTCGTCGGAGCGTTGCCAGAGCCAGCGGAGGCTCTCGGCGTGGATGTCCTCGTAGACCATCCGCTGCAGGAACTTGCGGCCCGTGATCTCCGCCTCGCGGACAAGGACCATGCGCCCATCCGCCCAGCCGCCGGTGAAGTCGAGGTACGACGCGGTGTTGTCCACCCACGTCTGCTTCCACTGCCGCGTCGCCCGGTCGAACGTGGAGACGCTGCGGCCGTCCAGGCGCGAGCTGGGCGCGCCGGAGAACTCCTCCAGGAGCGCGCAGCCGTCCAGGATCTTCGTGATGCGGTTGTGGCTGGTGCCCGGCTTGCCGTTCTCGACGTACGAGAGGTCCCACTCGCCCACCCAGAAGTCGAACTGGCGCGCCTCGGGCGAATCGCAGCCGTACGCCGGCGGAAGCTGCGCGGCATGGCCGTTCACGGCGGCGGCGAGGACGAGCGCGGAAAGGCGTTTCATGGCCGGCTCCCGATCGATTGAGGCGCCTCCATTGTCGGAGACGCGCGCGGCCGGCCGCGTTACCGATGGTGACGAAACGTTCCCGTCCGCCTCAATGCGCGGCCATGGCCATGGGCGGCATCGTGATGCCGAGGTTTCCCACGATCGACACGATCGCGAAGCCGAGGAGGACTTCGACGCAGGCGTTGCGGAAGAGCGACCCCGCCGCGCCGGACGCTCCGGTGTCCAGCCGCCCGGTGAGGCGCAGGCGATTGTCCGCCGCCAACGCCAGGACGAGCACGACCAGGCAGAGCTTCGCCACGAGCTCGAGGCCGTAGCGGGAATGGAAAAGTGCCTGCACGTTGGGAACCATGTAGCAGGTGTTCACGATGCCCGTAACGGCCAGCGTGCCGACGCTCGCCACGCCCAGGACGGAGAAGCGGTGCGTCGCGATCCGCGCCTGCGCGATCGCGTCGGCCGAAGCGTCGCGCGCGGCGGCCGCGAGCAACGCCGTGAATGGGACGAGCGCACCCAGCCACGCGCCGGCGGCGACGAGATGCAACGCGTCCGCCGCGCCGTGGGCGTAGCGATCGGCGCCCGGATCGGCGGCGGCGTGTCCCGCGCAGGCGATCGAGGCGAGGAGGATCAGCGCCGCCGTTCCTCCGAATGCGACGAGCACGTTGCGCCGTCGCCCGCCCGCCGCCGCGAGCACCGCGCAGAGGATCGCCATGACGAGCGCCCGCCCGATCCAGACGCGGCCGAATTGCGTCCGGAAAAGCACGGTCTCCAGCGTGGTTCTCCCCAGGGCCTCGATCGGCGAGAGCCCGCTCATGTTGACGCTTTCGATCGCGAGCCACGCGCACGCCGTGAGCGCCGCGAGGACGAGGCTCGCCCATGCGACCGAAGCGAAGCGCGCGGGCAGCCGGCCGTCCGGCGAGACGAAGGCCGCGAACGCGAACTGCCCGAAGAGGACGATGACGGCGGCGAAGTGCAGCGCCCGGACGATGGTGAGGAGCGCTTCCATCGCCGCGGGCTAGCGCCCGACCTCGAAGGTGAAGTCGCCCTGCGTCACGTGCGTATCCGCCGAAAGCGCGCGCCACTTCACGCGGTACTTGCCGGGTCCGAGGGGCGGGACCGACACGCGCATCACCGCCGCGTCCTTGGGATCGACCTTGCGGTCGTTCCGATCCACGCGATGCCCGGCGGCGTCCAGCACTTCCACCGTGCTGAAGGCCGGCTCCAGGGATTCGGAGAAGCGGAGCGTTACCTCGCCCGGCGCATGGTCGACCTTGCTTCCGACCCGCGGCTCGGCGTGCTCGAGGAATGCGTGCGCGAAGGCGGCCGGCGGAAGGAGGGCGAGCGCGAGCCCGACGATTGCCCGCTTCATGGGAGGAGCGGCCGGCCCGCGCCGCGCGGGAAGAGGTCGTCCAGGAAGAAATGGAGCTGGAGCAGCACGCCCTTTCCTCCCCCGGTCGCGGAATTCACGGGGATCACCGCCTCGAGCCCCACCTGCATGTACTTGCCGGCCCAGACGATCCCGGGGTTCACCGTGCCGGTCCACGAG